>JBBQFO010000001.1:0-100586 GCA_038322035.1 Candidatus Obscuribacterales bacterium
CAGAAAGCACAAGTGCTCTTTTGGGGCGCTCTATCTCTTTCAGGGTTTCTTCGATCCCAGACAATGATTTTGCCTTTGGTAAGTGCAGTCTCCTTTCCTACTCTAACTCACTATCGCGATGTGCGCGGTAGGTGTTTCTACAATGGCGGCATGAATATATCGCTGCTGCACACCTTCCATAACCTTCTTTGGCGGATTGGAAATTTTAGCTGAATTTTCGGGTTTTGGTGATTGCCGTCAGCTCATTTTCGCTTGCTGATTCTTGCCAAAATTAATCACCTGCAGTTGGAAAACTAGTTCGATACCGCCCTTGGTGTCATAGACAATCATCAAGATTAGGTCCCGTTGCCCCGCACGTAACATTGCCAGAGTGCGTTCCAGGCTAGGGATTAGGTTTTTTCGGATGAGTCTGTTGCCAAATCCAGCAAGCAGCAGCGGTGACGCATATCGCCAGAATCGAGCAGAAGAAGTGCAACACAGTTGCATATGCGAGCGATTGACTTTCATCCAACCCACATGTGAATTGCAACGCCTGACTAACTAGATAGTGGAAGCTGCCGACGTTTCCTGGAGTTGGAATCAACACTCCAAATGATCCAATCGTAAATACGACCAGGCACTGCATCGCTGAAACCTTGGATTCCAGATGGAAAGCGAAGATCATGCAATAAAAGTTTAGCCAGTAGAAGAACCAAATCGCCGGGGTCAGTAAAGCGATTGCAGGATACGTCTTAGGATCCGTAAGGGACTTGGTGCCCACCCCAAACTGAGTGGCGAGGTTTTCGAACGTTGCAGCCAACTTTGGCGATAGCTTTTGCTTGACTGCAGGCCACTCAGCGAACCAGCGAATCAACTTTGACGCGAGGGGCAAAACAAGTAGACCCGCAATACTGCAGACGGTTATGGCGATGCCGCCTGGAATTAGAAGTGGTGCTTTTTCGAGAATTTGCTTCGGCAATTGAGTCAGAGTCAGGCCCAGCAGAAATCCCAAAATGGCTATATCGAGCAGCCGGTCGATGAACATAGTAGGCAGAACGCCCATCCATGGCAAGTTTTCGCTCTTACTGATGGAAATTAATCGAGCCACTTCGCCGCCGCGCGGGATGACAATGTTAATGGCATATCCATAGATCACCGCACAAAACGAATTAAAGAGACTGATTTTTTTATCGGTCAGTGGCGTGAGAAGGAAAATCCAACGCCAGGCTCTCAGCAGGTGACTGATAACTGCTGTGGCAAATACCCAAAAGAGATATTCTGGTTTAGTCTGTTTGGCGTAGTCCCAAATTTCTCCAAATTTGGCGTCCTTAAATGACAACCAGAGGAAAAGCCCGGCAATAGCCAGCGCCAGTAGCTGTTTCCATAAATTTGAACCGCCTGATGGCGGCGCTTTTTGCTCTTCTGCGCCATTCATAATCCAGACCATGTTACATGCAGTGATCAATTCGACTACTAAATCGAGCACATGTTGGGAACAATTAGAAAGGAATCGCGATATGACTCACCAGTTTCAGGGAATGGCAAGAAATTGGAAGGGCAATTCAAGCCAGTCCGCGCTTGGCAACTATTACTATTCATAACTACCTGGTATAAACGGGGCTTCTAGGCTAATAACATGGAATCAACTGGTACGGCACAGATGGAATTGGAAAAAACAAAGGCCCTGCTTCAGAAATCTGAAGAGGCGCTCAAAGATGCAACGTTCAAGCTAGACGCGGCGACGAGCAGGTTGGAAACGCTTGCCAACATCGACGCTCTGACAGAAGTCTTGAATCGAACTGGACTTGAGCGGGCTCTGCAAAGTGAATTCAATCGAGCCCAACGTCAGGGGTGGAACCTTGTTGCCGTAATGCTTGATTGCGATGACTTCGATCGCATCAATGCATCGCTCGGTCATGCAGTTGGTGACGTCGTGCTCAAAGAAATTGCAGGACGGTTGCGTGAAACTGTACGTCCGACCGACCACATTGCTCGCATCGGTGGAGACGAATTCTTACTTCTATTGCCTGATACCAGGTTGGCCGAAGGCATGCTGGTGGCAGAAAAAATCCGCCTATCAGTGGCCGAAAGCCCATTGCGCCTGGCTTCTGAAACGATTCGGGTGACCGCTAGTTTGGGTGTGCTCGCTCTTCCTTATGAGTTCTGCTCGATCGAAGAAGTGCTGTCGCTGGCTCGACTTGCCGTTCGCGAGAGCAAATTGCTCGGCAAGAATCGTGTCTCTTCCGGCGAAAAACATAAGAACAACGTCGAAAGTGCTGATAAAGAGGCGCTCTCGGAGCTGACAGAAAAGTTGCGCAAGGGTGACTGCTTCAGAGCGGTTTCGATGCCTTTGTATCGATTGAAGGATGAATCAATCTTTGGACATGAGATTCTGAGCCGCGGACCAGCCGGCGCATTCGAAATGCCTGACGACTTGTTCCGGGTTAGCTGCGAATACAATTTGCTTACTATAGTCGACTTGCGTTGTCTGAAAACATGTCTGAATGGCAGTCTTGATACGAATAAGTTCACCGATCAAACGACGCGATTCCATGTCAACTTATTTCCCTCAACGATAATCGATACTCCGATCGATCGTTTATTGACTTTGTTTCCACCAAATCGCAAACCTGGCAATTTCTGCATAGAGATCAGCGAGCAACAATTCATTGGTGATCCCGCATATCTAAGAGATCACGTTGCGGCCCTAAAAGAGAACGGCATTCTCGTCGCCATAGATGACGTCGGATTTGGTCGATCATCGCTAGAGAGTTTGATCATTCTCGAACCGGATATCGTTAAGATCGACCGCAAATATGTTTCTGGAATCGCCGAAGAACCCGCTAAAGCTCGCTTGCTGCGCCGACTTGTAAAAGTAGTGAACGCTCTTGGTGCCGAGCTGATCGCAGAAGGCATCGAAAATCGAGACGAGTTAGATCTGCTTCTGGAAATTGGCATCGAGTACGGTCAAGGATGGTATTGGGGCAAGCCTGCTTAGTCGAGCTGCCGTCGGATAAAAAATTTCACTCGCATGCATTTGTAATGAAGCGCATACAATGTCGGCATGACCCGACCAAAGAAAGCGTTGCAACGAGATAAAAGAATCCTCGATCGACTGAAAGAGGATGCGCTTCAACTTGTGCAGCAGCAGCTCGCTGAAATTTGTCCGGCATCGAAAACTGAAGATTGTAGTTGTCTCAAGATTTTGCCTGACGTGTTTGTTGATGCGATCAAAGTTTTGCCCAATCGTGTTAGTGAAGAGCATACTTCAGATCAGTTGAGCGATTGGCTCAGCCAAGTCTACGAGTATCTTTTGCTCTACACCGTCAAAGCCGATGGCGGAACGAATTGCACAATAACTTTGATCAGTAAGAGCAAAAAGCGTTTGGGGAATTTCTACACTCCAAGAGATTTGGCTAGATTTACTGTGGGAAAGGCGCTACACGAGTTGGTTTACGAGCCATCGGGAGGGCTGAAAAACCCAGAGCAAATCTTGACTCTGAAAGTTGTGGACCCTTCAATGGGCAGCGGAATGTTCTTGAGCGCTGCGCTTGAATATCTTGCTCAACGCTTGATGGAAAGCCGCGCGGTTTCAGATTTGGTGCCTTGTCGTCGTGACATTCTTCGCCACTGTCTTTATGGAGTGGATCTGGATCAAGCCGCTGTCAAAGTAGCTCGGTTTTTGTTAGCACTACAATGTGGCGCAAGCGCTTCAGAACTGGAGCGCGAACTGGCAACTAAGTTGAAGTGTGGCGATTCACTTGTTGGCGTGCTGCCACAATTTAAGGTTCAAGCTACTTCCACCGAAGCTGCAGATCAGTTCTGCAACAAGTTTTTTGGACTGAGACCAGATGCGGAAAAACGTTTCAATTACTTTCATTGGGCGTTGCAGTTTCCGGATGTGTTTCGAGGCGGTACGCCCGGTTTCGATGTGGTTCTTGGTAATCCTCCCTGGGAAATACTGAAGCCTAACTCTCGAGAGTTTTTTCAACGCAAGCACTCGCAGTTTTGGTCGTTAGGCAAGCAAGAAGCATTGCGTATACAAGACGAACTATGCTCGGAGTCTCAAATAGACGAACAGTGGAATCAATATCAAAGCGAATATAGATTGTTTAGTCAGTGGATTTCTAAGAGTGGTGCCTTTGAGCTGCAGGGATCGTCTGACATCAATGCTTATAAACTTTTCGTTGAGTTGTCTTTAGTAATTGCCAAGGTAAATGGCGTTGTCTCGCTGATCGTCCCTGCTAGCCTCTATTCAGATAAAGGGTCTCTGGACTTGCGCGAGGCGCTGTTAAAAAAGAATGACTGGAAGTTTTTGTATTCTTTCCACAATGCAGAAGGGCTTTTTGATATTCATCGCTCCTTCAAATTTTGCATCGTCCTGTTTAGGAAGGGCGGGGTTACAAAAGAGTTGATGGCGCATTTCGATTCTAGAAATGTGACGGAAGCGGAGCTGGTTTTACCACATCGACTTGCCGTTGCAAAGTTGAAAAGCTTCAGTCCAAAGTGGCTCTCAGTACCGGAAGTTGAGAGTGTGGCAGATTTGGAGCTGGTCGGAAAAATCGGTAGTAATTCAATACGCTTCGAAGACTTCGTTGAAGAATTTGATCTGAAATTTCGGCGCGAATTTGATATGACCAACGACTCGCAGAAGTTTATTTTGCGCGACTACGCCGAGCAGATCGGCTATAGGTCTGATGCCCATGGTCGATGGATTCGAGGCGCATGGGCACCGCTTCAATCCGGCGCCGACAATCCTTATGTGCATTTGCATCGTCCTGGTTGGTTTGCCTCCGCTGATGGTGCCTTTGCGATTTCGGAAAATCAGATCGAAGCTGTTGCGCTTCCACTTTATGAAGGGCGAATGATCGGTCAATTCGATGTTGCTCAGAAGGGATGGGTGCACGGAAAGGGGCGACAAGCGCTGTGGCTCCCGGTTCCAGATGGACGTATCATGCCGCAATATTTGCTCGCGGCAAAGGACTACGACAGCACAGCTGGTGCCCTCAAAGTTGGTTTTCTCGGTGTCGGTTCTGCTACTAATGTTCGCTCCATGATTGCCGCTTGTCTAGGCAGCTATCCATGCGGCAACTCGGTGCCGACGTTTCATTGTCGAGATTCGAAAATCGCTCTTTTGCTGACTGCTTGTTTGAACAGCTTCGTGTTTGACTACATGTTGCGGATGCGGTTGGTCGGCAATAATCTCAATTACTTCATTCTGCAAGAGAGCTGTCTGCCCCGCCCTGAATTGTTGTTGGCTGAACCAACCGTTTTAGAAATTGCCGCAAGACTGAGTGCCAATGCAAAGCATTTTGCTCCGCAGCTTGAAGAGTTTCTGCCACCAGAATCGCTCCAACTGGCGGCCGATTCGGTGGAGCGAATGCGATTGCGCTGCATTTTGGACGCCTTAATCGCCGATTTGTATGGGCTGGACGTTTTGGACCTGAGGCATATTTTGCAAGGTTGCCAGACGACCCAACCCGGCTCAGGCAAGGAAAATCAGCTCGAACCAAGTCATGGTTCGCAGGCGTCTGTTCCAAGCGATTGGCGTCCACGTCCAAGAGGATTCTGGCGGGTCGATAAAAATCGCCCCCCGCAAGTCCGGCAAACGGTGCTGACTCTGGCTGCGTTCGAGGCGCTGAAGAGTTTGGGACGACAAGCGTTTCTGGCGCAAAACGATTTCAGTGGCTGGAAAGTGCCAGTAGAGGCATCCACACACTTTTAATCTGCGGTTTTGAACTTTTTTACTGCTTTCAGCGTTTATAGATGTATGAGCGTTTGACTCACGGGAGAGCAGTTGAATTCGAAAGAGTCCATTTCAGTCGTTTGGAAGTCCACGAGAATTCGCTGTCTGAGCTACTGCTTGGCGCTATTGCTCACTGTCCTGGCTGCGTCGGCATCTTCACCCTCAGCCGGAGCTCAAACGCCGGCGCCGGCTCCATCATTTCGGCACCTAGGTTCCAACCCAGGTTCGAACCCCGCTTCGGCACAGGCAGATGCGTATAGGTCGGAAGGAGACGCTCTTCAGGCGAATTCCGCTCAGATGAACGCGGCGTCCGGCCAAAGCAAGATGCTTTTTGGGCAAGTTGGTGTCTCAGAAATTCTCACCAGTGCAGTCAAGCAGCAGCTTGGACTCCGAACCGGCGCGACCGCAGATGGAGTCACTAGTATCACTGCAGTTCGCGACGGATCACCCGCTTTCCAGGGCGGGTTGCAAGTTGGTGACCATGTCACGAATGTCGATCGGCAGGGTGACCTGGTAGCCCTGACGGTTCAGAGAGACGGTCGTTCGAAAGCTGTCAAGCTCTCGCTGGAAGCAGAAGGCGATCCACCGACACTTTCCTTGAGGCTACCGCGACCTGATCACACGGTGCCGATCAAGTCACCCATAGCTCTAAATGCTGAGCGTCTCGCTGCTTTTGTAGACCGGAATCAGGAACCGATGGCGACTGTCAAAGTCTCCGAAACCGCACGCTTTCTTTCCAAATACGATGTTGAGCTGATCGTTGACGCTTCCATGTCAATGCATAAGCTTGACTGTCCGGGCTTCACTTCGCGCTGGGACTGGTGTGGAGCGCAGTCGGTTGCTCTGGCTCGCCAATTGGCGCCCTTTGCAAGTCAAGGTATAACAATCACGTCTTTCAACCGAAACTTCAATGTGTACGAACATCAAAACCCTCAACAACTTACTATGCTCTTTCAGCGCACACCGCTTGCCCCGAATACGCGTCTTGCTGAACCTCTGGCTGACAGATTGAACGATTATCTGGTTCAACGAGGCGAAAAGCGACCTCGCTTGATTGCTGTGATCACCGACGGTGTGCCACATCCGTTTGAGCAGGCTCAGATGGTCGAGGATGTGCTGGTTCATGCTAGTCAAATGATCAAAGATCGGCGCGAACTGACGGTTGTGTTTTTCCAAATTGGCAGCCACGATATTCTCGGTCAACAATTTCTGGCCGAGATAGACAACAAACTAGTGGCTAGAGGCGCTCGTTTTGATATAGTGCAGACTGTGTCTTTCGACCACTTGCAACAAGTTGGTTTAGCTCAGGGTTTGGCGGATGCGATCAGAAGTTTCGATTACAAAGCGCGCAATTGAGAAAACATTTTTGAAGTATCTTTTCTGGTGCGATTTTCGAGAAGCGCACAAGTGATGAGAGATTTCTGGCTCGTTTTCCGAAAAGAATTGACATGCTGTGGGCGCGATCCCGATGTCTTGATCTATGCGGTTCTCATGCCGCTTGTGCTCTACCCGCTCTCTGCTGTCTTCGTCAATGAGGCTTCGCTCTGGTACGCAAGCATGCAAGAGAAAAACCGCGACACGATTTATGTCAGCGGTGTATCGCCACTTGCTGCCGCCATTGCAGAAGGTCTGCGCAGCAAAAAGCACTTCAATGTGATCGACGACAATCCTCCGCCGCCACTGGCAGAAAATGTAGCGCTGCGCCAGTCTGCTACCGATTCGCCTCTGCCCAAATCTCCCATTGATGCCACGTTGCCAGAAAAGGTTGAGCCGGATAACCAAAAATTGGCTGAACAAAAGAAGGAGGCAGTTGCCGTGGTCACAGTTGATCCTCTGACAGCGCAAATTTCAATTGAAGCGCATGAGACTTCTAGCCACCTTGGCACCGTCGCCGATCAAATTGAAGCTGAAATTCGACTAGCACGTTTTAAGGCACTGAAGCAGAAGCTTGAAGCGAAGGGTGTTTCAGCTAATATCCTCAACGTATTTTCTGTGCAGCGAGCAGGACTAAGAAAACCACGCACCATCGGCGCCACCGATGGAGAGTTGAAAATACTGCTTGATAAATTGCTTGCACTTCTGGTAACGTTCATGATTTTGATGATGACTGTCATTGGTGGGCCCGCGAGCGTTTGCATGATGGCGGAAGAGCATGAGAAGAAAACGTTTTCGACTACACTTCTACTGCCAATCAATCGATTTGTTATCGTGATCGCAAAATTTTTGACTGTTGCTGTCATCTGTCTTGGAGGCGCAGCCTTTAATCTCGCATGTCTGGCGCTTTTCGTTATCTTCATCATTGCCGGCATATTGGGGCACGGATTTAACGTGGCTGAAATGTTCAACGACTTTCAGCATCTCACTTTGCACACCGCTTCCTACTATTTTGTTTCCGGGGCAGTAGTAGTTAGTCGGGTCAGGCAGTATGTGCAGCTACCAACCCTTAATGAATTGCTTCTGATGCTCGCCTTCTTTTGCAGTACCGGCGCACTTCTCTCGGCCATTTATCTCTGCGTAGCCGGCTACGGAAAGACCGTCAAGTCCGCCCAAACGTTGGTTAGTCTACCGATGATTCTGCTCATGACTCTGCCGACAATCGCTATGATTCCAGGAATTCAATTTAATTTGCGCACTGCTTTGATTCCAATTGCCAATCTTTTGATTATGCGGAAGTATGAGAATCCCCCAATTGCACTGGCTTCAATAGCCCTTATAGAGCCGATAATTTTAGTGGTGGTGATTTTGTTCTTCGTTCGACGTAATTTTGAAAATCTGGATGAAGGAAAACGCAAAAACAAAGGTGAAACGGTGAAAGCAACATGACCGTAGAAGTAAGTCATTTGACGAAACACTTTTATGATGCCAAACGCGGAGACTTTGCCGCTGTAGATGACATCAGTTTCTCTTGTGCCCACGGCGAGATTCTGGGTTTTCTCGGACCGAATGGTGCAGGTAAAACGACAACTATGCGCATGATCGGCACCATTTTGACGCCGGATTCTGGAACGATTAGCGTGGAAGGCTTTGACTCACAAACGGACCCTCAAGATGTGCGTCGGTGTCTAGGTTTCCTTTCGGCTGAAACAGGCTTGTATGAACGATTGACTCCACGTGAGATTCTTACGTATTTTGCTCAGCTGAGCAAATATCCGACTGAGAAAATCAAGAGTCGAGTTGACGAAGTTATGAAAATGTTGACGATAGAATCGTTCGCCGATACAAGGTGCGAAAAACTCTCAACCGGAATGAAACAGAAAGTTTCTATCGCTAGAGCTGTTGTTCATGATCCGCCTGTGATCGTGCTTGATGAACCAACCAGCGGACTCGACGTTCTGGCAATTCAATCGATGCACCAGTTTATTCAAGGCTGCAAAGAAATTGGGAAATGCGTTTTGCTTTCCACGCATATTATGAGCGAAGCTGAAAAGCTATGCGATCGCATTGCCATTGTTTACAAAGGAAAAATCTTCGCGCTTGGGCGACTGGAAGAGCTTCGTGAAAAGACTGGACAGCACTATTTAGAGGATATATTCCTCGCAATTGTTCAGGAAGCAGGCAGTGAATTCGTCTGAAATATTTATTGTCTTCCGCAAGGAATTTATAGAAACTGCCCGGGATTGGCGCACGCTTTGTGTGGGCATTCTGATACCGCTAATTTTGTATCCTGTTAGTCTGATTGTCGCATCAAAAATCATGGTGGCGCGGCGAGTAAAGAATGATACGGTCGCCACCAGAGTAATGGTCGATGGACCTGGCGCCGCCTGGTTCCGTGATCAGTTTGCGAAGAATCCTCAAGTCAAGCTTATGGATGAAGATGGCATGACGCCGTTCGAGTCGCTTAAGCGCGGGAAAGTGGATGTTGTGGTCACCGTTCCTGTTGATGTTAGCGGTCCATACGTTCCGTCCAGCGCCAATCCTCAAATCACGGTGCGAGTCGATGAACTGAAAGATAGTAATGGCGATTATCTTCGCGTCAATAAACTGCTCATAGACGCGCGTTTACGTCTTTCTGAAAAACGAATTAGTGATTTTGGTATCGAAAGTCCATGGTTGAAGACTTTACATTTTTCAGCCACTAACGTTGAGAATGCGGCCAAACGTTCCGGTGCTTGGTTGAGTTTGACTTTGCCGATTACGCTCGTTCTTTTGCTTTTGACTGGCACGCTCTTTCCTGCAATAGACTTGATCACAGGCGAACGCGAGCGAGGTACACTGCCCGTTTTGTTGGTGTCGGCTGTAGGGCGCGAAAGTATTGTTTACGGAAAGCTTTTAGTTGTTTTCTCGATCGGACTGCTCACGGTCGTACTGCTTCTCTCCAGTTTGATTTTGATGTTGAGCACCAGTCTCAGTAAGGTTGAGGACGGTTCCGGCGCTTTCCTTCTCTCTCTGTCACCGGCAGATATTTTTCTCACCGTGCCCCTGGCGTTCCCTCTGATTTTGCTGTTCGGTTCGATCGCGGTTTGGCTTTCTTCTTATTCGCGAAATTTCCAACAGGGGCAAGGGTACAGCGTTCCGTATTTGATGATTGCTATGTTTTTGTCAGCCGTCGCCCTCTTCCCTGTCAAACATTTGCCTGCAGCAATCTACATAGTGCCAATTTCAAACGTTTGTGTTTGTATGACAGAGATTCTCCGTGGTCAATTTAATTGGGCTGCTGTTCTCACGACTTTCATAAGTTCCACTTTCTATGGGGTTTATGTAACCCACATAGCGATTGACCTTTTGGGCAAGGAAGAGATTCTTTTCAAGATTCAGGTTTCTCCAAATCGCCGAAAGGATTTTGATCGAATCGTCGCAGTTCTTTATGCTTGCACTTTTATAGCGATGTTTTACATCGGCCAAATTGCCCAGTTGCTTGATAAAGTTTACGGCATGATTGCCACGCAGCTGATCGTTATATTGTTGCCGTCGTTTGCGGTGGTGGCTTGGCTTCGGCTGCCATTCAAGGAAGTTTTTAGTTTCAAAATGCCTCGCTGGTCCGCGCTCATCGGTGCACCACTGATGGCACCAGGTTCTGTACTGCTAACTGGGATGATCGTTGAGTTGCAAAGTCGGTTCTTACCGATGTCCGAAACGTTAGCGAAGTCGATGACGGAGATGATGACGCCAAAAGATCAACCGATGTGGATGATTCTGTTCGCCATGGCCGTCATGCCGGGAATCTGTGAGGAAGTGCTTTTCCGTGGAGCTATCTTTGGATTGCTGCGGCGCAAATTCAATTCTATCAATTGCTGCATTCTCGTCGGCGTTCTCTTTGGATTCTTTCACTTAAGCGGATACCGCTTGCTACCGACTGCGGTGCTCGGCATAGTCTTGACCTTGATGGTCTATCGCACCGGGTCGATTTTTCCGTCGATGTTATTTCACGCTTCGCACAACGCGCTCGCCATCATTGTTACATCGATTCCCGAATCAAAATGGCAAACACCTCAGTGTACAGCTCTCGCTGTTTTGAGCGCGCTGGTCGGCGTCTATCTTGTTTTTAAGCCGGCTAAGACTCCGAGTTAGGGCGACTTCCGGGCATTCTGGTGAGTTTGGCGCGCTCAGGAGACTGATCTCTTCTTGCGTTGTTTTGCAGCAATTTGCGGTGCCATTGCAGCTGGTGCTTTGTCGGTGTTAATTAATAGTTTTTCCAGATCGTTTTTGTGGTCGAGAATGTTAGCCCACAAATCGCCTTTTTCTGTAAGTCGTTCCGGAATTGTGCGCATCGTGAAGTCGTGTGGGTAGACATGACCCAATTCGCTCCACTCGATAGGCGTTGATATCGTCGCTTCTGGTGCGATTCTTGGAGAGTAAATTGACCCCAGCGTTTTGCTTCGCGCGTTCATGTTGTGATCGAGAAATACCTTGCCGGTGCGTTTAACGATTGTCCAATCCATGGTCACATCTTCTGGATGCTCTTTGAGAATTTGTTTGCCGATTATTTCGGACAACATTCGCACGGTCGGGTAATCAATCGTTCTTACAATCGGAACGTAGATGTGCAGTCCCGTTCGCCCTGAGGTTTTGATAAACGATTCTATCTTCAAGCTATCGAGCAGTTCTTTCACCCAGCGTGCTACCTGGCAGGCTTGCTTGAAGCCTTTTTCGTGCAGCTCAGGTTCTTCTCCTTTCTTCTCTTTGCCGCTATATGTATAGGGGTCGAGATCGATCACCATGTAGTCAGGATAGTTTAGAAGAGACGCTTCCAGTGTTTTCACGTCGCCGGTATAGTCGCGTGGCAACGTGGATGCTTCGGGGTCGGGATTGTTACGCGTGTGGGACGTATGTAATTCTAAGTCAGCAATTTGAGCTAGCCATAACAACGTCGATATGTTGTTGCAGATGAGAAAATCCTGATCGAGTCCTGCATGTTCAGTGAAGTGTCTGACCGTTTCTACAAATGGCGGTAGCTTGTGCTCCCAATGCTTTTGATAAAATCTGCCCTGGGCGATTCCGTTTGGAAACCGTACCATCGTCAGAATTCTGTTCTTCAAATGCGGTAGCAAATATGGTGCTACTTTGGCCAGGTAAATAGCATAATCTCGCTTGGTCACGGCTTCCGTCGTTGCCGTGGCGGGCCAAAAAACTTTATCTAAGTTTGAGAAAGGAATTTTATTTCCGTCGACTTCGAGTTCGAGTTTTTCTTTGTCTGTGTCTAGCTGCTCTAGAATTTCCGCAGTCATGGAATCCTCCTCCTCGGTGCTTGTTGCTTTAGTCTTGACGTTGGACTTTTGGGGCTTTATGGACCTAACGGCCTTCAGTTCACTGGTTTCAATGATTGGTGTGGGTTTGACTTCTGCGGAATTTATGTCGTCACGCAGTCGTAAATAAACTGGTGCGCGGAGTATTTTGTCTTGCGTCCATTCTGCGAATTTGATCTCCGCGATCAATTCAGGTTTTACCCAAGTTGGATTCAGTTTACCCGGCAGCTTCTTGCCAAAAGGACACTTGCTGATCATCAAAGGTTTCATCATCTTGATGAGAGTCATCAGCTTCTTGTCGTCGAATCCCGTTCCGACTGCACCGGCGTAAACCAGTGTTCCTTGCTGATCGTGCATGCCCATCAATAGTGAACCAAATGTGTGATGGCGCGATCCGGTACCTTCTGTGTATCCGCAGATCAAAAATTCCGCACTTGTTGTTGATTTGACCTTCAACCAGTTTTTTGAGCGCCTACCGGTTTCGTAAGTGCTGTCAGTGCGCTTGCCGACCACGCCTTCGAGTTCGTTTGCCACACAGGCTTCGTACGCAGATTCTCCGTCTGTGTCGAATTGCTCTATGATGCGAATATTTTGCGTTGGTCTGATTTGCTCTACTAAGATTCTTCGGCGCTCCGTTAAGGGTTCGTCTTCGAGGCTGCGGCCCTGACAGTAAATGATGTCGAATACGTAGTAGAAAATTGACGTCTGAGATTCTTTATTGTGGATGTCCGCGCCCCGACTCAATCCTGACCGCTGTTGCAGATGCTGAAATGAAGGACGTCCCTTTTCGTTAAGAGCGATTATTTCGCCGTCCAAGACAAAGTTGCCTTTGTAATTCGCCAGGCTTGCTGCAATAGATGGAAACTGTTGCGTCAGCTCTAAATCGTTTCGGGATTTCAGTCCTACCTCACCGTCTTTGATGTAAGCAAGTGCGCGAATTCCATCCATCTTGGGTTCAAAAACCCAGCCTTCTTTGTTGAACGGTTTATCAGCGAGACTAGCTGTCATCGGCTTTATTGAAGCAGGAAAGCGTTTGACTTTTCCCACTTCGATCTTCTGTGGCAGAATTTTTTTTGCGTCTTTACCAGCTTTGACGTCGATTAGTGTTCGCCCTGTAAGGACCGATTGATCGTCGTCAGTTGGATCTTTATCTGTGCGCACGAATTGATCGCTATGTTTGATCAGCAACCACTCTTTCTCGGTCTTTTTGAGCTTGACGAGTGTCCACGAACCGTGCAGTTTGGCGCCTTCCAGGAAGATTGAGATTTTTCCTTTCTTGAATCCTTCCCGCATACGTTTTTGCGCTTCGTCTCTGTCATGCCAGGATAACTTCCCTTCTTCGTCTGGTGTGTATGTGCCCCTATCCCAAACGATTACCTCTCCTCCGCCATATTCGCCCTTGGGGATAACTCCTTCAAAATCGCCGTAATCCATAGGATGGTCTTCGGTTTGCACAGCCAGTCTTTTCTCTTTCGGATCTAGCGCCGGACCTTTTGGCACTGCCCATGATACTAAGACTCCATCAATCTCCAGGCGAAAGTCGTAATGAAGTCGTCGCGCCGCGTGCTTCTGAATTACGAATTTGAGCGCACCTTGCGACGTGGAAGGCTCTTTGCCACTAGGTTCGGGCGTCTTTTGGAAATCGCGCTTGCTGTTGTACTGTTTCAACATCGTCTAAGGTTCCTCAGCCTCGCTGTCGGATCTTTTGTAGCCATGTATCTGGTCATAAGTGCATTGTTCTGGTGATTTATCAAGTCGCCAGCGCATGAAGCGTGTGCCATGTCTAAATCTTCCATTCGTGAAGTGATCGTATGTTATTTCTGCCACCAAAATATTCTGCAACGGTTCCCATTCAGTGCTGCGTTCCGTACTCCATCGACTCGGTCCGCCTGGTGCATCGCCGGTGAAACCGGGTTTCTCTATCAACGGCTCCAGCTTCTCAACTAACTTTACTTTTTCTTTGGCTGTGAAGGACGAGCTGAATCCGACATGATTGAGCAAACCCTTTTCGTCGTGCAATCCGAGCAGCAGTGATCCGATCGCCTTGTTGTTTCCGCTTGCATAGCGGAAACCGCCGACTACGCAATCGACGGTGCGCAATTTCTTTACTTTATGCATTCCCTTACGATTGCCTGACTGATACGGCAGATCCAATTTCTTAGCGACGATGCCGTCCAGTCTATTTCCCATTTTCGCCAACCAATCATCGGTGACACTAGCATCAGTTGTGGCCGGTGACAGAATCACGTTGCTGTTTCCAGTCATATTCTTCGCCGCGAATTTTTCTAATTCCTGGCGCCTTCTCCACAAAGGCTCAAGCACAAGTGATTGATTCTGCTCATTGGCCAGGATGTCGAAAACGATCATCACGGCTGGGGTTTCGCGGGCTAGCTTTTTGATTCTGCTGGCCGCTGGATGTATTCTCTGCAGTAAATCATCGAATGAAAATTCTTTGCCAGACGGCACCACGATTTCAGAGTCGATGACGAAGTTCTGAGCATCAATGTTCTGTAATGATTGAATTACTTCTGGAAAGTATCTTCCCAGTTCGCGCCCGCTTTTTGATTGCAGCTGAATCTTCTCTCCGTCTTTAAAGGCGATACAGCGGAAGCCATCCCATTTCGGCTCGTACTGCCAGCCTTCACCGCGAGGAATCTCGTTGGTGAGAGTGGCCTCCATCGGTTCGTAATCGGTTGTTATAGGCAGCATTAAATTCTCCAGGAACGCGTCTCGTATGCTGACGTAGATTATCGTCAGCTAGTGCCACCAGCAGGAAGCATATTACAAGACACAAAAAAACGGCGGTAATCGCGCACCGCCGTTTTTGGTTTCTTTTTCTTCGACTTAGCTTGCCGCCGACATCACATGGTCGTCATTATCAGGCGGTGAGCTTGGGGCCTTTTGAGAATAGAAGCAGGAATTGCATAGCACTGGTTTGTGCCCATTTGGCAAGAACGGTACTCGTGTTGGGCGTTCGCAGCTGCTGCAGGGAACTTCTGCAGTCTGTTGCACGACGCTGCCAGGACGCTGGCTACGTGACAATAGGCGACAGTTTGGACACCTTTTTGGCTCGTTACCTAGCCCTTTCTCTTTGAAAAAATCTTGTTCGGCTCCAGAGAACACAAAAGTGCTTCGGCAGTCACGGCATGTCAACTGCTTGTCGGGTGTGGTGGATTTTTCCATGATTCGTGTTCCTTGGTCTGCTGGGCTGCTTGTCGGTCTGGGCTGGAGGTGAGTGCACCGTGACGACTTCATGTAGACTGGAAGTGACCGTCACACAAGACATCTGAACAGATGTCCAAGTCACTATTTTATTTGGCCTTTGTGCGTATTTCGTGTAGTTGATTCACAAATGACTTTTGCCTGACTGGCAGCCCCTTTCGAGCGTCTTTTCAAACTGCTCGAAAGCGGAATTTTTATTGGACGCAAGTAGAAGCGATAAACCACTTGGTAATCGGCTGAAAGCGCCGTGCGAGTGGATCCTTTAAGATTCATAATGTGGGCGTCGGAACATAGACTGATCAGCGGCGTCGTTCGGACTACCATTACACTATGTAGAGTGTTGGGCGAGAGGCAGATGATGTTCAGGAGTTCAGTCTCATCCGGAGATCACCGGCGGTGTTTCCAAATCGGTCAGCGGCTCAGTCTACTTGGCTTTGTAACGTTAGCTCTGTCACTGTCCGGAACATGCTTGATTTCCAGCTCCTATGCTGTTGGCGCCCAGACCCCAACCCCTGGTGAGAGCACCTTCCCGGCCACAACATCGGCAGACAAAGCTCCGGCTTCAGCCACTGAGACTGCAGTTGTCGCTCCTGACATGCAGTCTAAGCCCCAAACAGTGGAGCTGAAAGGTTCTGTTCGCAGAGACTTGAGCGCCGCCGCCGATTTAATGATGGACGGGAAATATTCTGAAGCCGCCGATTTATACCGCGCCGTTTTGAATACCAATTCAAACGAGACAAACGCATTGGCCGGATTAGGGATGGCGCTTGGGCGGCAGTTCAAGTTGGATGCTGCTGACGAGCAGTTCGAGCGTCTTTTGGCGATCGATCCAAACAATCCTGTCGCTCATTGCGGAAGGGCAATGGTGTTGCTGAACCGGTTGCAATCTTCTAACAACACCGTGATCAAAAGCCGCACTGCAATTTTGAAAGAAGCTGGAAAAGAATGCAATTTGGCCCTTGATGCGGATCCCCGCGTCGTGGAAGCGCATTACTTACTTGGCCGAGTCTATAAAGAAGAGGGGCGCAACGATCGTGCTTCTCAGGCCTTTATGGGCGCAATTAAGTTGGATCCACACTATTCAAATGCCTACGCTCAACTAGGACTCGTGCAGGTTTTGCTAAATAAGTTATCCGAGGCTACCGAAAGTTTCAAGAAAGCAATTGCCATTAATTCAGGTAATTCAACCGCTCACTTTGGAATGGCACAGGTCGCATTCAAGCAAAATCGACTTGAGGCCGCTGTTGCCGAATTGAATATTTCACTCTATCAAAATCCAAATAGTTCTCCTGTGCATCAACTGCTCGGTAAGCTTTATGAAGCCCAAGGCAATACCGTTGCCGCGATCAAAGAATTTAAAGAAGCGATTCGGATCAAGCCCGAGTTGCCCGGACCTTATTTGAGTATTGCCTCGGTTGCTGAATCTCGCGGCGACATGGAAATGGCGATTGCCGAATTGCACGCAGGTTTGGAATTGATTCCAAATGAGCCTGAGCTGCTCATCCGTCTTGCCAATGATTCTTTGCGGATAGATAAATTTGACGACGCCATCAAAAATTTCGAGCTTGCTGAGACTGCTGCACCAAGTACCGCAGCTCCTCTTGAAGGCTTGACCCGAGCGCTTTACCTGAAAGCTCAGAAGGAAGCGTCAGGCGCATATTTCGCCTCCAACGATTGTGTGAAAGCAAACATTTTGGTGCAGAGAGCCATTAAGTTAAACCCCACCAATATTGAGCTGCGCTTAGTGGATGCAAAATTAAAGGCTCTCTCTGGTCAAGCTGTGAATGTGGCGAAAATTCCTCTTCCCCAATCTGATGCAGATCGCCCTGCCTTTGCCGAATGTTTAATGGCGCAAGGCAAATACAACGAAGCAACAGATCAAATGTACAAAGCTATTAACTCGACTAGTGACACCGCAAAATTGTTCGCAATCGGAGATCTTGCCTTGCTGATCAAAGATTTGCCGTCAGCTGAACTCGCTTACAAGCGCGCCTCGAGCTTCGTCGGACAGGCTGAGAGGGCTCATCGGGGCATGGATTTGATCTTCAAGGCGAGAGAAGAGGCAAAGCAGAATTTGAATCTGGCCAACGATTTAGCCCGCAGTCGTCAATTCCCTAGCTCCATTGATAAGTTTCGATTGGCTGCATATCAGGATCCTAAGGTGGCTGACACTCATCTTTTCTTTGCTCAAACGCTCGAAAAGATTTCTGAACAAACAAGCAAGACAATCCGAGAAACAATTGCTCAATACAAGGCTTATTTAGAACTGGCACCTGGTGTACCCGCAGCAACACAGGACAAATTGCAAAAGCGTGTCGCTAAGTTAGAATCTAAAGCACTCAAAATTGAACAATCTGCTGTTCAACCTGGTCAGCCAAAACCGAGTTTATTTCAGCGTCTTTCCATTTTGAAGTCTGTAGACTAGATCTGCATGTAGCTCTAGTGTGATCTGGCGATCGCGCGCTATGTAGCCACTCTTAGCTGTGCTGTTGAGCGTATGATTGCCTGCAGTGTAGTATACTAGTCTATGGTCTCTATTGGCGCTACGTCGCGGTATCAAATATGGTGAATGTGATGCTGATCGGTGCGTCGTCGGAGCGAATATTTCAACAAATTTGTTGGAAGCGATGCGATAACTTTTAATGTGGATATAGGTTTGAGTGTTTGTATTTATCCCCCTTCCTACGTTCTAGTTCGTTTTGCTTGGTCATAATGGTAGTGGTGAGCAACCTGGAAGCTATCGCTTGATTTAATTTTGCCTGCAACGGTGGTCACGAATGCGCGGGTTCTTTAAAAGTTCGTGGAAGATTCTGAGACGATTGAGTTCTTCGCCGCAGAGCGATGCCGCTCCCTCTTCTGATCATTCGCCGTCAGGTGCTGATACTGAAACTAGCAAAGCCGAGACTGATCAGCAGCAGCTCAAAGTTGGCTTTCTTGGCGAAGAAGAGATTAAGGCAAAAGAAGATCGAAGAGACCGCAGATCGACTTTGCTGGCCACTGTGTCGACAGAGTTGCGCACCCCCTTGACTCTGATCTTGGCGCCGCTCGAGTCGCTGCTCATGGGCAATCATGGCACCTTGACTGAAGATCAGAGCGCCTTGCTGCGTACCATCCACAACAACTCAGTCAGATTGCTGCAGATGGTTTCTGGGATGCTTGATTTTTCAGATGCTCAATCTGGTTCGATTCAGGTCAGTCGACAGCCGGTTGACGTCGCTGCTTTGACAGGCGCTGTTGTGTCTGACTTCCAGTCGATTATTGCCTCAAGAAATGTGAATTTGACTTACGATCCACAATCGGCGAATTTGCTGGTCAATATCGATCGATATTTATACGAACGAATCGTCTCCAATTTGATATCAAATGCGGTGAAGTTTACGATGGCGGGCGGGCAGGTCAAAGTTTCATTGCGCTACGATAACGCTCGGCTGGTGCTATCTGTGCTTGATACTGGAGTAGGTATCCCAGATGAAACGTTGAAGTCTTTATTTCAGGAGTTCAAACAGCTGAATGAAGTATCGTCGAGGCACGTCGAAGGCGTCGGACTTGGGCTATCGCTGGTTAAAGAGTATGCGGACCTGTTAGACGGTACGGTGACTGTGCGCAGTGGTACCGGTCAGGGCAGCCTGTTCACAGTGGACGTCTTTGCACCTTTGACCGAATTGCCGGCAGCACTACTGCCCCATGTCGACACAGCCATTACGCAGGCTGTCACCGTTGCTCCCTTTCAGCAAAAATCTGATACCAACAAACATTTGCCTCGCGTATTGATTGCGGAAAACAATACTGAGTTGGCATCCTATATTCAGGGACTGCTCAGTGAAATGTGCATGACCAAACTTGCCGCCGATGGTGAGGATGCGTTGACAATTGTGAATGAGTGGCACCCGGACTTGATTTTGGCAGCGGTAATGCTGCCTAAGCGAGATGGACTGAGTTTCTGTCGAGAGGTCAAATCTCGTTCAGACACCTCAGTAATCCCAGTTGTCTTGCTGACACCATTGACCCAACGCGAGGCCATGCTTCAGGGCTGGGAAGCTGGTGCAGATGAGTATCTGTTCAAGCCATTCCACCCTGCTGAACTGGTTACACGGGTTCGATCGCTTCTGCGCAGCGTGCAACAGCGTAAGCGTGCACAAGAGCAAATTGAACGATTGAACGAAGCTCTGGAAAAACGAGTAATCGAATTGGCAAACGCCAATCGTGAGTTGAAGTCGCTGGCATCCAAGCTGGAACAGGCTCGCGACCAGGCTTTGGAAGCATCCCGATTCAAGTCTGTGTTTCTTGCCAACATGAGTCATGAAATTCGAACACCTATTAATGGCGTAATCAGCATGAGCGATATGTTGATGCGAACTCGTTTGAATGATGAGCAAGTTGAAGTCGCCAATATCATTCAAGACTCCGCAAAAGCCCTGCTCGACATTATCAACGATATTCTCGACTTCTCGAAAATTGAAGCCGGCAAGTTGGAGTTGGAAATTGTAGACTTCGAACTTTTGCATGTTGTTGAAGGAACAGCAGAACTGATCGCCGACCAGGCGCGACAGAAAAAATTATCTCTGATGACCTATGTGGCGCCTGATGTGCCGACTTCATTGCGTGGTGATCCTGGTCGCCTGCGTCAGATTCTTCTCAACCTTCTCAGTAACGCAATTAAGTTTACCGAAGGCGGTGAGGTGGTTGTCGAGGCAACTTTAGATGTGATGGACGATAAGCGCTGTCGCGTCAAATTCTCGGTGCGTGATACTGGTATAGGCATGCCCCAAGCAGCAGTCTACAGGCTGTTTCAACCATTCACACAAGCGGACGGTTCGATCACGCGTCGATATGGTGGTACTGGACTGGGATTGTCGATTGCCAAACTCCTGGTCGAGCTACTCGGTGGCAGAATCGGCGTGCGCAGCACCGAAGGAAGAGGGTCGACTTTCTGGTTCTCCGTACCGCTTGAACGCTCACATGAAGAGCCTGAGCAACCGATTGATCACGGCAAATTCGATCTTGAAAATACAAAAGTTCTGTTGGTTGAGACTTTGGAAGGCACCGCCAAAATCATTCAAGACTACACTGCAAGCTGGGGCATGACTTGTCAAACAGTGCCGGGAGTGACAGAAGCTCTTGCGGCTATGCGAGCCGCTGTTGAATTGGGCGAGCGATTCGATGTGGCGATTGTCGAGTTGATCATGCCTGATTCTGTAGGCCTGGAATTTGCCCAAACAGTTCAAGCTGATCCTGTTTTGAGCAAAACTAAATTGATTCTCTGCACAGCTGAAGACAAAGGCAGACTTGGGGAAGGGGCTCTAAAAGCTGGTTTCTCCGCATATCTAATCAAGCCTTTGAAACAATCCCGACTCTTCGATTGCATCGCGTTAGTTCTCAACGCCTCAACAGAAACAGAAACGGAAGCACTGGCGGCCTACAAACCTCCTCGTCTGAATACAACCGCAGAAATGACAGTCTTTCAAAAGACAGGAATGGTGCTGGTGGCAGAGGACAATCCAGTCAATCAAAAAGTAGCGATGATGTTGCTGAAAGAACTCGGTTTCTCTGCGCATGTTGTTGGCAGCGGTTTAGAGGCGGTGGAGGTTCTCAACCACACGCCCTATTCTCTGATTCTTATGGACTGCCAGATGCCGGAAATGGACGGTTTTGAGGCTACGGGGGCGATTCGAAAAGCCGAGGTGTTGACCGGTCGTCATATCCCGATTATTGCGATGACGGCTCACGCGATGCAGGGAGATCGAGAAAAATGCATCGCCTCAGGTATGGATGACTACGTCAGTAAGCCTGTCACTGCAGCAAAGCTAAAGGAAGTGTTAGTGCGTTGGTTTAAGACTGACACAGCTGCCTGGCGAGGCGTTCAGCCAGTATCACAGAATAAATCTGATAGCGGTGGCAGTGGACGTCCGCCGGGCCTGATCAATTATGAGTCTTTGAAAGAAACTTGTGGCGAAGACGGCGCTATTGAGCTGATCGGTGTTTTCACGTCATCTACCGATACGTTATTGGTTCGCATCTACGACGCCATCACAGCCAAAGATTCAATTAAGCTGAAGTCGTCTGCCCATGAACTTAAGGGGTCATGCGGCTCGATGGGCTCTACTGATATGGCTGCACTTTGTAAAGAGTTGGAACAGTGCACAGTCGCTCAGAATTGGGACCTGGCGCCGACTCTATATATGCAACTGAACAGCGTCTACGAGAACGTGCAGGCGTATTGTAAAGAGTTGTTAGACGCCTACAGTCCCTCTGCATGACCTTCTCGGGAACTGTTCCGCTAAATTGGTCGTCAACTTGTATTGTTATGTCCTTCATTCACACGGTATTGGTGGAATGAACGCAGCGATCGGCTGAGGTGAAGATGATGTTGAATAGATATGCGAAAGCCGCAGGAACCGCACTTTCTCTTGTTTGCGCGTTGCAGATAGGTAGTGTTCAAGTCGCGGATGCTGCAAGCACTTACTATAGTGCCGGTGCTACAAGAGTTCGTGTCGCTCAGAAAAAAACATATTGGCAGCGCCATCCTAAAGTCAAAGCCGCTGCAATAGGCGGTGGTGTGGGTGCTGCCGGTGGCGCACTCGTTGGTGGGCTGACCGGACATGGTGTCGTGCGCGGTGCGGCGATTGGGGCGGGCACCGGCGCTGGTGTCGGGCTGATTCGCTCTAGTCATACCCTGAAGCGTCATCCAATCGCTCGAGATGCGGCGACTGGAACCGTTGCTGGACTCGGTGTCGGCTGGGCCGGTGGTAGAGGCGGCAGCCGCGCCTTCAAAGGTGCCGCTATCGGTGGTGCAGTCGGTTTAGGCGTTGGCTTATTTAAAAATCTGCGCTAGTTGTTTCGTCAGTTCTTAGAAATGGTGACTAGTCGTTGACGCCGATTTCGGTAAATTTGTATTTGCCATGGTCCTTGGCAAATACATATATGGCTTCGCCACAGAAAACAAACACAGCGTCTTTGTCGGCTACCGGTTTTTCTTTGAGAAGACATTTTCTAACTGCGGTCGAAAAAATCTTCCCAGATTGAGCAATAAATGCCGCTCGGTCCAATTTCTTCTCCTCTAAGACATAAGGCAGCTTCGTCATCGATGCTAAAGCGGCTCTGTCGTTCTTCTGTATTGCACCTTTGAAACCAGACCAGAAGTCGAGGAAGTCTTTATCCAGCGGTTTGGTGGCGGCGTAAGCTGAGCTGCACACGACTGCGCACATGGCAATTGTCATTAGGATTATTCTGAGATTCATTGTTCCTCCGAGCTTGGCAGGCATATTCTATAATCGATCCACAATTTGCGCTGGTAAGAACTCCAGACTCTTGCAACTACGTCTCGGAGCTATCGACTATGACCAAAGAAGCTGAAGAAGAAGCACTAACATTCGACCGAATGCAGGTAGATCTGTTCGCTGCTTTGGCGGCATGGAGTGTTCCGTGGCAGCAGAGTTGGCGTTCAATTGGAATGTTGGAGAGACGGTGGCCAGCCGAAGAAATTCAGAAAATGGTTTCTGAAGGCGAAGCTGAGCACAAAGCCCAACCATCCATCTCTTTTCCCACACGTGGTTGGCTCAATGATTTGTTGTACAAGACTAAACCCGGAATGTTGGCGTCGGCTTTTCTTGGCACCGAAATCATGCATATCGCAGATGCTATGTCTGAGGACATGCGTGTTGCTTCCGGTATTAAGAAGGCTGAAGAAATCGAGAACCGCGAGCTGGTAGAGCCGCTCTATCGCGAAGCTCTCGAGACTTTTTCAGATTACTTGCCAGAAGGGTTGAACGAGACTGAACGCGACTTATACAAGTTTCAACGCGAGCATCTTATCCAGTCGTTAAAGATGGCACTCTCAGCGCATTTGTTGCTCAGTGGGCAGGTTCGCACTGGGGCTCGGATGTATCCACCGATGCCTGCCAATCCGATGGTGGGCTTTGCTGGAATTGTCGAAAAGGTAATGGAGACAACAACCGACCCTTCTTCATCCATTTACGAAGATTCTTCGAAAACGAGTTCTGTGAACGTACAAACTTTGGCGGCAGTAGCTAAAAACGAATCCAATGCCAAGCATTTAATTCGCACTGCCAATGACGATCTCTTGTCGCATAAGCCGCGGTCGTCGATATTGGAGAAATACACGCAAGCTCTGTTATTGCTAGGTTTGACTGACACCAAAGATAGTGCCAGTCTGGAATCCGAGTTGGACAAAGCTGCACGTCGATTCGTCGACACACCATATCCAATGCCTATCGTCGGTGGATTGTTTTTCGCCGCTGACATAATTCTTTCGTTGCGAGACTCTCACTTGTCACGAATTTATCTAATGCTTGATGACAAAGTAAGAGCCCTCGAAAACGATCAGTCGTATGGGTTTTCGAAGTATCTAAATCAGTTCATGCACAGTTTTACTCTAGCAAAAGCTCTGATGCAGCTTGGAAAAACTGAAGAGGCTGCGAAGATTGTTGGCCAGTGGGCTAAATCAGCAGAAACCTACGAGACGCCGCAAGATGTGACAGGGCGCACCCTCGGTTCGCTGCTCGTGACGCGAATTCTTGCTCGTTATGCTTTGCTGTTAGATTTAAGTGGCAAAGAAAACGAGAGTGCAACATGGTGGCAAAAAGTTTTGACTCGTTCTGAATGTTTATCTGCGCTTTGTGAGCTTTGCGCAGATCGGCTCGAAGTCAATGATTCAGTCAGTGTGACAAAAATGCTCAGTCAACTTAAGGACCATGCGCTAAAAGACGCCAAAACAAGCGACTTGATCTTTTATTGGTGGATTCTTCAGCAAGCTAAAGCCGATACTGCTGCTGCGGTTTTCGCAATTGCTAGTCAAAGAGATGATTTCATCAACAGCCTGGCCGATTTTACAAGTCTGGAGCTTTTGAGTCAGCGTCACGAATGTGCGGCTGCGGAGCAGTTGGTCAAGACTATTGAGGAGGCGATTTCTAAACCAACCGGCGTTGATGGGGCGTCATTTGAATATGAATTGATCGGCGTTTATTTGCGACTTGCACTGGAATATCAACAACTAGAACTTACGCAAAATGCGGAAGACAGTTATAAAAAAGGCCTGGCTTTGATGGAGTCGATGGTCACTAAAATAGAGACAGATCCAAGAAAGACAATGAAGCTAACTTATTTGCGAACCGAATTGATTCGCGAGTATGCTTTGTTTTTGGAGATGTTCAATCGTCGAAACGAGGCTCAGTGGCTGCGCCGGAAATTTAGTTGATTGGGTTTGATTGATTCATTGATCCGGCAAAGTCGGCCGATTTACTGTCTTGGTGGAGCTTTGTAATACTGAATCATTAGTTCGGACTTGTAGTGATCCGCGAGTGGTATTTCGTTTACGATAACCATAATCGTGCCATCACTCCTACTTCCGGTGACGGTGCCTTTCGTCGCCACCGCAATTTTCCATCCCGCATTGCTCAACGCTGTCTTGTACCAGCCAACAGCTTCTGCTCGTCCTTCTCTGATATGCCAGGTCTGCCGGATACTGTCTCCATCATGATTGTCCGTCTTTTCGCCACACATGAAACGAGCTTGTCCAGTGTACTGCGGAACATCTGGTAGCATCTGTGGTGCTGATAATTGTTTTACCGGAATTGGTGGTGCAGACTTTTTCGTCTGACCATATTGTTGTGCGGTTACAGCCAGTTGTAGAGTAAGAGTCGCAGCCAGAGCGGCAACAATCGTCTTGTTAACAAATTGCATAGAGACCTTCATCTGTTTAGTTGATATGAGTGAATGTGGATTGTCCTAATCCGATTTCAGAAAATGTCATTCTACCAAAATTGTTGTCCGCTCCTGAACCCGGCTGCCAGTCAGCATGATCGATGCATCTGAGCGGATTTCCTGAGTCGATTTCAAGATAAGGTCTCATGTGCACTTTTTGATCGTTGGTCGAATCAACAATCGAACCATCCAAAAAGTATGTGTTTGTATAGCAAGCATTGTTGGTGTTCGGATATGAGCAGCAGCCATCAGGGGCGGTGCCTGTCAATTTTGGCGGTGGCGATTCACTTATTATGAGTGGCGCGCTCAAGTCACCCCCTGGAAGATAAATGTACATCTTGTGTGCATTGTCCCATTTAGGGGAGTTAGGGGCTGACATTGACAGTGTCGTATCCAGCAATCTGTCTACGTCCGCATCTGTAGTTTGAGGCTGTATTTGTTTACAGCGATTGGCGATGGCAGCGATCGTATCGGTTGCACAGCCTGGTGACTGCACCGCTTGGATCAACTTTTTGATGCTACCTGGAGACTGCAGTGGAAGTGGATTATCTGGCGTCGGCATGTTCGGAGGAGTGGATGGCACCTGACCAGGTACAAGACTGGCAGGGTACAGTCCTAATCCCGAACTCGGAGCTCCCGAGGTTAAGTTCACAGTGGCAGAATTGTTGTAGGTAGGGACGCCGTTTCTGTCGAGGTTTCTCGCATTCCGTCCTTCGAATTCCGTCAAAAGGGTCGCCTTCGCCCAATCTGCTTGTGAGAAAAGCTGCGCTCCTCCTTGATTCAAGTAGGGAACCTTGTGGCTGTAGGTAGACTGAATAGCTGGCAACGCCGCCACGCAGGCTCCCATCAAACCACCTTCAAATGCAAGGTCAGCGTAACAAAATTCTGGTTTTGATTGGTTCATCCGCGCCAGTATGTCGATAGTAGCTTGATCTGGTGGATTGGATGACGATATCGGCTTGCTTTTCAAGTCAGCATTATATGCACCAGCATAAGTTATGCCGGGAATCCCAGTCGGCGGCGCCATGATTGTCGGGTCAGAGGTGTCCGGCGGGGACTTTTTCATGTTATCCGCTATCTGTTTCGCTTGATCGCTTTTTACTCCTTTCGCATAATCGATCCACAGTGCCGGCGCGATTAAATTTGTGCTGAAGGTAACATAATCGCTGTTTTGAGTAGCGGAGTTGTCACCAAAGGCGTTAAAGCCAGCCTCCATCAATTCGTTGTTGAAAATATTATCGCCATAGTCTTTCGGGTCATATCCAGGCGGTGTCTGGTTGGCCGGGAAATTTCCGAACTCAAGATATCCAAATGACGAAGCTGCCGGAAATTGAAAGCCGCTGCCCAGCAATGACTTTCCAACATTGGACCCTCCCGAGCCTGGGGTGCCATTTTCAACTGCTCCTACTATCGCGCAAGCAATTGCTCCCGTTAACATATTCGTCTTCATCTCGGTAGTCTGTGAGCCGAGTTCCACCGCATTTGGTGGCGCCGATCCAAATGTTTTTGCGGAGCTGTTGAAATCGAAGCCCGACACCAGGTGGGGGTTCTGTTGTGGAAAGACAGGAACGCCGTAAATCGTTCTTCCCATCACCGAGATGGGTGCGTATCCTGCCATGTAGCCCTGACCTGTGCCAGCTGCTACATACGTGTTTTGATTTTTTGGTCCCAGTGAAGTAGTTGAAATTGGAATCGTCACGCCGTTGAGAAGCTGTTGACCACTGAAAAATATATTCGTCGGTCCAGAGGCCTTCATGTAAGCAACGTTGCAAGGAACAGTATTTTTGATGCCAATCAGTGAAGCCATGTGTACGGAGTTGTTGACGTCATTGAAATAGAGGTTTGAGTCTTTAATCTTTTGCGCTAGCCCCTTTCCCATCGCTTCCAGTTTGTCGACAACTTCATTAGCGTGGGCTTTATAATCGCCAGGCCCAGTCATGTTTGCTGCGTTTCCGGCAATCATGATCGCTTTTGCCACGCACCGGTTGTAAGTCAATAAATTGATGTAGTTGCAGCCGAGTGGATATTCGCAATCCTGAAATGGCGTTAGCGTGTCGACTCTCGCATCTCTGATGATGTGTTTAGCGACGTTCAGAGCACCAGCGTCAGTGGCGTTGGCAATCTCTCTTCCGCCACCAAGTATTTTCACGAGAAAGTAGACTGCAGTTCCGATCACGACTAGGACCAGAACACAAACTGCCACTAATCCAAGAGTGGCGCCTTTTCGGCGACGTGGTGTCATCACAAATCCTCTTTGGTCTTGTTGTTCTATGGGCGGAGTAAGGTTGGTCTTCTAAAATAAGAAGTGCTGTGCAAGGTCGAGCAGAGAACGAGGATGCCAAACAACGGAAGAGTAAATTTTAAGGGCGGGTTTCCGTAGTCAGAAATTAGAGGGCGGCAATTCTAGTCGAGCGCCATTATGAAATCTGGTTAATCCTAATTTATCCCATCTATGTATATTGTTCAACCATGGCAGGCGCCATTTTTCGCGCTAAAAGCTTGTAAAGTGGCGCTGAAAGTCAGTCTTTCGCTTACATTAAAAGTGATTGGCTATTTGCTGTCCGACTGGGCCAGGGCAGATTTCCCCGGATGATATGATCACGGTGCCGTTTCAGCTCCATTTTTCAGTGTACGTTCCTGCTGCTTTCTGGGCAGGTGGACAAAATGCCACTTAAATTCACATTAGCGCGTCAGGTTTACCTGCTGATTTGTATTCCTCTGGTGTTTCAAATCTGCTTTGTTCTGGCGCTCATAGTTTTGGTCAAAGAAGCAAATGAACAGGCTGCGATTCAGACTAAGTTGAAAGAAAAAATTGGCTTCCTGGAAGATTTATATTCCTTGCCTGTTCAGATGCGCACCGCTGGTAAAGCTTACGTTCTCAGCTTCAGCCAAAGCGATTTGGCCGAGATTGAAAATGCTCGACAACAGATGCGCATCGATCTGGACAAGCTTTTGAAAATGACGGAGACCGTCCCCGCCCAACTTACTTTGATCAAAAGATTGGATCGCGATATTACCGAAGGCTTGCGGCGAGTCGATGATTTTATAGCGCTCACTCAGGATGACAAAAATAACATCAACGAACGGTTCAATGAGTTGATGCAAGTGATGATTCCAGTGGAAATTGACGACGTTAAGTTGATTCGCAGCTTTGTCGCAGAGTTGAAAAATGAAGATAGCAAACGCCCGAACATTCAGAAATCTTTGAGCGATCAAGTCGTGATTCTTATTTTAATCGGAGTGTCTGCCAATGTTCTTGCAGACATCGCACTTGCAGTTTGGTTCAGCAATGGCACCGCTAAAAGATTGGGCATTCTTATGGACAATACCACCAAACTTGCGTTGGGCAAAGAACTGAATCCCCTTACGAAAGGCTCTGATGAAATTACGGATCTCGATCAAGTTTTCCATAACATGACTGCTTTTCTGCGAGAAGCAGAGCAGAAGGAACGAGCCATGGTTGAAAATGCCGTTGATGTAATCTGTTCGCTGGACAGTGACGGAAAATTTCTCAGGGTCAGTCCAGCTGCAGCTACTGTTTGGCATGTAGATCCAGAGCAGTTGATTGGCCAGCGAGTTATTCAACTTTTTGCGCCAGAGCAACGCGAACAGTTTGTGCAAACTTTGAAATCGTTAGTTGATCGACCAAACAAATCTGAGTTCGAAAGTCTGATGCTTTTGCCGGATGGAACGACCCGACATATCTTGTGGTCTGTGCAGTGGTCGCGCGCAGAAAAGGCACTGTTTTGTGTCGCTCACGATATAACCGAACGCAAGAAAAACGAAGAGGCCCTGCGTGAATCTGAAGCACGAATCCGATCGATTATCGAGACAATGCCTGTCGGTTTGATGTTGTTGGATCGCCTTGGCCAAATTGAATTGGTTAATCCGATGATGAGAAAGCTATTCCAACGTTATCGCTCTGATGCATTAGAAGGATCGCAATTGACTGATTTGTATTCCACGGGAATTGCGGAGAACCAAACTTCTACGGATCGATTGTCGGAATTGTTTGAAAAGGCGACTGGGCGGTTTCAGGAGGTGACAGCTAAGCGCGCCAACGGTTCTGAATTCCCTGCCGAAATTCTCGTCACGCCATTCGGGGGACCTAATTCTGGCAGGTTGCTCGGGATGATCATGGATGTCACAGAGCGCCATGAAATCGAACGATTCAAAAACGAATTTCTCGGTGTCGTCAGTCACGAATTGCGTAACCCCCTGACAGCGATTCGCGGTTCGCTTAAGATGTTGATGGTTGGCGCTTTGGGACAACAAACAGAACAAGCTCAGAAAGCGATCACCATAGCTGAGCGAAGCGCAACGCGTTTGATTGGCCTCGTCAACGACTTGTTGGATGCTGAAAAGCTGGAAGCCGGGAAGCTCGATATGCAGTTTGAGTTGCGGCCGCTCTATCCAATTTTGGAGATGGGAGTTGAATCGGTAAAAGCGTTTGCTGACGACCACCAGGTAATAGTGCACTACGAGCAGACCGAAAGCCTTGTTTACGCCGACGATCATCGTGTCGTTCAAGTTTTGATCAACTTGTTGTCTAACGCCATCAAGTATTCTCCGAAGGGATCGACTGTGCGCATTGATGTTGTTTCAAGAGGCGTGATGGACGAGATTAGAATCAAAGATCAGGGACGCGGAATTCCTGCCTCTCATGTGAATTCACTTTTTCAGCGATTTAAGCAAGTAGAGCGAAGCGATGCGACAACCAAAGGCGGTACGGGCCTAGGCCTCGTTATTTGCAAAGCAATCGTCGAACAACATATGGGCACGATTGGAGTGGAGAGTGAGCCGGGGCAAGGTAGTACATTCTGGTTTACGTTGCCGAATCAAATTGCCTCGCACCAATCCGAGCAGTCGAGATTACTGGTAACATCTGGAGAAAGGCAAGGTCAACCTGAAATTTTGTAGTGCTGTGTTTTGTGAAACAACACCGACAATTGAAGCGGCTACAGCCGTTGTGGTATCGCATATGGTGGCATTATCGGTAATTTTTTTTGCAGGGAGTTCGGGAATACGAGTTGGGCGCTCAAGAATGCAGGCTACCTACCGATAATTCCGGTAGGTAGCCTAGCGGCTGGCTAAGATCTATCCAGCCTTAATTTGAACCAACAGCTACAAACTTCCGGCGACCACTGTCAACGCTTTGTCTGCACGGAAGTACTTGCCGATGGCGATGTTGACTTCTTCCTTCGTGACGGCGGCCAACTTCGACTGGTACGCGTCAATCGCGGCAAGACCGCGCTTTGAGTGCGCAAAGTTTGTGATTGTGGCGGCGATGCTCAGTGTGTTGTCGAGTTGCATATCGAAGCTTGTGTTTAGCCCAATCTTTTCGCTCGCTAGTTCTGCTTCGCTGATGCCTTCGAGTACGAATGAGTTCACGACCATAGCGATAAGCGTGATTGCGCGTTCGACCTTGTCTCGGTTGGTCGTCATGCGCACAGTCCAAAGTGCGCCACCGAAGCTGGTGTCACCTAAGCCGCTACTGATGCCGTAGGTGAGTCCTTGTCTTTCGCGAACCTCCCTGCCCAATCTGGAGTTAAGCGTGTCGCCGCCAAGAGCTTTGTTGGCGATTACTGCCGCCAAGTAATCAGGGGCGGTCGTGAGCAGATCGATGGGGCACGCAAACAGTATCGTCAAGTTATCTTTGCCGTCGATTTGCACATTGATTCGGCGCGCCTGTTCTGGCGGCAAAACCGCCAAGAGTGGCTCAGCGCGAGAGACACCGCCAGTCCATGTGCCAAACTTCGACTTGATAAGTGTGAACATGGCAGCGCCATTGAATTTGCCAACCAGTGTCAGCACGGCGTCTTTTGGGCCATAGAAAGCCTGATGGAAAGCTCGTAGATCCGCTACTGTGACTGCCTGAATTTGGGACACCTTCTCCTCAACTGAGAGGGCATAGAACGGGCTTTCCGGTGCATACACCGACTGCCGCAGGGCCGTTGCAGCGCGAGCATCGGGATTCTTCGCTGCCTCCGAGAGCGAGGCAAGCATATTTTTCTTGAGCAGTTCAAGCTCAGGCTCGCGGAAGAGAGGTTGCCGCAGCGTATCAGCCAGCAAATCGAGGAACTCGCCGAGCTTGGACGGCACCAGTGTGCTGCTCACAGTTCGAAATGCGTCACTGCTGAATGCCAACCCTTGACCCATGCGTGTCGCCAAATTAGCGATCTGGGCTTTGCTGTATTTGGCTGATCCCTCAGTCAGCATTGCTGCCACCATAAATGCCACCATTCGATTCGAAGAATCACAGTGGCTGCCAGCGTTTAGGGCCAGGCTGACACCGACTGCCGCCGTAGTCGTGGGCAAGAGCATAATGGTGAAACCATTCGGCAGCACTAGTTTCTTCACATCATTCTCATAGCTGCTGGTCGCCGGCTGTGGAGTTAGGAGCAGCAAAGGTCTTTCGCTCACAGGGACTGCCTTGGGCACCACAAATAGTGGCTGCTGGATGGGCGCATGTTTGTCCGCACTCTGCTGTTCAGATGGCAAGAAATATCCCACTGTGCGATTGCTTGCCTTCAGGTATTTCGCCGCCACTGCGATAATGCTTTCTCTAGTGACGCGCTCGAAATTGGCGTCCCACTCTTCGCCCCACAGCCAGTCAGCGTTGGCCTCATGTGCACTGATGCTGAGCGCGAACTGGAGATTGTTGGCACGCAGTAAGATCGTGCCGTTTCGATTCAACTCCATAACCTGCTGCAATTCTCGCTTGCTTACGAGCTTACGCGAGATGCGCTCCACTTCTTCGAGAAAGATCTTTTCGACAAGGCTGGGTTTTGTGCCCGGTGTCAACTTGGCGTAGAAAAGGAAAGCGCCAGGGTCGTGGCTCAACTGGCTGCCGCAGCCCGCTGCCGATGCCAGACCCTGATTCACTAGCTTGCGAAACAGACGGCTGGACTGGCCGCCTCCCAAAATCAAGGCGAGAGCTTGGAGCGCGTAAGAGTCTTCATGCTTTGCCTCTGGAACATGAAAGCCCAGCATGAGGCGCGGCAAATCTCCTGGTTTGTTAATCTGGAAGCGGCGCTCTCCGAATTGCTCCGGTTCTACAGTATACGGCTCGGGAATCGGTTGGGCCGAGGGCGGAATTTCGCCGTAGAGCTCGGCGATGTCTTTCAATACTGTCGCTGTGTCAAACCCACCGACAATGATCAGGGTCGTGTTGTTGGGGTGGTAATAGAGATCATAAAGCCGCTCCTTGAGCGCCTTCGCCGTCACTTTGATCACTTCCGAACGAGAGCCAATCGTCGATCCCTTATATGGATGCTCCGTGAACATCGTCGCCATCAGCAACTTTTGTAGCACACGGTCAGGATTGTTCTCGCCTATATCGAACTCATCTAAAACCACTGGCATCTCAGTGCGCAGGTCGTCGTCAGTGAGATTGACATTGCGAAGCCGATTGGCCTCATAAGCCAGGTATTGCCGCAAGAAGGCAGACGGCACCACAGCGTAGTAGTTGGTGCGATCCGCTGAAGTGGTGGCATTGTAATTACCACCCATCAGTTTCATAAACTGGACGTAACTGTTTCCCAGTGCCTGCTTGTATATATCGGTGTCTTTGAAGTTCTCGTGTTCAAGCAGGTGAGAGTAGCCCGTGTTGCCAGCACCTTCGTGGCGGGAGCCGACGCGAATGTGCTGAACAACTGCCGCCACTCGTGCGCTTGGGTCGACTGCAAGAATGATTCTCAGCGAATTAGAATTGAGCCTGAATTCGCATATACCGGCATGCTTTCTGACGAACGTGATACCAAATCTTCGGTGAGACACTTTGGCTGGCATGTTGCCCTCCATGCATAAACTTTGAGCCGAGCTTGAGAAATGACAAAAAAACGATGGAACGAGAAAAAAACTGGTATCACCCTTGGTGGTGATACCAGTTATAGTGGCATCCGCTAATCTTGCGGAGCCTTGGCGGTCTGGCAGGAGGCTAGGCGATTTCTGGGTGCCGCGCCTTGTAGAACTCGGCTGGGTAAGTCTCCCAGCCACCGTTTCCGTTTAGCTGCAAAACCGTAGTGTGGAAAGGCACCAGCGTCGGTCGGTGACCGACACTAATGACTGTCGCGCCTGTGTTCTTGATGATTTCGTACATAGCGCGTTCGTTGGCAGTGTCCAGAGCAGAGGTCGCTTCATCGAGCATGATCAGCATCGGCTTGTTCGCCTTGCCGATTGCTAGCCAAGCACGCGCGAACGCCAGGCGTTGCTGCTCGCCCAAACTGAGAACCGTTGACCAGTTGGTAACAGCATCAAATCCACCTTCGAACCGATCGGGCAGATCAGCTAAGTTGAACTTGGCGAGCACGGCGCGGGCGGCACTATCAGTCAATTTGGTTGTGTGTCCGTACTCCAGTTGGTGACGCAGATTTCCCAGCGGCATGTATGGTTTCTGGGGCAACGTTAAGACGTTGTCGGCGTCTGGGGAAATGATTTTGCCGCTGCCACCTGTCCAAAGTTCAGCGATGGTGCGGATTAGTGAAGATTTGCCAACTCCGCTTGATCCGACTACCAGTGTGCTCGACCCTTCCTGCGCTAAGAAATTGAGGTCTTTGACGAGCGTTTGTGCTCCGTCAGGCGTTGTTATCGTCCCTTTGGTAATCTCAACGGCAGCGTTGGTCACATGAGCAAATGAGATTTGCCCGACGGTGTAGGAGTCCGCATCCAACTTCTCGGTGAACGGATACAGACGATCGATGTTGGCTTTGAAGCTTGCCAATCCTTTGATGTTATCGACCACGATGGTCAGACTTCCCAGCACTGCAGAGAAAGCTGTGCTGGCCTGGATGAATTGCCCGAATTCGATCTTGCCGGCGAACCACAGGGTGGCTAGCACACCTGCAGGCACCAGGTTGATGAAGAAGCCGTAGGGTGTCGAGAAGAGTGAGAACAGGAAGTTAAGACCGATCACTCTTCGTATGTTTTGCCACGCTTCTTTGAAGGCGACGAGGACCTGGAATTTTTCTTGTTCCTCGCCGTGATAGAGCGCAATTTGCTCAGTGTTGTCACGCACTCGCACGAGTGAGTAGCGGAAGTTCGCCTCCAATTTGGCTTGCAGGTAGTTGAGTATTGAGAACTGGCGTCCGAAGAGCAGCGAGATCGCTGTGCCTATGCCGGCGTAGACGATCGCGGCTAGTACCAGTACTGGTGCGATCAAATAGAGAATGGCTGCGTAGGTGAACAGTGTCGCTGTCGCATCGATGACTGCCATGAATATACTTAAGGCTGCACTGGGGAAGGCATCGGCATCGTTGGTGAGTCGTTCATCAACGTTGTCGACTTGTTGTGCTTCGTTGACGAGCCGGTAGTAGTTGTGATTCGCCATGAACTTGCCAACCAGTGTGTTGGTTAGCCAAATTCGCCATGAGAGTGTCAGGCGTGATTTGATCCAGGCGTAGAATACGATTATCGGAGTGGCAACGAGCAGAACGGTTGCGTAGCGCGAGAAGTTTAGCCAGAATACTGGCTCATTTTTACTTTGCAGTGCTTCGTAGAAGTCCCTGCCCGTGAATGAAATTACCACGTTCAGGTAGTTCACCGCGGCTAAGCCGATGAGCAAGAATGCGATGAAAGCTCCGGCTTTCCATCTTGTTTCCTTGGAAGTCCAATAACCGGCACCGATTTTCCACACGGCAGTCTTTGACACCCGGCGAATTATGTAACGCCCGATTAGGAAGATCGGTATCCAGAGCAGAAATGGTGAGCCAAGCATAACGAGGAGCCATGCCGGTTCCCCTAGCGCCGGGGAAACTTGATGGACCACGTAAGCGGCCACGTCGTTCAGCAACCCATGTTCGATGTTGGCCCAATTTCCCACAGCAAGAGTGGCGATAATCGAGATGCCGATGAAAATCCATTTGGCCCAACGCTCGACGAATGCTTGGAATTTAGCGAAGAGCCGTCGAGCCGGTTGCTCCGCCTTGCCAACAAACCAAGCTAGCGGTGATTTTGCTTTTGCTGCGATCCACAGTGCGATTGCTTTGGCGACCCTGAATGGGAACGTAATGACAGCGATGAGCGCGGTCAGTAACCACGTCAACGACGCCTTCAACAAGTGTTTCATGTCACTCTCCTTGAAACTTTGAACCGATCAATGAATGAGAAGGTGGTATCGCATGCGATACCACCTAGGCAAGCGAATCTGCTGCCGAACTAGTGACCGGCCATCGCTGCGGCGACGTAACGCAGCGAGTTCTGAAGTTGAATGTCACCTTTATGACCACGAGGCTGGTAGATAAAAATGTTGGGCCGAATGCCGCGACCTTGCACATTAGAACCGTTCGGTGTGCGCAGTCCCTCAACTGTAATCTGTAAGAGTCCGCCAGTTGGAAGGGTCGCGTATGGTCCTGACTGCTGATCGTAGTCAACGTATCCTACGCCTTTGCCCCAAGTGGTGTTACCGATCAAGATCGCCCGGTGGTTGTCTTTGAAACCACCGGCGGTTACTTCTGCTGCCGAGGCGCTGTTTTCGTCAACTAACAGATACAGAGGCACGCGCTCAACGAACTTGGCAAATTCGCTTGGCTGACCGCCTGCAACGTCTGGCGCAACGACACTCAGTTGAGATGTGGTCAGCAGCCGGCCCTGACGTGTAAGCTGGGACATGACGATGCCCTTCTGCATGAACGCAGAGACGAAGCTTATCGCTTCGCTGCCGAGTCCGCCTGGGTTTCCGCGAAGGTCGATGACGAGCGCACTAAAGTGTTTGGGGGCAGATGCGTCGTACATATCCTTCAATTGCTTGACAAAGTCGTCCAGCAAATTGGGATCGTCGAAATTCGGGAAGCGAATGTAAGCGATTCCATGTGAGTCGAGGTGCGATTCGACTTCTGGTGTCGCAGCAGCGGCCGCAGTCAGTTCGATCTTTTCGGTGGTGCTTCCGTGTTGATCCACGATCGTCACTTTGGTGCCTTGCGCCTGCATCAGCAGCGCGTCCACTTGATCTTGGCTGGTTTTGTTTGTGATCTGGGTGCCTGCAATCGCCGTGATAATGTCTCCACGACGAATGTCAGCCGCCCACGCAACACTGCCCCATTCAACATACCAGACACGGTAGGCGTCGTTTTCCAGCTTCAACATCATGCCGAGATCAACGACATTAGCCTTAAACTGGTTGTAATTCTTGACTCGCTCTGCGTAGGGCGTATAACTCGTCCAATGATCGCCGATGCTGGCGACCATTTGCTGCAGCGCTGCTTCCAAGTCTTCAACTGTCTTGAGCTTGCCGTCGAATTTGTGTTCCCAGTCTCCCCAATGAGTCAGGGCTGCCGGGTTGTAGTAGGTTGCGCCGACCAGCTGCCAGATGTGCTCGTAAAAGTTCTCCAGTTGCGCTGGAGTAGGAGGAGTCTGAGCAGGTTGTGCAGTCGCTTCCGCAGTCGGCTCGGCTGTTGGCTCGGCAGTGGGTGCGCCAATCGCTTCCACCCCGTTACGCAACTGAAGGCTTTCGCTCAAGGCAAAAAGCTGCAGATTCTCACGCGCCGAGGCCGGTAGCCATTGCGCCACATTGCCAGTTAAGTTGGTCGGCGCGGCAGTCGTTGCCGCACCACCGGCGGAACCAATGTTGCTGCCCATTACGAGCAGCAACAACAGTACGATACCTAGCTGTTTCTTCACGATGTACTCCCTGTGAGCATATGCGCCCACATACAGTCAGTCAGAGATTGACCGACCGTTTAGAACGAACGAATCGCAAGCCAAAACAAGCAGTCCTGATACGCAGATTTCGGCGCGTTGATCCTTTCTCTCAAGTGCGCCGAAAATTTCCAGCCAACTACTGCTTGCCTGTCAGCAAAACTAAATCAATAGTGATTTGAGAGCGGGTGGATTTATCGGTAGGTTTGATGACTGGAAAGGAGTTGGCGGCGGATTTGATCTAACGCTAACGATCTTAAGGTCTCCATAACAATATGGAATGCTCGCTTCCGCCCCACTCTGAGAGAACATTAAGCGCCTGAAAAATGCAGCAATTCGCGGTCTACCGCAACTGCGCCCGAAATGATTTCAGTGCGCAACATCTATCTCCGCTCGCGACGTGCACCAGGGGCGATGCTAATAGTATCCCTTGTCTAGCTTGGCTAGATTTTCGTAGTGATCGGCTTCTAATTTTTCCATGCTCGTATAGCTGCGCGCGATTGTGTTTGCAGAACGATTCACACCAGTCGGGTTGAGGAGACCTGTCGAACTGGATTTGATACTGTCGATGGTGGCACTGCGGCTGAGAGTTCCAGTGTCTTGGCAATCAATTTGAGGCGTGATTTCTTTTTACCTCAAGATCGCTTTGACCGCTCGTGCGAAGTTTGCTGGTTATAAACTGGTATTTAACTATGTATCATTCTGAAGATGAGCGCTATTCGCGCTAGATTCTGCTCGTCGGTGATGTCCATTCTGTGCGAAATTGTCTCAGCAGTGTCCGTATTTCTTGACTGGCTGCGAGACATAGCGCTAACAAAGATTCTTAGATCAATCACTGAACAGACTTGTCTCGCCTGAATGATTTATTTAGATTGAAGTTATTACTTTCATCCTCAATTCACCGCTGGCAACACCACCCATAAACACAATCCAAACTTAAAAACAAATCCCGGCTTAACTGAAACGGTTGCCATCAACAACTGCAGTTCCGTTTGTTTTGTTCGGTACATGTCATCTCATCTGTCGATTCTTGCAGGCAGATGGCTGTTGCCTTGAAGTGCATTGATTCAAGCATGATTGACGTTGTCAGAGATGCCTTATCGCACTCAGCGATTGTCTTGTTCAAAATAAGTGATTGGAGGTCAAAATGAGATTGGTGCACCCTGAAATCGGGGGTCTCCTTCTGTTTGTTCTAGGCCTGACGTGGCTAGTGAGCAGACGCCGTGTAACCACGTTGGGACATTCTGAATTGGGCATACACACGAAGTTGTTTATGCCGTTTGCCGGACGTTTGTCAACCGTTTGCTTCGCAGGCATGTGGTTGATGTTAGCGGTGGCGTTATGTCAACCAGAGCTAATCACACCTGCTGAGACGCAACCTGTTCTGGCGCGTAACATCGTCATTACTGTCGATAACTCCGGCTCAATGCTGGAATTTATTTCGACGACGTCGGTTCCGCTTGGTAATAGCTATCCGAGTGCTAAGTCTTCAGAGTCGAAGTCGGATGCAGCCAAAGCCGGAGTCAAGTATTTCATCGAGCAGCGTCCGGATGATCGCATCGCTCTCTTGACTTTCGGCGATCAGGTTTTTTACGTCTGGCCACTGACGACCGATCACGCCTATCTTTTGGGATTGCTTGACGTAATCAAAGGAGATGGTACCCAAGGTACCAACTTTGCTGGTCCAATCGGATTGTCGAAGATTGGTGCCATCGAAGGATCGATCATTCACCTCCGTGAAACTGACACGCTTGCCGGCAAAGTAGTGATCATCGTCACCGATGGAGAAGATTCGATCCCGCAAGAACGGCGCATCGAATTGGAGAACGAACTGGTTCACGAAAACATTTCGTTGTACGTGCTTGGTGTTGGCTGGGATGTGACTCGGCCTCACGATCTGGCGACGCTAGTCAAAGACATTGGCGGCAAGGTGATTCTGGTCGATGATGCGCCGGCAATGATGGACGCTTTTGCTCAAATAGACAAAATCGAGAAGGGCGTCACCTATGTCGACGGCGGACAAATTCACCATGATTTTTACCAGTGGTTTGTCTACGCAGCGATCGCGTTGTTGGGTGGATACCTTCTGTCCGTCACTTTCACCCACGAGGACACATAGAGAGGAGAGGCGGGAATGAACGCGTATAAGCGTGTGCTCGGGCGCAAGCGCACCAAGTGGGTGCTGCTTTCGCTGATACTTGGGTTTCTGTTATTGAGATTCGCCATCCAGCTAGACCGCTGGTCTAATGACCAGGCGTTTTTCTACAACGAAGCTATGGTTGCTTATCAACACGGTGATATGGAACAAGCGGTTCAGCTTTTTGGTAAGTCTCAATCGGCCTATCAAGATGCCAGGCATCGGCAAAAGGACTGGCTCAGCCAGTTAATTTATCCCATGCCTGATTCTGGGCTTGCCGCTCAGGCAAGCTTTCAAATGGCTAAAATCTTTCTTCAGTCTGGAGAGATACCACGGGCGGTGCAAGCGTTCAATCAGTCGCTGCAATTCAATCCCGGAAATGGTTACGACTCTCTTGACCCACAAAAAGCAGAACAGCTGCATCAGGCAGCCATGATCGTGAAATACGATCTTGAGCAGCTGTACAAACAAAACCAGAGTCAGATGCAGCAGCCATCAGAAGGGAACGGCCCGCCCGCCGATGGCGATCCACAATCGTCAGGTCGTGATCCATCGAACAATCCCGGGCAGCCGAATTCGTCTGGCGCACCTGGGCAGCCAGGTGGCTCCAGTTCTGGTGATAACCAGGGCGGCGACATGTAGAAGGAGGAACATCGAATGGAAGCACTAATCTTTCTTAGACCCGCTGTGACGATCATTGGCTTGCCATTGATACTGATTACGGTGGCTCTTTACTATCTGAACTATCGCTCGCGGCTGAAAGCTCGTAGCCGATATGGTCAAGGAAAGCTGATCGATAGGTTCTCGCGTCCGATTTCGATCAAGCAAGAGCGGCTTTTGGCGCTCGCATGGGTGTCGGTCATGGCACTGTTTGTAATGGCAGCCGCCGGCCCGAGCCTTCCCGATGCTCCTGTGCGTGCTGATAGCGGTGCCCTGCAGATAGTTGTCGTCAGCGACGTTTCCAACAGTATGCGAGCTGAAGACTATCGTTCTCAGATGCCGTTCAAAGATGGACTGCCACCAAATCTGGTGACAGAAGCTTACGGCTCGCGTCTCGATATGGTCAAATCTGTAATCATTAACCAGATTATGCCTGCGGTGGCAGGCAACAAGATGGGCATCGCCACCTACAAGGGGCAGGGATTTCAGCAGGCTGATCTAACCAGTGATTTCATCGCCCTGCAATGGATCATGAATCACTGGTTCAGTGTAGGTGATGCTCCTGGTGAGGGGTCAAACGTGGCGGCGGGACTGTCGACGGCGCTCACCATTTTTGACAAGGAGAAAACGTCGGGGCAAGAGCGAGTGATCGTGCTCTTTTCAGACGGAGGTTTCACGGATGACAGGCAGGCCATTGCTGACGTAGTAGACAAAATTCGCCAGCAAGGCATTCGTGTCGTCATCGTTGGTGTCGGCTCGGAGCAGCCTCAGGAAGTTCCATTTTGGGCAGATGGTAAGCCCAATTTTGCAGTCGATAAAGATGGCAAGGTGATAACTGTTGCTATCAATGAGTTGGCTCTTCATGAGCTGGTCAGTGCAGTGAACGGTCAATATGTCCATATCACAGGTGGACTGCTCGATGCGAATTGGGCTGTTCAATTGGCGGGTTCGCAGACAGTGCAGAAAACCGCAGACATATTCTACATTCCGCTGGCACTGGCTCTCTTGATTCTTACCATGATTAGGGTGCGAGGGCTGGCAATCAGCCGTCGCACTTTCGCCACCTTCGCTCGCTAGCTCATAAAGTCGGCGATCGAACTATTCAAAAAAAGTGGTCCAGTTAAGCAACTGGCCGTAAGGAGATAAAATGGGTACCATGTATGCAGTGCAAAGGGACCAAGTGTCCAGGCTCTTGCAACAGACCGGCGTAGTTAAGGGACAAGAGCAGGGCAAAGAGGCTATCCTTGCCACCATATTGGCGCGAGGACACGGTTATCTTTTAGCACCTCCCGGTCTTGCCAAGACAACGCTCGTCAAAGTTCTGCAACGGGCGATCAAAGGCTCTGTGTCGCGTCGTCTTCAAATGACGGCAGACGTGCGTCCGCGCGATATCATCGGTCACCGCGAATTTGACCTGTCTACGCAGCAGTATGTTTTTCACCCCGGACCGTTGGTTGGTGCGAACATCGTTCTGGTCGACGAAATTTCACGCGCTCTTGGCTTGACACATGCAGCTTTGCTGGAAGCCATGCAGGAAGGTACCATTACTCACGTCGATCAGTTAGGAGCGATTGATCTACCACCTTTCTTCACGGTTCTGGCAACCGGCAATCCTCTCGAAAATGAGGGTGTAAATCCGCTGCCGGAAGCGTTGAAAGATCGGTTCATGACACAAATCACAATGGGCTATGGTTCGCGTGAAGACGAGCTGGCGATGCTATCTGATCTCGATGCTGTCTTCAATCCCACGATGGGTGTGCTGGAAGTGATGAGTGTTGACGATGTATTAGTGGCTCAACAGGTCGTTCTCAACATCGCTAAGAATGTCAGCGCCCAGGCAATGGGTTATGTAGTTGATGTGAACCGAGCTGCTCGCCCCGGCACAGAATTTTTCAAAATGGTGCACGGAGACGATGCTAAACGGATCAGCGACTACGTGGCAGTCGGTCCTTCTCCACGTGGTGAAATCGCTACGCTGCTAATTGCGGCCGCGTTGGTTTTGATTCGCGGTGACGAATACATCGAGCCGCACCATATCAAAGATGCTTTCCGATACACGCTGCCCGTGCGCGTAATCATGCGTCCGGAAGCTGCTATTGATGACTTCACCACGAGTGATTTGGTCAACATCACGCTCGACCGCGTCAAGGTCATCGCCTGAGCGCCCACATCTTAGACGGCAGAAGGCTGGCTTCGCCAGCTCTTCTGTCTAAGAGCAGGCACTACAGGTGACACTAGGAGAGAACAAACATGAACCAAGAAAACCGCGACGTTATAAGAGAGATTCGTCGTCGCATTGTCACATATCCGATTGTGACGCGATGGCGTTCCTCAGATCCCGCTTCCGGGAATCGAAAGGGCGCACTCAAGGACATGGGTGGCTTCGAATTCGTCGGACAGAGCCCCTTTGTCCCGGGCGACAATTATCGCGATGTTGACTGGGTAACTTCGCTGCCCGGCACTGAACTTGTGGTCAACCGGTATCGCGATTTCCATCCGATGAAGTTATTTGTCCTCGCTTACGTTGGGTCTGGAATGTCTTTTGGTACTCAACGTGTTACGAAGAAGGAACTGGCCGCAGAAGTGGCCGGTTCTGCAATCACCTCAGTCTTCAGAACACAAGACTCGGCCGCCGTGATCGCATACAACGATCACGACGTAGTTCACTACACCAAACCCGGCAATCCGCGCAATGCGCTGGTAACGGGGCTGAACGGCATTATCAATTCGCCCGTCGATGGACCGCATAACGAAGGCAGCGGCTTGGTGAAAGCAATTTCCTGCTTGCCGCAAAATGAGAGGTGTCTTGTGTTTTTGATCATGAGTTATAAAGAACTCGAAGATCAAGAACGGCGGGCTTTGAAGTTTGCAATTGGCCGCCATGATGTGCGTTGCGTGCTTGTGCAGGACCTGCGAGAAAGAGAGTTGCCGCAGGGGAGAGGGATCTATACGCTGGAGAGCATTGCCACCGGCGAGCGCCGCATGATTTGGCTCAGCGACAAGGCGCGAGCGCAATTCGCCGGGGAAGCCGCTCGTCACCATGCCGTGCTCACTGACTTTCTCGAAAAGGCTGGTGCGATCACAACTATCCTCAGTACTGAGATGGACCGGCCCGCAGCGACTAAAACGCTCAGGCGGCTCTTTGGCGAAATTCGCCGAGAACGGAGCACCGTATGACTTTCCAACATAAATTCAGATTTCTATGGGTGCCTCTTGTTTCGCTGCTGATGGCGGCGATGATTGTGGCTCCTTCGGCCCTCGCTGGTGCGAATTTAGCAACAGTAAGCCCCGCAACAAGAGCGACTTTAGCAGCAACTTCTAGCGCCTCACCGACATCAAGTGCGACTGCTTCCACCGTAGCCACCACTACGCCGACTGCCACCACTGTGCCGGGTGCCACCGCTACGCCGAGTGCCACCATGGACGTAAATGGGGAAGATGTTTGTAGCACCGTTGTGCTCGGCAAACGAGGCGTAGTGCCCAATCCGACTCCGTCGACGCCAGTGCAGTCGGCAGCCAAGGTCTGCGATGGTGGGAATATCGAAGTTGAAGTCTCCAGTTCAAGTCGGTTCGGTAATCGCATCGGCGACGTGATCAATGTGGACGTCAAAATAACGGTTGACCCCGAAATTCTGCTTGATTTCACCTCGCTATCACAAGGGGTGCTCAAACTTCAGGCAAAATCTCAACTCACTCTCGCGCTTGAGAATCCGGTCACTATCGTTGGTCCGGAGCTCAAAGACGGGAAAAACGTTTATCACATTCAGGTCCGAGTGCAAAATATGTTGCCGGTGCCAGCTTCGTTCAGCCTTGACCTTCGCTACAGGATCGGCTCGGACTCCTCAGGCTGGAAGGTTCTGACGACACCAGACTATCTCTTGACCAACTCGATTACGGTTGACAGTGGTGCCAATATGTTGGACGGCGATCTGAGCACAGTGCCTGTGAATCAGCCATGGCCGCTGAAGCCCTTGCTTTTCGCTGTGTTTTTACTGATCGCCTTGCCGTTGGCAAATGAAATTCGCATCTGGGCTATTCGTCAGCGTCCTGGCTATGTGCCGACCGCGACCGAAGCGGCTTGGCGCATGCTCAATCCGGTCTTGAACAATAGCCAACCTGGATTCACCATCGGGCACGCCCAAATCATCGAGCTGGCTTTACGCAGGTATCTGGTGCAGGACTACCCTGCTATGCCTTCGATGACGCGGCAGGAGGTCGCCGCACGCATGGCTCAGGATGCGAGGAGCGAGAAGGTTATCAGAGTATTGTCTCTCTGTGATCATGTTTTGTATCAGGTCAACTCTGAAGGAACACTGATCGTCATCGCAGGCGATGATGCTGATGAGTTGAAAACTCTCCTCAAGCAACTGATCCCGGAAGAAGGATGAACGCTCCGTGAATGTGCCGCTTCCCTTAAGTAAAGGAGGCGGCATTCCCGGAATTGCCATAATAGGCTTCTCTCCTAACTCATTTTTTCGTTTCTATTATTATTGCCTTTAAAAGTTGTTTTAAGTAATAATAATACAAGCGAAACCCCGTGACGTTCTTGTGCGGTTCGCACGAGCCGCGCAAAGGTCGCGTGATTAATTTCGTCTGGGCTCTGCACCATGGACGGATCAACACACTTGCTGCAATATCTGAGACAAGCAAGGAAATCTGTTGGTTTGCGCTTTTTTTCAGCGTTGACAGCAAGCTTTGCGGTGATGCCACCACTTGTGCCAACGAGGACTTATATATGTCGGGTATTTTTTCCGCTTTCCAAACTTGGTCTAGAAGCGACTTTCAGAGCGATGATAATCGGCACACACCTGTGCCGGAAACGAATTTCAACTACGGCTCTTTAAATCCTATAGAGCCGAAGACGGCGAATGATGCTTCGCTGTTTTCTATTGGTAATTTGGGTTTTGAAAGCAGAACGTCGATGGCATCAGATGATTCACTCTATTCCCTGAATGGACAAGATTCGTCAAGCAGTAAGAACTACGATCGATCGATCATGCTAGATAGATCATTGCCTGTTCTGGTGACAAACGGAATGAATATGCGCGATCTATGCAGCGCCATTTACGGTGGGCACTTCCCTCTAGCGGCAATTTGTGAACTGAACGGTTTAAGTCCAGACATCGTCTCGGTTGACTCGGGCGAGCAAATTATAGAGCCCGCTTTTAGTACGGGCCGAGCGTATAGGTTACCTGCATCTACGGATATTGAGAAGCTCACCGAAATGTTTTGGAAGCGCATGGTCTGTGGCTACGATGACGAGAAGGATTATATTGATATTCCGCTCATGCCTGTCGATCTGAAGCCACCTATCTGCCAGATCCCGGAGAAGCCACCAACGTGTCCGCCGCGGGAGAAGCCACCAACTTGTCCGCCACCGGAGAAGCCACCAACTTGTCCGCCGCCGGAGAAGCCACCAACTTGTCCGCCACCGGAGAAGCCACCAACTTGTCCGCCGCCGGAGAAACCACCAACTTGTCCGCCACCGGAAAAGCCACCAACTTGTCCGCCACCGGAGAAGCCACCAACCTGTCCGCCACCGGAGAAGCCACCAACCTGTCCGCCACCGGAGAAGCCGCCAGAGCGTCCATCACCAGACAAACCTCCTGAGAAACCACCTGTGTGCTTTCCACCCGGGGGACAGAAGGGCCCGCCACCTAAAAAGGATGAGCCTAAATCAGGCGATGGTCCGAAGGAGCCAGAAAACAAGGACAAACTTAAATCAGGCGAGCAACCAAAGAAACCAGAACACAAGGATAAGCCTAAACCAGCCGATCCAGCAAAGGAGCCAGAACACAAAGAGCAGCCTAAACAGGCAGATCCACCAAAGGCTTCCGAACCAAAAGCGCCCGAAACAAAAGCGCCCGAGCAGAAGAAGCCAGAACAGAAGGAGTCCGAACGCAAGGAGCCGGAACACAAGGAGCAATCTAAACCGGCAGATCCTCCCAAAGAGGAGCATCACGACAAGCCTTGGTCTGAAAGTAAAAAGGGCTGAATCACGTAGATTAGCTACTAAAGCCAACCCAAAAGTCAGACGGCAAGAAATTGCGACCGGCTAATCGTCGGTAATTTCAAGCTTATAACCAACTCCATGAACGGTTTGAAGCATTGATTTCTTGCCTTCAACGTCGAGTTGTTTTCGTAACCGCTTGATGTAGGTGCGTATTACTTCTGGCGACGCTTCTGATTCCGAATTCCAGACGCGTTCGATCAGCGCTTCGGAACTAAAAACTTTGTTTTGATGCTTGAGGAGGAATTCCAGCAAGGCGAATTCTTTGGGTAGAAGTTGAAGCTCTGCCCCGTTAAATAATACTTTGCGGGTGCTGCTATCAAGTTCTAGGGGACCTGCTTGAAGCACTGAGCCGCTGAAAATTTGCGGTCTGCGCAAAAGTGCCCGGATGCGCGCAGAAAGTTCTTTCATATCAAATGGTTTGGTCAGATAGTCATCAGAGCCGGCGTCAAGACCGGCTTCTTTTTCGTTAATCATGGTCTTGGCAGTTAAGAACAAAATTGGAGTTGTACCGCCTCTCGCCCGATATTCACGACAAACGTCCAGTCCTGTCAATCCTGGCAGAATCCAATCCAGAATTACCACGTCATATTTATAGAACTTCAGCCTATCGACCGCGTCCTCGCCATTACTAACTACTTCGACTACATGTTTTTCAGTCTTAAGCCACTCGTGAATGAGTTGAGAAAGGTCTATTTCGTCTTCTACTAGCAGTATTTTTGCCATTGGTCTCTTCCATCCTGTCCAACATCAAAACGACTTGGGTTCGTGGGGGCTCCTTGCTGATTGCCCTTTAAAAGCATTTAGAATCTCAGTGATTTGTGCCCCAAGCGTAGTCGGTTCGAACGGTTTCTGCATAACCGCCAGCGCTCCTAACCCCATTAGTCTGTCAATCTCTGATGGAATATTTTTTACCGTCAGGAATATCACAGGAATAGAGGCTGTTTGAGGATTTTCTTGGAGCTTTTGAATGGTCTCAGCGCCATCCATTTCGGGCATCATTAAGTCGAGAAGAATGACGTCAGGAGGATTAGAGGCTGCCAGTTTGAGCCCCTCGCTTCCGCTTGAGGCTGTCAGTACCTCGGCGTTATCAAGAAGCCCTAGGCACATGCTGGCAATATCGCGCACATCGTCTTCATCATCAACAATCAATACTTTCATGAAATTGCCATTTTTAGCGAAGGGCGATTTTAACATCTTCCCACGAAACTTGCACGAACAGACGAAGGCCAGAGCAATTATCCTCCTCTATCGAATCACGCATTCTGATCGGTCTTCTGGAAAAAAAGACCAGTCTTTTTTGTTAGCCGGATTTTTTGTTTTGGGGATGCCACTGAATCAAGTGCTTTTATTTCTTACACGTTTATTCCATGGCGCTGCTCTAGCATCCGAATATTCAGTTGACTGGTAGTTTGCTTTGAAGAGCGGGAGGTTTACATGCAGTCTTATACCGAAGTGAATAATAAGATCCTCTTAAATGCGGTTGAGAACCCTGATAAATTAAGGTCCCCGGCAAGAGACGTGACTCAAATCTTGGCATTATCTGCGCTGGTAACTGCTCTTGCTTTTCAAACAGTGAAAGTCTTTGGTCTAGCCTATGGTATTGACGAACATGTTCGCTTAACTTTGTCGTATCTAGGGCTTGGCATGTGTTTGGTAGCGGCACCAACATTTTTGATTTTCGGTCGCCACATGTCGGCGAGGACTGGATTTACTGTCGCCGCTTTGTTTATCTTTTCGGTAACGCTTGTGGCATCAATGGTGGTGTGACCAATTTATTCGTTTGGAACTAAGCTCCTCTCAGAAATCCGACAAATTCTACGACTTTTCCATCTTTGAGGCATAGAATTCAAACAGTCAAACCAATTGCTACCGTATTCGGTGCGACAAACTTTAGGGGTAGAGGACGAACTCATTCGAATGGGTTCGTTTCTCATTTGCAAGCATTTGAAATATAGCTTTGCTAGCCGCGCAAACTAGTTAACGTGAATCATTTGTTAGATCGAGTTAGCAGTCAAATTTATTTCCAGACACTAAAATCAACTACGTGAGATGGAGTTGTTAGTGTGAACGATTTGGAAGCTCAAGTGCTGATTCAGTTGCGTTCCATCGCTCGATGGCAAGCAATGAATTATACGCATTCTCGTTTCTGTGCTTTAGATGATGTCGATAAAGCCTGCAATGCCCCCGAATTGCTTGAGCTTCTGAACCAATTTTCGGTCTCAGATTTGCTCCCGACTTCCGGGAACGTACTGTCCCGTTTTTTTCGCACAGATGCTTTCGAGTTTTTGATAGCGATGAGTGCTAGCCCTCACTGGCTGTGGGTACTCGTCGCAGGGGCTGCACGGAACAAGCTGCCGATTTCCAAAAGCGATGTCGATCGCGCCGTCGCTGTTGTCAGGCAAGATCTACTTTGTGTCGTTCAATCTTTGTCCAGTCGTACCGGCCAATTTAGTGTTTATGAACTCGCTCATCTAATAGGACTTGGAGCGATTCTTTTGATTAGAGACGCGGGGGTGGAAGGTGAAACGACTATGTTGGTTAATCCGATGGTGAAAGATGCCTTGGTCCGTGCCCCTGATTTTACCGAATTTACTTTGCCATCGAATATGGTGCAAATCAACTTGGTCACTAACGGCTTTTAGCTAATCACCGATCGTCATGAGCAGGTCTAGGCGATTTTTTTTGCCCAAACTGATTGGATATTGTGAATTGTCACGGCCGGCATTTCACTATTTGCAAGTTGGTCCGCCAAATCTGCATACTTTTGATCTAGCTGTGCGGCTTTGTTCATATCCTGAGCCGCCAGATCGAACTCCATCATGTATTGGTATGCACATGCCCTTGCATAGTAGATTTCTGCCGCATCTGGAGCTAATTCCAGGGCTAAGTCAAAGTCTGAAATTGCCGCCGCGTAGTCCAAAGTATTGTAATGCGACAGGCCCCGCAAGTAGTGCGCGCAAGCAAAATCAGATTGAAAGGCCAAGGCGTAAGTGCAATCTTCAATTGTATTCTCGAAATCGTTGAGCATGAAGTAGGCAAAGGCTCTTTTGGCAAATATCAGCGCACTGACTTCGTCTTGCAAGGCATGGCTTAGATCATCAATAGCAGCTTCGAAAGACTCGAGGCGCATGTTTAGGCTCGCTCTGTTGATGTACGCGGTGACGCAATGTTCATCTATTCGAATTGAACTCTTGAAATCAGCTAGCGCCTCTGAGTAGTCTCCGACGATGGCGAAGATCGCACCACGGTTTGCATAAGCTTCGGCGTTAGCAGGGTCGGACGCTATCAGTCTGTTGAAAAAGTACAAGGCACTATCATAATTGAGGCACGTCCAGCTCACGACCCCTGCTCCCATCAAGGCCTCACAACAGTCGTTGTCTAAAGAAAGGGCTTGTTCAAATTGTTCCAGCGCCTTCACAGGTTGAGCTTCAAATGTATATAACCATCCGCGCCTAGCATAGAATTTGGCATCACAGACGATATCATTGATTTCAAACATACAATTTGTATTCCTTTTATAAGCGGCTTAGGAAGCTCAGTTCACATGCCTAATTTCAACATGGAGTTATCGATGTGTCACTGGTGAAATGCGCACGTCGAGTTCACTTGTGAGACTAGCGCGCCTCGCGTCAGTCGATGATGTTGAAGAGGTAGATGCCATGTGTGTCTCGCGCGACCTAGTTGCACATTTTTTCCACATCTTGTGATTGAAGTTTTCAATATAAGTTATGGATTGGTGGCAAAGAGATTTTGAAGTGATTTGAAAAATTCACATCTTTTCCATTCTTGCAATTTATAGTTACTCAGTTAACGCACCGCGACTGTTTATGGTGCTTTAAAAGAATTTGTAAGCAGGGGGCGGACTCACTTTGGTGGGTCCGTTTCTTAATGACCGCTTTTATTGCAGTTTAGAATTTCAATTCCTTCTATTGAGGTTGATTGATTATTTCGGCGCATTTATATTGATGTCCGAATTGATAGAAAGAGGATGCAGGCAGAACGTTGCAACAGCGCACGAGCTTCGCTAACTAGTTAAGTGAGAAAGGATGCTCTTTACATTCTGTTCTAACGGACGAAAATCTGCCTGCACACGGCGATAATTGAGAGTGAATAGTGCTACCTGTGGTACCAGTGTTTTTACGCTAGCGCAACCTTTCCGACCCTAAAATTCATCATCACAGGTACGTACAAACCATGCTGACAACTGACTAATTGATGCTTAGAATGCTTCGTATTGAAACGCAGTTGTTCGGAATTGCTAAGCCGCGTCGGCGACCTGTCTAGTCGGACAGAACGACGGTATCTGCAAAAGGCTGCAAGTTCAACTGTGCGGAAATTTGTTCACTACAACGAAGAGGGAGGATAAAATCCATGGTTAGCAGTTTCGATAGTCGGATCAATGTCTCGCAAGAGAGGCAAGACCCAGGAGTATGGAATACGAAAATAGCTGCAGAAATGTATGGCAAATCAGAACGAACCATTAGACGTCTATTAAAAGATGGTGTCATTGAAGGATATAAAATAGAAGGACCTTGTGGTCCCGAGTGGCGAATTAAGCCTGATGCCAGCGTAATCGGTGCAATTAAGCACGAATCCGCAGTCGGGATGTTTGCAAAAATCGATAACGATAAAGAGATTATCGCTCAGCTTGAGATCCGCATCGCAGAGCTTGAGCGAAGTCTGCAATTACAAGGACAGCATTTCCGGGTACAGAGGCTGCACCTGGTGGCAAATCAACCGGCCCCCATTGTGGCACGCTCGCCTATCGCAAGTACCGTATCTCAATTCTGGCAATCCATGCGCAGCACCGTCGGCGCGATTTTTAATGCTTGTCGTCTCGCGCCGAGCAAATGAGGTGGTGTGGAAACAAAATTATCTATTGGCAGTGCTGGATAATTTTTTGACTTCCACACTCTTTGTGCATTAACTGTGCAGTGCCTCACTGCATACGGTGCGCACTTTTCGATCAAGCACCTTTGAGTCGGTCCTCTGACTGATCACCCGATGCTCCAGTACCCCGCTGAACTCCCTTGTTCACAAGCATTTGGTGCGACGTCTGTCGCTTTCGTTCCAAGCCACTACTATTGTTCATTGATGTGCGTGTTCGTTGCGTAGTCTTTTCTTGCGCGCTCGCGTCAAATTCCATCTGTGCTTTTCGTGGAAATTTTTTCAATGCGATGACACGAAAACGCGCATGCACGAAAACTTTTATGATGATCTTATCTTCCGCAAGCCGCGCTAACGTCGCAAGTGAGTCGGGCTGCGCACTTCACCAGTGACTCAATGCACATTGCATGTTGCAATAAGGCATGTAAACAGAATTTGTGTTTTGCATTGTTGCAAAGGATATATTGTATGTGCATTTGGCGAGAGAAATATTTCCATTCGTTGTGCGCTTGCTTAACGCTAACACTCTTGCTTAGTTCGTTCACTGCGGCCCTGGCTCAAACGGTACCCCCGCCACCAGGAGTTGGTACTGGTATTGATGGCGGTGCTGCCGCTCTCGCTCCCCCAGCACGTCGGACCCAATCGACCGTGCCCGCCGCTCCCTACGTCGATGCTATTGGTCAAACCAGCCTGATCGTTCAAAGTGCTGAGCAAAATGAGCAGAGCGTGATTGCAAATGTCAACACTCAGCTGCTGCAAGGCAGTGAGCTGGGAGCGTACAACGAGACTTATATGGGATTGAAAAACTTTTGGAGCGATGACATCGTCAGTAATCTATTTCAAAACATCGGACAGCTTATTGGTCGCTGGGTAACTGAATTGATTAACGGTTGGGTATCGGATACGGTGCAGTTCCTGACCGCATTTTTGAGAACGTTCGTGCTAAATCCGAATGTCGCCGTCAACGGTTTACGAGGGCTTCCCGGGGCGGGCACCGGCAGTGATGATATATCGCCTTACATTCGTCAGGCAGCCGATGTAATGTATTCGATTGCCGTCGATCTATTGTTGCTATTGTTCATTCTAAGTATATGGAAGTACTGGGTTGATGCCGCCTGGCGCGGTGGTGTCAACCTTATGGGTGCGGTTGGAAGATTGATCTTCACTTCCGGACTCTTGCTCGCCTGGCCTACGATTTATGCCTTTGAAATTCAAATCACAAATGAAATGATAAAAGCTATTTTTTTCAGCTCGGCTGATCAGGTGGCGATGCTTGATGGCGCCATGGCGGCTGCAGTTAAAGGAGGGTTAGTTGCCGGAGCCGGTTTGCTTGCCAGTGCTTTCGCCCCAGTCGTCGGTGGTCTCGCCGGTGGTGCATTGGTAGGTGGCGGTGGTGGCTTGGTTCTGGGTACAGTGGGTGAAGTCGTCGCTTTTGCGGGACTGATCATTTATTTGTTTCTGGGAGTGGTGCTGATTACACAGCTTATTTACATTCTGGTTTTGAAGGCAATTCAAACGGCTCTTCTGACTGCTCAATATATGTTCGCTCCGTTTTTCCTTGTCTTCTTTGCCACACCAAGTACGGAAAGTATAACCTCAGGATTTATCAGATCTTTTGTTGAAGTGAGCTTATGGACATTTTGTTGGGTTGGCTTGCTGAAAATCATGGTGATTTTGCTGTTTTCCGATTTCAATCCCTGGGGCAAAATCATTATGTCCATAGGCGTTCTTCAGCTGATGATTTCGGTTCCTGATTTTCTGTCGCGGGCAAGAATCAGCCCGATGTCTAGTTTTATCTCGGCGGGCATGATTTCAGGCGGACTGATGAGCGGAATGAAAGCTTTGGGTGGCGCTGCAAAATTTAGAACTGGTCAAGCAATTGACTATCACACCAATCAAAAATATGCAGCGAGAGGATTAGAACAGTCAAACTCTGTCGGTCTTAATGGGGTAAATCCAAATGTCCAAGATCCGGCATTATTGAAATCATTGAAGGATGTTAAAAACCAGAGCGGCGCTACACCCCCTACAACACCGCCAAAAACATCTACACCACCGCTAGAGACTGATCCTAATGCGCCTAAATCACCAGGCGATGGCGGCGTGCCTGGCGATAAGCCCTTAAAACCTACAGGCGATCAGCCTGCAGGAGCCGAAGCAGCCACGCCCCCGTTGAAAAAGGCTGATGGGCACGGAATTCAGAAGGACGTTCCTCCGAGCACCATCCACGGTGTTGCGGTAGATTCGAGCAAAGGAAATCCAGGTAGTTCTGACGCTGCTGACGCATTGAAGTCCGGGGCAGTTGCAGGCGATGAATCTGCCACGCTGAATACGGCGATAGTCCAGAAATCCAGCGGCGCCAACCATGGGCCAGAAGATATCAATTTTGCACCGCCCGGCAAAGATGTAAATGCCGCAGGCGGCGTGCCCCCTGTTGGTGCGGGCGGGAAGTCGAAGCCCCTTACCCCGGCTCCAAACGCATACACTGCGCGACAAATAGCTGGCACTGTGCCAGTGGCAACGGATCTGGATAGAAAACAGGGTAACTACATCGACCCGAGCACCATGATTTTGCAGTCAGGCGATGGTGATGATGGCGGTGTCGCTGTGCCCCCTCCACCTCAGTCGGCAACGCCACTAACGAATCCGCCTTCAGCGGCACCGGCGGTCACGGAGAGCCCCTACGATAAATATGACAGAGCCAACTATAGAAACGTTCCAGTTCGAAATTTCCTTACTGATATTAGAACCGCAGTGAGAAGCATGGGCACACACAGTGGCACGAGCAGCATTATTGGTGACACCAAGGGTAATGTTCATCACGCCCGCTTCAACGAAGACGACACCCCTGAACAAAAAGCGCAGTTACTTGCAACAGGTGGCTTTGCTCAAAAATATTCAACCGACCCTGTCGGCTTCGATGCGGCAAGGCAATCAGCGATTGATGCAGGTGCCGACAGTCCACAAGGGTTCTTTGAAAATATGTCTGCCGGTTTTCTAGCGCACAATGGGAAAAGTTTCAAGCAAACTGCACTGGCTAAACAAAGATTTCAAAAGGCGCTTCTTCAACAGGCGGTAGTTGGTTCGCAGGCGTACGTTGGCATGGACTCGGAAAATGCCAACGCTTACACTGGCTATCTAAATTCCACGTATGGGGAGATGACTTCGGATAGACAAGCTCAAATGATCTATCTAATTGAAGACGAAGGAAATGCTGATTCAGGCTGGAATCCCAATCGACCTGCCGCGATCGACTTGCTCACCAGAACAGGTTTGGGAGTCACGAACACGCGCATTGCGGCCGCATCAGTTGAAGGTGTTAAGGGTCTAGCACCATGGGCGAAGAACGCAGGCATTTTGAGTGTGTCTGCGCTGCTCGATCAAAAAGCAGACTCACATTTTGCTGGACAAAATGATGTTCACCCGATGGTACGAGATGCTTTTGTTGGTCAAATAGCAGACACAATTACACCGTCAGATGTTGCTAGTTGTTTAGCGATCATGATCGAGGCTCCCAATGCCCAGGCTGGCACAGAATTATGCCGCAATGAAGCATTAGTTCAATCGGTTTCCAGCTTGGTCTCAGGCGGCTATCAAAGAGATCATGCCACGGCAGTAAAGAGTTTGGGCGAAATTGCGAGACAATTGCAATCAGGCTCGGCACCGCCTCCTGGTGGAAGAATGGGCAACATTCCTCAGAACTCTTCGCCTCCTTACGTGCCACCATATGTGCCGCCTTACGCACCGTCGAATCCGCAATCTGCAAATACGTTCACTCCAGTTGAGATCATTGTGGATCAACAGGATGATTTTTATTCGGCTGCAAATGGAGGAGCCGATCTCTCGTTCGATACCGTGAATCCAGCCATGATCGATTATACGTCTCGCGACAGTTTTCAATCTGGCAGTGCTCAATCAGGACCTGCAGCCAATCGGCCGATAAGACAAACTATTGTATCGGGCGGTTCCAGTTCAAGTTTATCGACATCGGCAGCACTCAGTGGTAGTTCGCAAGAACAGATTTTGCATGCCCATCAAATTATCATGCAAGCGCATGATGCAGGTTTTGATGATCGGCAGTTGCGCGTTCCAAACATCGCCAAGGCTGTAGTTTCAATTCACAATCAGCCACATCTGATGCGACCTGCCGCTATGGCTGCTGCAGTATTGTCTCCAGAAGAATTAACGGTTGATACCATCAAGGCAGCCGATCAAATGGTTGCAGCTAATTGGAACCAAATTGGTCGCGAAGATTTGATTGCTGGACAATCAATCGTGCAACAAAATGGTTATCCCGACAGACAAGCTGTGCAAATTGTTAGGCAGAATCCTGATTACACACCAACGCTTTCGCAATCTCCTGGTGGCGATTGGCAGGTTCCTGTCGTTCCTAACCAGGCCGTTCAAGACGTCAACAAGGTGCACCAAGGCCGGTATGGCTTCTCAAGTTTGCAACCTAGTAGTTCCGGTCTTGGCTCCGGTCCATCAGCCACAAGTACACCGCCATCGACACCGCCTGTGCAGCTGAATCTTTTTTGATTGATAACCTGCACTAGCTCGCTGGGGTGCCTTGCAAAATCCAGGGATTTGTTCGCCTTGATTTTCTACGCTCAACTACTTACTACTATTCGACATCAGTCTCTGTCGACAATCGCTACCATTCGTATCCGGAGTTCTTACTGGTTCACCAATATTTGTAGGGAAGACGCACTCGATCAATGCCGCACCATGCTAATGTCGTTCCGCTTGCGAGCAAGCCGACTGCCACCAAAAGCAGTACCAACCCAAGCGGTCTGCCCTCACCTGTTGCGCAGGCAAACAGAAATGGCAGCCCCCAGCATCCCAGTCCGAAGCCGGTGAGCACGGTTTTCTTGTTCTTCAGCTCACCGAGCAAAATAGCAACGAGGATGTAGGCGAGGCCGACGGCGAAAAAACGTTGCCCGTGAGGCAGTGCAAGCCGCGCGAGGTCCAGGTAATAGACAGAGATAATCGCTTAATCTAGCCGGTACTAGCGGCGCGAAGATCGAACATTAGCTTGCTGCCTCTGCCAAACAGCACTTTCCTCTGAACGCTGAGTTAGCGACGTTAGTCGCGTTGACCGGCATCGCGAGAGATAGCGCACCACATCTGATTAGTTTGCTCTGGTTTTCATCCTGGAAAAGCCCAAATGCAGGAACATTCTACCTGCTAAATTGGTTCACATTCGCAAACATTCGATGCAAAGAGTGGTCGAACATTCATAGGGTATGCGTATCTGCTTTTCCCACCCAATCAAACGCCAAAGGTTCTCAATCCACCCATTATGACGGTTCTTCTATCTTCACTTCTTCAATGCGCACCAGCGCAATGTAGGGAGGTGCGAGTGCAAGTGTTATAAGTTTCATCGCTGGTTAAGCTGGCAGATGGGCAGGGATTAAGCAGATCGGACATGACTGGAGACAGATTGTGTTCGCCGTCAAATTTGAATCTTCATTTTCAGTCCTGGAGAAAGGCGGTTAGCTGAACCTTACGATCAGGTTTACCCGACTGTTTCTGCAGTCGGGCACAGTTTTCGTTCGTACCTATGAAAGGATATTGAAGTTGGCTAATCAACAGAAGTATGAGACGCAATTGCCGGCATCTTTCGATCAGAATAACGTCGGGCTTTTCGACGAAATCGACTTCCGGGAAAACATTGACCAGGCGGAAGCGTACGAAATCGCTAACCACATCGAACAGCGTGAAAACGACGCTGCCGACGAAGTCGTCAAACTGGCGATCATCGACAATCAGGTCGACTTCGATCTCAAAGAAGGGCGCTTGACCATATTCCCGGCAGCTGTGCGGGACCTGATCAACTTGCTGCTCTTCATCTTCCACAATCTGCGCATCATCTCTGACATCATTGTCACCTTAGACAACCACCTTCTGGCCCACATCTTCTCGCCTATCTTCTGGGTGTCAGCCGCTGACGGCAAGACTCACCCATGGCCCGGTTCCAAAGGCGAGCTGACCGCTATCTTCCCCGACGACGTGGGAACCAAGTGGAATGTAAACCCGAAGATGGTGTGGATCTGCCTGGGCAAGAAGGCAACGCCGGAAAATATCGCCGAACTACAAAAGTATGCGAAGTGGTATTGCGCGGAGTTGCTCCGTCAGGGCAAGCCACCGCTGGTGGTGTGGCCCGTGCATTGCCGTCTGGGCAGCAAAGGCGCAGCACTTGTCCCGGCTCTGATGCGTGCCGTTGACTTCTTCGACGTCGTTCGCGGGAGCGTCAGCACTTGGCGCGTCAAAGGACTGAACAAGCTCACTGAAGGCTACAGCCCGTTTGGCGACGAAATCAAAATGTACGGCAAGACGAAGGTCGGCGAAGACTCGGTTGCCGTCATTCAGGATTTGCTAAACTGCGCCATGCTGATCATCGCTGGTCAGGCCCTCAGCCACTGCGTGCGGGCGGCTATCTATGACATCATGCGCCAGATTTTGGAAATGGAGAAGGCTCAGGGCATTGATCCATCACAGTCTTTGACACGCAAAATCTACATTCTCGTCGACGCCTCCTCACCTGTGCCGACCTTCGAAAAGCAGGCTCAGGATGCACTCATCGACTTCAAGAATGCGGGCATGAACGTGGTCCTGACCACAACTCCGATTCGCGACTGGCCCAATCTGCCAAAGGGCGTCGCCGCGAAGATTGATCGGTTAGCGGCCTAGACCGCACCATTGTCGGCTCACAACTGCACCGGGATTGGTATCACTCCCGGTGCCTTATTCGACTCTATTGATAAGGAAGGTGAATACCTTGAGCGATCTCAATCTGCAAGATATCGATTTGGACGCCTTGACTGCTGATAACGAAGGCACAGACGCACTTGGCTTCGAAGCATCGAACTTGATCAACACGCTGGGGGCACAAATCGCGGCCACCCAGTCTCCCATCGATCTGGGCGCCGACCCCGGAGAAGCTAAGCTGCTGATCGGTCTGGAATTGGACAACAGCCCTTCGATGGGATGGCACTATGCATGTGGTGATGCTAGCTGGATCACCACTCTGAAATACCATGGATTGGTGGCGAAAACCCTTCTCGAAAAGAAAGTCCCCGGCGACAGCGAAATGCTGACGTTCTTGCTCAACCAGTACCCTGGCTATGTTCAGCAGGTGCTGGGCTCAGGGCACGCTGAATTCACATGGGCGAACCTGAGCAAGGTACCGATCATGCTCATCCCCACCGAAGTATCACAGTATCTGACCGGCGGCACGCCTCTCTACGAACGCTCTCGCATTTTCCTCGCCAGCATCAAGACGCGCGCGCTCTATTGGCAGCAGACTGAAAACATCCCGTGCCGGAGTGTGTCGGCGATCATCTCTGACGGTGGCAGCACTGATGACGTGCGGTACCGCGATCAGTATGCCGATGAGTGCAAACTTCTGATCGCCGAACTTCGCAAGAATCGTATGCACCGTGTCCTGTTCGTCGGCATTGACGACGGCTCAACGGACTTCGTCGCGGTTGCCACACGCATGGGCATTCCGGCCCACGACATCCGCGTCATCAGTCAGAATACCGACGATCTGGGCGAGTTCTTCCTGCAATTCAGCCAGATGTCAGTCACAGCCAGCCAGACTGCCGGCCCAATCGATCACATCAAACTCGGTAACTAGACCTGCGCTCCGTGTTCTTGGTTGTGGACCGGCGGATTTCCGCTGGTCCACTTTTTCACCTTTAAGAGCCGGATGCGCGATCGAACAGGAGGAACGCATGGAATTACCTTTCAGTCTATCGGGTGGCACTTTTCCCGGTTACAAATCGACGGGTACAGACATACCTAAAGGTGGGCGCAATCAAGACAGTCTGATGGGTGTTATCGGAGATGGCTACATTGTTATCGCCGTCAATGACGGTTGCAGTGGTAATCCCGAACAACACTTGCAGTCAGAACTCGGAGCGCTCGCCGGTAGTCAAATTGTTTGCAGTGTATTTGCAGACATCATCGAATCGGGACAGCCACTATGGGAAACTGTCACCGATGAAATTGTCGATCAACTCAGCCTTATCGCCGTTGCCTTAAGTCACGGGCGCAAAGAGCGCCTTGAACATGTGGTTCGCAAATACCTGATGTTCACCAGCGTCGTAGCTGTGATTGGACCTGAGGAAACAACGATCGCCACCGTCGGTGATGGCTACTATGCAATTAACGGTGGTGATTTGAAACGTATTGGCCCTTACCCGGATAATCAGCCTCCCTATCTCGGATACTTGCTCTACCCCAACAACTATCCTCGGGAATTGCTGACGTTTCAAAAGCAAGTGCAGCTACCTACCGCAGACTTGCAATCGTTGATCATGGGCAGCGATGGGCTGGGTGAAGTGGCGGCTAGCGCTAATAAACGTTTGCCCGGCAAGTCTAGCCTTGTTGGCTCTCTCACTTCGCTTTTGGACAATCCGCGGTTTTTCAGAGGCGGTAAGAATCCTGAGAACGGAGCGCTTGTACCATGGTTGCGGGGGTTGAACAGTTCAGTTAGCAGAATTGTTTTCAATCCGGGGAACGGCAAGCCCGATATCGAGTACTCGGCTCCACTGATCGAAGACGACTACACCTGCGTACTTGTAAAACGCACGCTCTAAGTATGAGGGGACCAAAGCTCGAAAGGAGTCTGCATGTCTCAGCACATGACTGTCTATATCGCCGGAAAGCCATACACATTTGACCCCGATGATGTGTGGAAAGAAGGCGGCGAAGCTTACATATACAAATATGGAAGCGACGCGCTTTTGCGATACTATCGTCGCCCTGACGATATTAGGTTTGCGGGTACAACACCGGAGGACAGGCAAAGACAACACTTTGTCGAGCTGAGGCTCGAAGAGTTACAGAGAAAGCTGCCTGTCTTTCCAAAAAATCTACCGGAACGCGTCGTCACGGACAGGGAACTAGTTTGGAACTCGATCGACCAGCGCAGTAGACCCAGAATCGTGGGCAGCATTGTTCCGTTGATACCAGATGCAGTGACTTTGCACGAGCTCGCCTCGGCCAAATTCCGGCGCGAAAACACGATTGGCGACGTAGCGGTGATCGACATCCTCAAGGACTTGTATGCCACCGTATGCGGCGTGCATAAAGCTGATGCTGTCATCGGAGACTTCAACACCGAGAACGTGCTCGTTCAGCCGTCATTGCTCCGTGCACCTTTGGTCGATGCTCACGCTATGCAGTTTGGATCCTACCTGTGCGCTACCTATACGGCACGTTACGTCGATCCACTGGTGGCTCGGTGGGCAGCCAGCAAGGTCCCGGGCGAACCTGGTAGCGTCGAGATGATCGGCAGGCATTCACCGCTCACGGACTGGTATGCCTACCACTTGATGTTCTGGGAAATGTGGTATGCGCCGCTCTATGGAGGCGTCTATAGACCGAAGACAGGTGCCACCATGGTCGAGTTCGAGGAGCGTCCATTTCACAGCCCCAGGCTCTCCGTCTTGCATCCCGATGTTGCCTATCCAAAGCGTGGATTTCAAGATTACCACACGGCACCACCAGAGATACTGGAGCACTATCGTAATCTTGTCACAAAGGACCTTCGCGCCCCTTTTCCCGAGAAGTTTCTCGACAACCTCCGAGTCGCATACGGTGGCACATACTTGGCCACCCACACGCCCGTACCGGCTGTCCCAGTCGGCATCTCTATTATCAGGTCAGGGCCTGCATCATCGACGTTGATGTTTGAGACCACAGGCACCATCCTTGATGCTGCTTATCACGGTGGTAGACTGCGCTTTCTCTGCTCCAAAGATGGTCGATTCTATCGTGAAGGGGCGAGAACCAAGGGCGACCTCGACATCGGAAAGGGATCATTCAACCCTAAGGTTGCCTACATCATCCAGGGCGATAGCACGATACTCGCCAAGGAAGGCGGTAAGGCCACACTAATTGCACCAGGGGCAGCGCCACTACAGCTTGATGCAGAGCGCTATCGTCAGGGCAAGCCGGTTGTGGCTACCAACGAAAACTTCTACTACTGGGCCGGACAGGGTAAAGTTCGGCGCAAGCCGAAGCCTGATCCTCAACTAGCCATGTTCGTCACGCCACAACCAGTCGAAATCTGCGAAGCGCTGCAGGAGCAAACCCGCATTTGGGTTGGTCCCAAGTTTGGTTTTGCCTTCAGTGCTACCGCCAATTTCGCCAAGGCGTTTGTTTTCGATGCCGAAAAAGCCGGAAATCTGCCTGTGGACTTGGAACCGCTGTCAGGCAATATTGTGGCTATCCGCTGTTACTTCAGTGACGATCGGCTCTGGCTGTTCACAACTAAGAAAGTGAACGGCAGCAACGTCAACAAATGCACGTTGATCGATAGCAACGGTAAGCGGCTTGCTGCTTCGAAAACGGTGGCCGATGGAGACGATTCTTGGCTCGGCTCAATTGACGGCAAGTGCGCAGCTCTGTTGCCCGCGCCAGGCGGGAAGATCGAAGCGCTGCTTTCCGTTACCGCAGACGGTGTGGTTCTCGTGCAACAATCAGGCGTCAAGCTATCAGGAAGCTCGGCCTTCGAAGGAACCGCGACATTGGTGAATGCTGATGACAACCTGTTCTACAGCCCCGATGGTTTATATGCCTGGAACAGCAACAGCATCAGGTTGATCAAAACATCGTAGATCATCGCTGCCCCGGGCTAGTACCAAATGTGGTGCAGGCGATAGCCCGCACCACTGACTAACTTCAATCTGAATTCGTGACTGAGTAAGGAGTTTTCATGCGTCGTTTCCGCGTCGTCGCGACGAAAGTCTGCCGGAAGAAAGGCTTGGTGTATCCAAGCCCTTTCTTTCTCTTTTCGTCATTTCATGCGCCTCTTTGTACTTTTTTGTACTTTTTCGACATTTGCTCACCTGTATTAACTCCTCTATATAGTATATTCTTTGGAAGAGTAACATTGGGGATCGAGGTAGAAACTGACGGCTTCTAAAATAAAGCCGTCAGCAACATCGTAGATTGGTGGCATCGATTCAGACCAGACTGATGCGTGGATCATTGAATCGACTCCAGTTTGATTTTTCAATCTGGCCTGTATGTTTATTTGTGTTTGTATCCTGATTGCAGGCTCCTTTGTGGACTTGAACGGTACAGCTCGGGACGAGGCTTAGAAGGCCAAGCACGGTTTCTAACACGCAATAGTTCGTGTTTACGCCGCAAGCGACGAACTGATCGATGCAGCAGCCCAAGTCTAAACATGATTCGATTACCTGGAGCGAGCCATCATTGTGTTTCTTTTCCGCTATCATTTGATTTTGATAGCCAGCTATGAGAGCCATTAGCCTCTGCTGGGTGTGGCAGCCTAAGCACTCAAGCAAGACGATTCCTGCACCTTGTTGCCTCGCGTTCACCATTAAATTTGTGACAGCTGCCACAGTGTTTTCGTTCAAGCTTGCCGGAAATCGATCATCGAGCATGTCGACCACGACCAATGTGGCCGGTAAGTTGTTGGAGGAGACTGCTAGTCTTTGCTGTGCTTCAAACCAGATAGACCTTGCGTGCCTTTCAAACACGGTTGTTTTCCTTACTCTGGGCACTGTCGATTACTTCTTTGATCCGTGGATTGTGCTCTCGCTTGCAAGATAGAAGGCTGTTTCTTAACCCTCGATCAAGCAAGCGAGTTGAGATCTAAACGCCGTGAAAGTTAGACCCTGACTATTGCGAAGTCTCTACTTGCCCTGTCAGTCCACGTGTTTGCTGAGCCACTTTGAGCACTCGCTTTGGCAAACACAAGGCGGCGAACTTTGACCAAAGTTCTCCCTTTTCCGATGCAATTGCCTCGACGTAATTCTTATGCGCCGCTTTGAAGTGGGTGTTGAATTCGGCACAGAGAGATTCGAATTGTTGCTGGTCTAGTGCCAGCAACAATATCAACATGGCGCGAGGAGATTGATCGCCTCCGCCGCTTGCAAACGAGGCAAGATAAGTTGCCAGATTCATGGTTTGTTCCTCTTGATCTTGACCTGATGAAGCCTGACCGCACGCCGGACTAACAAGCATTCATCGCTCGAGCCCGATTGATGATCAATCTGTGATCGAAGGCGATGTCCTGGGTTAACAACCAGTCCGTTTCGACAATCTCCAAACTCTCCGCATCGTCTGCAGCCAGCATGTTTGCGTAGATCTCGTGTTCCCGATGAGCCGGGACGAACCAAGCGTAACCATGGTCAACTACTTGCTGCCGGGAGTCACGACGTGGGCCTGAGCGCACGTCCACGAGAACGAGTTCATCAGGCGAGACGATTACGTGCGTTTCTTCTCCGGCTTCTCTCGCACCGCACTCATCAACCGTTTCCAACTGGCAGAGCAGGAAGCCTCCAGGCAAAGACCACTTTCCAGCATCCGGGTTGTGTTTGCGCTTGATCACGAGGATCTTTTTGCCACCTTCAAGAAAGATGGCTACAGATGAAGTAGTGTCGGCCTTGGCGAAGCGATACGTGTATAAGTCACTCCAGTTCTGCCCCAGAAGTGATGGCACCTCGCCTGCATGGGCAAGCTGGAAAGATTTCTCATTGAGCAGCTTGAGAGCTGCCCAGAGACGGTCACTTTCCTCCTCGTCAGTGACCAATGCGTCGACGACTACAATTGGCTTCATGCCTCGCTGATACACTTTCTCAACTGCATCAAGAAGCGTTTGGGCAGTAACAGCGCCGGCGATAAACACGATGCGCGGTCCACCCCGACCCAGCGGAGGAAGGCGCTTGGTGTTTTTACCAACGGCGACGTGAACGCCTGATTTCTCACACAAAGCGGCAAGCTCTATGCCCGTGGCTGCATTTTGATTATCACCAGTAATGGAAGCAACTGTCGATACTAATAGCAGTGAGTATTTGAGTTTCATTTTGCCATCCCTTCTTATTCGTGAGCGCGCCGACTCTCCCCGGCGCGCTCTGTTGATCGAGGATTTAATAGAAACTAGTTGGCACTAATGCTCTGTGCGTGATCCATAGCCGCGTACTCGCGCATCGTGGCAAGCTCTTCTCCGTATCCCCCGGAAAGAATGGGTGAGCGCCGCCACGTACGCGGATCCAGATTGCGCGTGTCGCAGTGCAGGGCGGGCGCCAGTCGTTCCCGTTTCCACTGGTTGATGCTCCACTTCGTGAAGAACTTGTTTACCCAGTCGCTAATCTGCAGAGGTGCATACTGTGCGAAGCTGACGCGAATAAGCTGATAGCACTCGATTGGCGAGCGATTGTTTTCGATCGCCTCCTCTTCGATGGCATTCAGCACGTCGTAAGGCATCAAGTCTTTCTCGTCTGTCTGCGCCTGCTCGAGTGGACGAAGTTCTGCCGTTGGTTGCTGCTTGGTGATGTAAATCAACTCTGGAATTGGACCAACTGCGACTGGACCTTCGTTCTGCAACCAGAGCAGCCACCACTTGAGGAAGCATTTATCGATTCCTGCCACTGGCGATAGACCACCGGCAGTGTCACCGTCCATGGTGCAATAGCCGACTGCCCCTTCTGAGCGATTGCTCGTCGATAGAAGCAGCATGCCGAAGATGTTAGCGAGAAGCCAAATCATTGGTGCGCGCACGCGAGCTTGAACGTTCTGTAAGGGAATGTCGTCTTGCTGCCAAGTCAACTCTCGGCCGATTACCTTTTCGGCAAGCTTGATGTATAGACGGACAATTGGCTCAATGTTGAGCGCGAAGAATCTAGCACCGACGGACTCCGCCACTTTCTTGGCGGCATTGCGCGTGGTGCGTGAACTTTGCTTGGTGGCCTGGTAGGCGCAAACCAACAAACGATTAACCAGTTGCTCCTTTGTCATGCACCTGTCGAGACCCTTGATGTGAGCCAGCTTGGCCTTGAAACCATCCAGTCCAAGGTCGGCGACACCGAAGTCCACCATCAATTTTACCTGGCAAGCCACTGCGGCGGAATCGGCACCACCACTAATTGAGAGCATGAAGCCGTTCGACATGCTCTTGCGCAGGTAGTCGAAAAGTCCAAGCGGAATAACCCGCGAGAATTCTTCTTCCTTGATTCGAACACTGGTCTCCCAGGGCTCCTGAATGATTGGAGCCTGAGCTTCGGGGTGCAGGGGTGGGAAAGTGAAATCAATCTCCACACAGCGCTCATCTTGCTTGCCCGTGATCTCAGGCTTGAAGCTGCCAATGCGAGATTGCATCATTCGTGTGTGCTCGATGTCCACGACCGCTGTGGTGAGCACGTGATTGTGATATGAGAAGCGCGGGCCAATGGCGGCGAACTTGCCAGCTTGAGCGATGAGGACGTCACCATCGTAGATGGCTCGACCGGCTTCGTTGCCGATCAAGTTGACGAAAATGTAGGTGCAGCCGAAGGCTCTTGAGCCCTCCAGCACAAGTCGATTTCGCGTCTTCACTTTAGCGAAACTGAAGTGACTGGCTGACGGATTGATAATGACATCAACAGCTATTCCGACCAGATGTGTGCCGTCTCGCTTGCCTTTCCATGCGCCTTCGCAGATTTCGAAACCGAGTGTTATGTCGCCGACGCGGAAGTACAAATCACCAATCAGGTAAGTCTGCCCATCCTTTTCGAACTGCTCGACCAGGTCTTCGGGCCAGGCTTCGAACTGCCGAGCCTCATAGTGAATGCCGTCGTTTGCCAGCGCCTTCTTGGCGACGAAACCGCAGATGGTGCCGTCTACAACCACTGCAACGCAGTTGTAGATTTTGTTCTTGTGCAAAATCGGCAATCCGAATGAGACCACCATGCCGTGCGTCAGCGGCAGAAGTTCCTGCAGCATCTTCCATGCCCGTTCGCGCAGATCCGGGCGAAAGAAGTCGTCTTCGCAACCATAGCCCGTAGTGCACAGCTCAGGCAGGCCGAGGATCGTCACACCTGCCGCTCTTGCTTCGGCAATGGCGTTTTGAATGTTGAGCCGGTTATTTGCCCAACCAAACGGAGTCTGATTAAGGGCAGCACCGGCAACTTTGATCAGTTTCATGACTTTCCTCTCTGAATAGGATGAATGTCGATCAGCTTTTCGTCTTCACGTCAGTGACTAGGCGCCGCGCGCAAGAAGCTGGAGCACCTGCTCGACGAGAATGTGGGATATTGGTCTAACTTTGAGGAAATCGTCAGCCAATCTGACCGCATTTGGATGACTATCGCTGACGATCACTTCGTTGAATAGAGGCTCACCGCTCAGGTCTACTGCCGTGCGCAACCGCTCCAGCGCACCATCGGGAAAGATTCCGTGCGAAGCGACGAATCGAATCTTTTTGCAGCCGGAACCGACTACACCAGCGCTTCCGTTGCGGTAGCCTACGGCCGCCTCAATGGCTGTGGTGCCGCGCCTGATCATATCGTCGAAGAGGTCGATATCGCGCCCCGCCACATCACCAAGCACGCCCAGTAATTCCGTTTCTGAGCCACTCTTGCGATCTTTGAGGGCGAAGGCGGCTTGCCAAAATAAATCACTGCTGACGCCGCGAGCTTTCAGTCCTCTATTGATGTCTTTGACCAGCGACTCGGCCCACTTGCCGCGACCGGCATCGGTGGTGCAGATCCGTCCGTTGAGGCTGTCTTTTTCTTTCACCATATCCATGATGATGCGCTTGACGGAATACACGTGACTGGTGCGTACGCGGTCAGAGAAGTATTGAGGGATTCCTTCCGAGTGCAAGTCATTGAGTACGATGCGATTGCCCAGAGGGCAAAGGGGAATCGACGAGAGTAGACGAGCACGATAGGCTGCTTTCACAGCTTCATGCAGTTCAGGCTTGCCGCGCTCCATCGTCGAGTAGCCAAAGTATGGAATGACGATAGTCATGCTCAAGGCATCGGCCTCGAACACTGCGTTGGCTAGGACGTACAAGTCCAGTGTCTCGGTGTGATCGATGGTACCGCCAATGATGACAACATCCCGACCGGCGACAGAATCGCCGACTGCAGTGACGATGCCGGCTTTGTCGCGGAAACACACACCGGCTTCGAAGTCAGCTAGCGCCTCAAACTGCTTCAGCATGTAGCCGTAACTTTTCGTCGCTAGAAGCACCGGTTTGCCGCGCGATTCGAACAAGTCAATGGCCGCGCGTCGGGAGATTGGTTTGGCAGCTTGTCGACGCGCCACGGGCTTGTCGTAGAATGGCATCGCCGTCGATTGCGGATCAATCTGTATAAAGCGGTTTCCCATCGCTGTCTCAGGAATTGCCGAGAGCATGCGAACCTGAACTCGCTGAAGGAAGAGTTCCTGTCTGGTTTTGCCTCTACTTTCCGGACTCACTACGGTCAGTCCAAATGCGCCCTCAACGACAACCAGACTGGCGATGTCGAAGAGCTCGAAGGTCGCATCCGCATCTGAGAAGTTGAAATTACCAACCACTACCGCTTCGTTGTACCCGATTGGTGTGACAAGTTGTTGATGAATCTCGTGATCCGGGAATGCCTCTTGCAAGACCTCACCGCAGATGGTGCCAGGTTTGGCTAGCAATCGGGTGGCGATAGCTGCGGAGCCACCCGCTGTCAGGAAAATTATCTTTTGCATATTTTCTCCAGTGCTCGTGATAGGAGATAAGAGAGAAGATCTCACGCTTCGGATTGAAGAAAAGCGAGGCGCTCTTCTTCGCGCTTGCCGCGGTAGACGTCCATGTAGTGCTGAATAAGCGGCGACACTTCGACGCGGGTGTATTTCCCCCACGTCTCATTGGCACGCTTGCCCTGTTCGACGAGCGACTCGTTGTAGACGATGCGGCCCTGCTTGACCAACTGAACATAGAGGGGAATGCCATCCACAACCTCGGACTTGTCGGCGATATACATCACCTCGCCAATGCCGTAGACGCGTATAGTGCCGGGGTAAGACTCTTTGCCCGGGCTGTTCGAGAACTTGATGTTCGGGTTACCGTCGGTTGCGGACCGCTTGAAGGCAGCCGACACCGTGTCACGATGAACCTTACGCCAGAAGTAACCGCCTGCTCCCGGGAAGAGGTTGTTTGCTTCTTCTCCTGTCTGGGCAACGAAGAAATCCTCCACCTCAATGCATTTGGTTGGATTGACCTCGTCTTCGTAAACAATGGTGCGGTCAGGAGTGATGCCAGCTTTGCGCATCGCCAGAAAGTACTGAACACATTGCGCGGCGATTTCTCCAGAGTCGATGCGACCGCCCGCCTTGATCGCTTCTGGATGCGCCAGGAGCGCTTTGATGAAGTTGCGCAAGCCGATTGTTTCCGCGTCGATTAGATCGCAGAGGAGCTTGCTGTCCGGCACTCGGGTGAGCGCCAGGTCCATCATCTCGTACTCGGCTTCGGACAGCGACTTGTCGAGCCGTTGGTTTGAGCACATCAGCTCGTGCCCCAGTGTGCCAATTGACTTGAACAGATCCGGCCACATGAATTCAGCCGTGTCATTCGAAGTCAGAATCGGTTTGCCGCCTCCGCCAACGATCATGGCGTGCAGCAAGATGATGTTGTTCAGCTCGAGCACCGCAGCGCGCAGACCGAACTCGGCAAAGTTATGCGAAGATTGGCTCATCAGGCGAGTCTTAGTCGCCTGGATGACAGGCGCGAAGTAGCGGCACATGGCCGGCTCAATCAACGTGATCAGTCCGCCAATGCCTTCAAATGACATTGCCGGCACGTTTTTGAGCATCGTCTGCCCGCCGGGGAAGCCCCAGACATCGATGTCGAGGTCGATGTTGCGGCGGCGTGGATTGCGCGCCAGGACGTCGTCCCACAGTTCATGCGGGAACGCCTTGACGTTGGCCTCGGTGCTGCACCAGTAGCGTGCGATCTCAATGTCGCCGCGCTTAAGGGGCTGATTGAACCACTGCGCAAGCATCGCTTCGTGACCGGCCATGATCAACTGGTCACCGGCACCCGGCTCGTCCAGCCCGCGCCGGAAGGTGAGATGATAGGAAGCAGGCTTGAGCGAAAAATCAACCGATGCCGCACTCATGGTGCGTTTGTAAGTGTCGGTGGCCGTGATCATGCCACCGAGAATGAACATCCGGCGGTAGAATTCAGCAATCATTTCGGCGCGTTTTGCCTTGACGGCTTTTTCTATGCGTCCATTTTTGGCTTTACTCATCACGGGTCTCCTTTGCGAAGTCCAACCAGGCACTGTGGTTCTCTGGACTTGATATGAGGACAATAGGAACGACTAGGCACCACTGGTAGTGCGGTTGCTGCTGCAACTAAACTAACGAGGCAAGGTGTGTGAAAGTCCAAAGCAGTGCGTGTTTGGTCTAGCGATAGAGCCGATGTCGCACAGCGATGTTGCGGCAGTGAAAATTCGGGAAGAGATAGTCGGCGGAACGAGCGCGTCCGCTTTTTATCCAACTGCGGATCAGTGTGCTGGAGATGTCACTACCGGGGCAGTCTATGATGTTGAAACGAGCTCCTGAGGGGAGCAGTTTGGCGATGATTTGATGGTCTGCATTCGCCGAATCTCGAGGAGCGACGAGTAACTCACTGAGTTTGAAGATCTCGTCAGCTTCCATCCAGTGATTAATTGGCTCGATATTGTCCAGCCCGACGATCAAGAAGAATTCTGCATCGTCACCATACTGCGCCTTGAGAGCACGCAGTGTGTCGACGGTGTAAGATTTGCCCGGTCTGTCGATCTCGATGCGACTGGCGCGGAAATGCTTTGCCCCTTTCGTGGCAGCTTTGACCATGCGGAAGCGAATTTCTTTTGGAGCGACATCGTTCTTGTGTGGTGGATCTCCGTTCGGAATGAACAGCACAAAGTCCAGATGGAACTGATCCCAAGCACATTGCGCAACTTGCATGTGCCAGAGATGGATGGGATTGAAGGTGCCCATCGAAAGACCGATTCGCAACTTCTTCTTGCGAACCCGCATATGCGCCCTTTCTGCCAGGTCTTCGCCTGGTCCAATAGCTGGCGAGCCTTTCCGTTTGCTCAAGCAGCAAGCGGAAAAAAAACAGATTGTTACTTGAAGTGCGTCTTAGAGAGAGTCTCGTTATATTGGGTTGTTGGAGGAAAGATGTTATGAGCTTACTTAATAACAAGCAGCACAAGCAAATATTCTGGATGATTTGTCTCAGTCCTGAACGATTAATACGCAGTGATTACTACTTAAATCTAATTCCACTCACGTTCAGCGCTAGCGGAATTCGCGTGTAATTATTGTTTTCAAAAGAACGGCAAAGCATCACTGCTTTGCTGGCGCGGCAATCGGTCCTTTGACGACTCTATTTCGTCCAGTCTGTTTAGCGTGCAGCAAAGCACCATCAGCGGCATTAACCCAATCTCCCAATTCCATGTTTGCTGAGTCGAGCATGGCCACGCCAGCGCTGAAGCTGGAGTGAAATTTCTCATCCTGCGCTGGGTGCTCAATTTCTGCGAAATCGGTTAGTAACCTTTCCGCTAAAGCGATAACTTCTGATTCACGCAAATCTTCCACGATAATGACAAACTCTTCCCCGCCGTAGCGACCGACCAGGTCTGATTTGCGCATTCTTCTTCTGAGCAAATTTGCCAAAGAAACAATCACTCTGTCGCCGACTGGATGTCCATATTTATCATTGATTGACTTGAAGCTATCTATATCGATGATAATCAATCCGATACTTTTTTCTGGTTGTCTTACTTTGCGTGCTAACACCATTTTTGCCATACTCATGAATGCTGAGTGTGTCAACAGTTTTGTCAGCCCATCTCTGTGGAGAAGAGACTTTAGAAATCTCGCCCTCTCAAGTTTGGCTGCCACTGTCGATAAGAGCAATGATGGCGGCACTGGTTTGATTAAATACTCATCGCCGCCAGCTTTCGCAGCTCGAATTTTGGCGTCGATTTTGGATTCTGTCGTCACAAATATGATTGGCAACGTGGCATAAGCCTCATTTTGGCGGAGATATTTGGCAAGTTCATACCCACTCACATCAGGGAGCATTATGTCCAACATAACAAGATCTGGTTGGTGGCTTGTTAGCGCCGCATCGAAAGTTTTTTCATTGCTGCATATTTCGATATCGTATCCGGCTGCCGACAAAACCACACGCACAAATTCTGATTGATAAGGGTCATCTTCGACGTAGAGCACTCGATAATCAGGAGCTTTGGGCACTTCCAGCAAAAAACGCATACGCTCAGCTAAGTCTTCTAAAACGAAAGGTTCCTCAAAAAATCCATCTGCTCCGCAGTGAATTGCTTGCACCTTATCTAGAAATCCCGCTTGCTGACCGACGATCAAAGCGGCCTGCGCATCACTTTCCGCTAAGCTTCTGAATTTTTCAACAAGTTCATAGCCGGACCCACCATCTAGTGGAATCGATACGATTAAGCCATCGAAAGTTTTCGAAGCCATCAGTGCGGCCGCCTCGGAATAATTGAGGGCGAACTCAATTCGAGCTGCATGCTCTTTGAATAAATCGTGAAATTTTGCGCGACGATTAGGGTCATGATCTACAACCAGAATATCTCTCGATTCTGTGTCTTCATCACGACTGACTTTGCTCTTTCCTGGTACGAGTTGCTCTCCCTCGGCAAAAGCGTTGCGCGCAGATTCGACAAATTTCTGCAATTTCTGCCCAATTGATGCTGACGCGACACCTGCACTTTCCACGCAGTTTTCACAATATTGCTCTGCTTCTTTTCCTAAACTCGTCAGCTCAGGCATTCCGTAAATACCACCTGAACCTGCCAACCAGTGGAAGTGATGCCTGATCTGCTTGATGATCACTAATGGCTCTGACTGATCGTTCATCTGCGCGATCAAACTTTCAATTTGCTGTAACCGTTCGCGAGATTGAACCAAATATCGACGCTTGAGATCGTTATAAGCATTCTGCCATTCAATCATTGGAAACCTTATTAGTTCGGGGGTGTAACCATTCTACTGCATCACCCTTTTTGATCGGTAGCTTATTCACTTCGGCAAACTTTAGTTCTGACTTCCACGACTTTTACACTTGCAAGAAATAGTATTCAGGTCGTAACGAGAGACGTCAGCGGTGGTCCACAGCAGGGCTGCTAGTAATTTGTGGTGGGAAGAATTATGGAATTTACAGGCATTTGGAACACATATATAGAACTAAGTACTACCGCCTACGAGAGCGGTCATTATGATGTGGCAGAGACGATGCTAAGAGCGGCATACAAGCAAGCACCCAAATCCAGTGATAACGGTCACGCGCAGATGGCAATCGTGCTTGAGAATCTCGCCGAAGTTTTTGTAAAGCAGACGAGATTCGACAAAGCGGAGCGCGTCTATAAGCGCGCTCTGGGCATGCATGAACGCAACAAGCATGATGGAGAGAGGCATTCAGCTCGTGTTTGCTTTAAAATGGCGCATCTTTATTTAGTCAGCGATCGGCATGCCATGTTTGAGAAGTGGTATCACAAAGCAATCGAATTTTCCAAGAACTCTACTATGCCCATGGAAGAAAAAGCGCAGTACATGCTCACCTTAGTGCAGTTCCTCCATAAACAGGATAACCACGATGCTGCCTGGCGTATCTATAGAGAAGTTTTGTCGCTCAGGCAAGATATGCGTCCCGCGTGATTTTGCTCTTGCTCTTGCTTGCATCAACTAATTTAAGGATCAATAAATGAGTACCATCGACCATTTGTTTCAACTGCTTCGTGAGAAAAATCAGTGTGCTTCTTATCAGCTTTTTCGACCGGAGCGGGGCACGGTGACTCAGCTTGCAGACGGCTCCAGGGTTATGACTGATCTGAACGATTGTATGGTGCAGGTCGAATATGGCAGTGGAGTAACAGTCGTTCGGCATGCAGATTATGTTCTGGTTCAAGCAAAAGATAACGCGTTTTGGTTCGGTAATTCGCAAGGACAGTGGTATTTATTTGACTGATTCGACAACAATTCCATTTTTGATTTCTATTATTGTCATGCCATAATTCAAAATCGGTGTTGCGTTTATGTCTCAAGATAGTACAAACTTTCTAGCCGCAGTGGATTCAGCAGGCACTGTCAGGTTTGTATATACCAAGCCTGTTGGTGCTCTAACTCAAGGTAATTTCGTCCAAATTTTGCTTGATGGAACAACGGTTTTCTCAAACAAGGACGGAAAGGTCTTGAAGGTTGTCTGCAACTCGTCAGGTGTATATGAATACTTCTATGATCGCAATTCAGGTCAATTGAATGAAATCTCTTTACCGGATCTCTCTATTTGGTCTCTAGGCGCGGCGGGGAATTGGTACCTGATAAACCAAGACAAAGTAATTGTAAAACGGCTAAATTTTAAACCTTCTGTCGATCAAGACGGCACTCTCTGGCTGCGGGAGCGTGACGGAAGTTATCGTCATTACATCAGGCGGTCTGGAAGATAATGACCAATAAAGGAGTTGAGAATGAACAAACATGGTTGCCGAACGCGAATTTTTGTCTTTGGTTCAATACTGAATGCGGTGCTTTGGTTTTACCCCCAAGCAACCATTGCCCAGGCCGATCAAATAACTAGTTACCGCGTTAGCGGTTGGCAGGCTGATCTGGTGCAAGGGTCACCAAACTTGAAAAATTTCTACTGGGAACCACTTACTAAAAAAAGAAGAATATTGACCACTCGTCATACCGGCAAGCAAGCTGAAAGTTCACCATTACCACATCGCAGCATCATCTATTGCAAAACACCTTTCGCTCTGTCGAAACCAGCGAAGCTGCCCTCGAAACCTAAGCTAGACTTACCTGAGTCGACTGCCCGAACTAGCGAGGCGTCGTGCGTGCTCACCTATAAGCAGGCTGAGCGGGCCGAGGTCAGTAATTCTGCTTTGACCGTAAACGCCAAGCTCGCGCAAAGAAGCGTTGACGCGCAAGTGATGATCAAGGGACTGTCTGCCGGCCAATCATGTTTGTCGCTAACCTCAAGAAGATAGTCCCATTAGTGTCTCGACGATATCTGCACCTTTAGTGGTGGCACTATTCTCCTCGCTGTAAAGACCTGGCGCGCTATCGCTAATGTGTTGAGATGAGCAGTGTGTGTTCGCGTTGATCGGCTTGTGCGAACTTGCATAGCACTGCTAGCGATAAAAAAATGTTCGAAGCAGTACTCTCCACAGAGCGCTAATTGGATTCTCCATGCACAATACGGTGTAGAGATTCAAGGTATGCGTAACTTCGAGTGCCGTAAACGACTAATGTGCGCAATTGGATCTGAGGAGTTTTAATGACAGCTGAAGTGAATAATCAAACTTCTGTCCATGAAGTTTATACCCGTACTTCCGTAGATAGTTCCGCATCGAATGACCATCTCCTGGCCTCAAGCGGTTATCAGGCACCGAAGCCTGGTTATCTCGACTCAGATATACAGCCACCGCCGCCAACACCAACGGGAATCAATGAGTATTCAGGCGATCCTAATTCGAATACAGCACAACCTTCAGTTGATACTGCATTTAGTGGCGCCGCGACGCCAGCGCCGGGAGCCTGGCGAGCCAGTCCATTTCTGAATGGTGCAGATAGCGCATTGGCTACACAATCGACGACTGCCGGAAGCAAGGCGACAGCGGACGCTGCAGGCGACGGACAGTCCGCTAATCAACCATGGAAAGGGGCACCGTACCAGATAGGTGCAGACTTGCCGCTGGCGAACCCTGCGCCTGCTCAAACCGGCGATCCAAATGCAGTTCAGCAGCAATGGCATCCCAAACCAGGGCCGAGTTGGAGCAGTCCAGGACCAGCTCCTGTCTCCGATGGATTGGGCGGCACTGGCACTACGCCCCAAGGCAACAGTCTAATCAGCTCTTCTCTTCAAGCCAATATACAGCAGAGTCTAGTACCTCATTATGGCTTTGATGGATTGAGTGGACAGCTTGGTTATTTGAGCATGGGAGGCGTTGGTGGTGCTATCGGAAAAACAGTGCTTTCCAGCGTTCTGAACAGGAATGCTTGGTGGTTAGCCAATACCAGTGGCGATCTGTCACTTGGTCTTGCGCCTAAACCAGATTTTGGACCGACGGAAACATCAGGCAAACTTGGAGATTTGCGCAGCGGCTTCATTGAAGGAGCCGCTTTTGCCGCTTTGTCATCTGGAATTTTGGATAATTCCCTTGACCGTTTCTTTAATCAAAAGGATCACAAAGATAGCTGGTTCTTATCGGGATTGGCTGTGCCAATGGCCTTTTCCTCATCTGCTGATCTGAAAACCAAGATTATGTTAGGTGTGGGCAGTATCGTTGTAAGCAAAGGTTTAGACAGCTTGCTTCCTGCAAGTGACCACAAAGCGATTAGTCAAATATTTGCTCCCACTGGGATTGAGGCTGTGTCTATGGGAGCTGCTTGGGCGCTTCCAGCTCCAGCTGATTTGAAATTGCCTATTGTTGGTGGCACCTGGTTATTTAACAGAATGATTAACCTCGATGCAGGAGACTCATTAGCAGTATCCGGTGTAATTGCTGCTGGCGGTTTACTGCTGAAGGGGCTCAAGGTGGCCGAAAGTCTGCCTGTGTTGCCGTTTTTAGCACTCGATGGAGCGATTTGGCTGGGCAGCAGGCTCTTGCATAAAGATCAGCCTGACGACCAGGCCATAAACGAAGCTGCAAACAGATTGGTGTCTGAAGACAAGTCCACCCGAAGCGCGAAATCAATGACCGATGCTATTGATAAATATGTTCAGTTGGGCAACGACAAAGAGTTTGTGCTCAGAGCTTATTACGAAGAGTATCTAACTAAAACCAACTCTCAATTTGACGATATGCTGACGGCATATCGTGGTGCCATGATTCTGGGCACTTCTTTTGGTGAAAGCAGATTGAGCCACGGCACCACAATACTTCCTGCGGAAAAGCCGACATACATATTGGCTGATCAAAATCTGGATTTAGGAGGGCAAGCGTTGAGAGGATTGATTATCGCCAACGTCAATGCCGAGCGCGCGAAACTTGAGACTTTAAAATTAGTCGGTCAATCCAATCATGGTTCCAAAGTTGATAAATCTGAAGTCGATGGTATTACTCAGATTCAAGCGAGAACAAATGCTGATATCGCCAAGATTTATGGCAAGCATGATCTGACCAAAGCACTTTCAGATCTGACTGACTTTCAGAAGAGTAATCAGATGGGATTTGCGAAGTTAGAAATCGATCTGGTTTCAGGACTCTCATCAAACAGGCAGAGTGAGCCTCAATTTCAAGCCAAACTGTTTAGAGACTATGCTCTACTTTGTCTTACATATGCTTCCGTAAGCGCAGAAAAGTCATCTGATAACGCCGCAGCAGTTCTGTATGGAAGTGATAGCGGACGGCAAATTCCATATCCCGATGGAGCTCCTCGTGGCTTTGACGGAGCACTCGATGCAATTAAACTTGCCGCGCAGCTTGCTCCAGATAATCCGGACAATCAACAATTGCAAGCGATTGCAGCTGATTTGGAAAAGCGAATTCCGGCAGCCCAACAAGTTCAGGATGCTAATCCTTTGTACAATCCACTCGCGATCACGGACTCGAGTAACACCTTCAAATATTCGTAAAGGCACGAATAAGCTCCGTTGTATGATTTGCGCGTGCAGATAATCTTCGCTGACTTGCCCTATCGAGGATCTTCGAGATCTGCTTGTTTGCTCAGTTTCGGACCTTGGTAGTGGCTATGATATTATATCGTAAACGCACCATATTTAATATCAGACTGGTTAGGCGCCGAGATTTTGATCAAGGGTGTTATGTTGTGCCAAACCTAGAATTGCCGGTGAGTTCAGATAACGTCACGGTTCAAGCGGCCGTGGTAACGAACGGTGGTATTTTTCAACCACCGTTGTCGTTAACACGCGCATCACGGCATTTAGGGATCAAGTCCTGGGTTCAGGCTGATCCCTTGGTTTGCCCTCGGATACGATTCTCAGACGTTGAGCAGTCGAGCGCGAGATAGCAGGGTCTCAGGCATCTGCGACCAATCGCTGACAACAATATGCGCTCCGCGATTGAGCAGCTTGAGCGAGTGCAGCTCCTGCTCTTCTTCTGACACGGAGCCACTGTAGCCGAGGATGATTCCGATATTGGCACCAGAGGCCGACTCGACTCCAGCACCTGAATCTTCTGTCGCGGCGCAGCGATTGGGATCGCGCCCCAGAATTTCCGCCGCTTTCTTATAGACCAGAGCGTTCGGCTTTGAAGAGCCAAATTCTGCCGCGCTGAAGCGCATGGTCCGCGGGAAATATTCATCCAGCCCGAGCAGAAGAACTGACAGATTGATTCGATCCAGCGCACTGCTGGATACGATGGCTTGTTCGAAACCAACAGCCTGGCAGGCTATTATGAAGTTTCGGCTTCCCGGCGTCGGCACAATACCGCGGCATCTGAAGTTACGCATTACCATGCGCTTCTCCAGTCGGACGTAATAGTCGAGCTCCGCTTGGGAGAGATCAAAACCATGTTGCGTCTGCAACAAGGTGGCCATGCCTTTGAAATTAAATCCGACGAACTCTCGCATCAGGCCCTCTGGCTCGAAGCGGCGCAACACACCTTTGCGCTTGCAGAGACGATTGACGACCATAGAGCATCCCTCGAAGGCCGGTGTCTCCGTGAGGCCAAGGTTGTTATCCATGTCGTGCAACAGCGTCGGCACCTTTCTGACAACCTCGAGCAGCATCAGAAGATGCTCCACAGGCATAATTCCTGTGTTGGCGCAGTCGATGATTTGAGCGATGTTTGATTGTGGAACCAGCGCTGCAGCAGCGCGCAATTTACGTTTGTCCAATTGAGAAATCATGTTGTTCAGTCCCTGACTTTCAGTGAATTTGGTTGGAGGCAAAAGAGAGAGCAGCGCCATGCCCTTTTAATTCAGGCAAAGCTGGCAGGGCACCAATTACAGTGCCCTCTTTGTGTTGAAGCAGTGATTACGTTTTCATTTCGGCGCGAGGTCAGCAGCACTCCGGGCTAGGAGATTGCAGATCGCAGTCTTGGTGTCGCCAGTGGTGAGCTGGAGTAACGCCCAGGTGAGTTCGGAAAGGAAACCTTCCTTGCTTGCCATGACTACGAATCGGTTGTCGCTGCAAATTTCACCGATGGTGCGCAGAAGGTGGGCAAGGGCGTGATGGCTATGATCCGGGGACCGTGTCCAAGCCAGTAACTGGTGATAGACGATGGAGAGTTTCGGCAGTTCTTTGTCATCCTGCTCGAAGCTGTTACCCAATTCGTCAGAGCAACCCATGTTGAGAAGCCAACATGCAAATACGAACGTCGGAGCTTTCAGCACTTTTGCCCCATCTGTAATTTCGAGCGCACGTTCCACCGCATAGGCGATGCGCTCGGAGGCCTTGCTTGTTCCTCTTGCACCGACACGGCGGATCGTGTCCATCGGAGCGCTGTCCCGGAAGCGCTGCTGAATCTTTGCTCCGTATTCAGCCATCAACTGGTCGCCGAGGATCACGCCTAATTCTCGGTGGAAGAGTTCGAGCAGGGCTCCCACTTCGGCAATCAGTACCGCTTCGTGGATGAAGGTCGCACCGAGTCGCGGCCCAACCATAGCAGGCACCTGATGGGCGGCATTTAGGCCTAAGAATTTCAGTTCCCAGTACGAACTGATGTCATCCACCGTCTCGACACCGACGTCACTCCAATCGGGCATATCGAAACGACCAAGCTCAACCACGAACTGTTTGAACTTCTCAGTGCCAACCACAACCGGGGCATCGAAGCCGATTAATTCTGCGGTCTCCTTGCGGAAGGCGTTGGTCACTTCCGGTGTAATCCGGTCGACCAAGGTCGTTAACCAGTCCACATTGTCGTTGATCCACTCAATCAATTCCGCGCTGCTCTCGGTAGCCGCCTCGATGTATTGCAAGAGGGCGGTTTTGAGAGACTTTGAGTTCTGCGGAACATTGTCCAGAGATAAAATCGTCAGTGGGCTCGGAATGCCGCTTGCCAGCGCTTCAGCCTTCCGTTGTGCGAGACCTGCCATCAAATACCAGTGAACCGTCAGTGGTGCGTCGGTGCCGACGCGATTCTCGATCTGGAAGTCGAGGTCATGAACCACTTCGTGCTTCGATGTATCGAGGGTCCCGTGTGCGTCGCTCACACAATACCCTTTATTTGTTACGGTCATAGAGACAATCTTGGTGCTTGCCGCTGCAATGGCATTGACTAGGGCGAGTGGGTTTTCCGGTGCGTAGATAGTTCCCACGATCGGTGCCAGCACTTGTGTGCTACGTTCAGTTCCTTCTCGCTCGACTAGGACAATTCGATTGTTCGCATTGCGAAGAGCCATGATGGTGCCGGGCGAACGCAATGAAGCAACGACGATGCCCCAGCGCAGATCGCCGGTTTTCGCCATATATTCGTTGACGTATGCCGCCAGATGCGCGGCGAAAAAGCCTCCAGGCCCGATGTGAGTAATGCCAGGATGAACATCCGCAGTTTCATAGCCTGCAGGCTTGACGTGACTCGGCAGATTGTCGAAACCGAAGTCCGGGGTGGTTCGGATCAGAGCAGTCGGTGGCATAGATTTGTTCTCTCTTTCTTTTTTACCTTTGCTGGTTGATAAGAAACGAAGATTTGATGGACCAATGCGCGCAAAAACGAAATCAGCACCAACGCCGAACGCGGCATTTGGAGCACGACATCAATGCATAGACATCACCATTGAACCGCCTGACGCGGTTCAATGGTGATGATTAATGGATTGATTTTCTGGGTGGATGTTTACTTGGAAAGGTTGAATGGATGGGTTGATGGATAGGTGAAAGGTATCTGAACACTACTTTGACCGTCTGCGTGAAGTCAAGAAGCGAAAGGCAGCAGGTCTGCGCCTTTCTCGGGCACAGACCTGCTATTCGTTCATTCAATTTGATAGGCGATTGAGCTTTTTACAGCTATAACAACGCGCGTGTCTAATGTAACTAGCTACTGGTAGCGCTGCTAGCTTCGGCAGTGTCACTGCAGATAGTGTCAGGCTTTATCGGATTCGAGTCGGTAGCCGACTGAGTGAATGGTTTTGAACATTGATTCCTTTCCAGGCTCATCAAGCTTGCGACGAAGATTTTTGATGTAGGTGCGAATAGTGTCCGGTGATGCTTGAGCCTCTGACGCCCAAACGTTGTTCAGGATCTCCTCTGGGCTGAACACTTTGTCAGGGTGACGCATGAGGAATTCTAGCAAAGCAAATTCTCGCGGTAGTAAAGAAATTTCTGTGCCATTCTTTTTCAGTTTAAAAGTCCAAGAATCCAGTTCAAGACTGCCAACCTTATGAATGAATCCCTTAAAAATACGTGGCCTTCTCAGCAACGCTCTAACACGTGCAGATAGTTCTCGAAGATTGAAAGGTTTGGTTAAGTAATCATCTGATCCAGAGTCCAAGCCCATTTCTTTCTCGTTGGCTTTTGATTTATTAGTCAGCATTATGATCAAGGAATTGCCGCGAGCCGCTCTAAATCGCTGGCATACTTCGAGTCCCGACACACCAGGCAACATCCAGTCCAGAATAATCAAATCGTAAGAGCGTTTTTGCAATGATTCCAGGGCTGATTCTCCTGAAGGAGCCACATCAACTTGATACGATTGTGATTGCAACCAGGCCCTAATAATTGAAGCCATTTCGGGCTCGTCTTCTACTAATAGAATTGATGGGGCATATTCTCGCCCTTTATCGTCAACTATCTCGGTGCGGTTTTCGCTACAACTTGTATTCACGTCATTTACCTCTGCGTCAATGTTTGATTGAGTTGCGCGAAGTGTCTCATCTGAACATGGAATAAATGTGGAAGAAAATCGTCAAGTGCGTCAGCGCATTCTCTATTTTGATTGCAAATGAAAACGGACCCTCTCAGGTCCGCCTTCTCCCCTAAAACTGTGTCGTCAACATCGTCAAGCTGAGTGTCTTCGACTGAAAACAATTTGATTTCTCGTTGGTCAATTTCTTAAGTCTCAATATTACAGTTCCACGTCCACACCGTATATGGTGACTTCCCGAGTTCCACTAATCATGCCGGTTTGCGTAGCTATTACAGGTGTGGGTAGTGCTAGTTGCCGTCGCTTAAATTGAAAACGGACCTTTTTCAAGGTCCGCTCTCTGCCCTAAATTTGTGTCGATTACTTTTTTGTGCGCCTTCGACTGAAGAGAAGATAGTCGGGTTACCTGGAATTTTTGTGGAAGAAGATATTCTCGCTTGGCGATTCAAGTTTTAGTTCTGTTTCTGATTGGTAGGGGCAAGGCTCCACTCTTATGATATTCTATCGTATAAGCACCGTATTTAATATCATCATCATCTGATAGTAGTTTGAATATGGGTGAGTGAGGTCTGCAAGCTGCAAGGACCTCACTCGTGGATCATTTACTAGCCGGTGTAGCCAGTGGGTAATTCAAGGGAAGGCCATCTGAACCTCCTATATCTAAATCGTTAGTAAATGAAGAGGACCAAACCATCTGCGTGTGTATGGTGAAGGTCCGATGTCAGCCCCCATTCGTTTAGCTGGCGTTGCAGAGTTGAAACCGATGCGACTTTGGCCATCCCTACTTGCACCACCCAGGGTGTGGTATCACCTTCAATCTGAGGTGCCTCCGCTCTGCACAACGAGGTGGAAGAGCAACGCTCAAAGAGACAATAATGCTGCTCGCCCAGCTCAATCAGCCGTCCAAGCGCTGCTCTCATTTGTTCCTGGTTGGCAGGCTGCAACTGAAGATCTCCTAGCCCTGACAGTTTTGCAATATAGGCGATTACTGCAATCGCATCGCTCTGAGCCTCAGTGTCGTCATCTGACAGTGGCAGATTTTTATGACGCAAGCGCTTCACAGACTCTATTGGCGCGGCGAAGACGATATTGAGTTGATCAAAACCACCCCTGTTCCAAAGGTAGAGTGTGTTCTCCACAATTTGCTCGAGCTGTCCAGACGGGAGCCTATGCGGTTTGAATTGAGCTAGCCATGCTTGATCTGTCATAGAATTCTCCATTAGCTTCACACCGACTGAGGTCTTGGCTGTTGTTTGACATCGATCGACCATACCTCGCACAATCGGCATGGTAAGGACGCGATTTGGCTGTGTAGCGTTAGAGATGTAGTTTGAGCTGGTTGTCCTTTCATAGAATTGAGTGAGCGATAATCCAATCATGCGCAATTGATTGGTCCGCAGTCAAAATTAAATTGAAGAATAGTAAAGAGGCTCTCTCAGGCGCTATATTCTATGCCCCTTTGTTTTGCCCCCGATTTTATTTGGGAAATCGAAAACTATTTTCTTGACGACTCGCGATTAAAAACTAGAAGTTGAAGTCTGCCTCACTTAACTTGTTAGCGCAGGCGCGACAGGTCAAAGAGCTGTTTGTTGAATACAAATAGTTCGCCGATATGCGCTAGCTGCGCAGATGAGAGATTCAATCAAATCTCGTAGTTACCACATGATCAATTGGTTGCAACCAGCTGTCTATGCTTGCTTTAGCACAGCTGCTCAATGCTAATCTCTAAGAGATCATTATTTTTCCAATTGTTCCTAGGAGGGCTGCCAGCAAGCCAAACAACAGCAATAACCAGCAGGAGATAAACGGTTTAGGACCGTTAGACAAGCATCAGGAAATCGACTCGAAACTAAACTCGTTCTTTTATACGCCAGAAAGTGAGAATTGATCATGAGTGCACAAGTTCCACAACATCGGAAAATTGAGGATAATTTGATCGTACGCGAGACCCAGCCGGAGCCGGGCAGACCCGCTAGTTTGGACAAAATTGTCAGCGCCATGGTGGCACTGGCAAATATGGAGCGGTGCCAAGGAGCCGTCAAATTCAAGGACGTCCACGGAACGTGGCATCATGTGAAAATCAGCTATACATTCGATGGCTCCCATCCATCCATAGCGATGTCCCTAGACATCACGATTTCCACTGAGATTTACAAGTTTGTTAAGGGAGCCGGCCGAATTCCCGAATGGCAGGATGTTCCTCGCGCGTTGGTGTTGCGTCTCGACGAGTGTTGGTTCGTTGCAGATTGCGTCTATGGGACGAACTTGGCGAGCGGTGGTCTCATTGCTATTAAGAGAGTGCTGGATCGCCAAATAAGTCCGCTTGAGCGCCATGCCCTGAAAGCGTGGATTAGCACGATTCGTTGATATCGACGGAATTGTAGAACACTGCACTGCAGCTGGTGGCATGTGATTACAAACATAGGAGGAGCAATGCAAACGATAGCTGAGTTTCTCCGCGAACTGCAGCATCCTGGGGTATCCAGAGGCTTCAAATTGAGCGCCATCGCCCAGAAGCTCGACGAATTGGCACTGCCATTCGTTGTCATCGAGGAAGATAAGCACTTAAGGCTTCTCGGATACGGTGAACAATCGATTGCGATTCAGGTTCGAAAGCTGAAAGACGGTCAATTGTCGAAAAAGCCATTGTCCGCAAAAATATCCCTGCTCAGCGAGGCGGACTGGGACGATGCCGATGGCTGGCATCGCTACTTCGATGCACCACATACAGAGCCAGTATTCTTCAGATTGAACGACGGAACGGAACTAAGTTTCTCCCTTCAGTCGGTGTATGTTTGTCCGGTTAGTGCAGATGAGGCATATTCGTTCAAGAAACGGATAGAGCGGAGCGGCGACTTCATCTTCCGAGACTTCGGTGATGGACGGGTTCCACACGGTGTCAATCAACTGGGTTATCTTTCCGATGACCCAGAACAGCGAGTTGTTCTTATCGATTATCCGGCGGTCGAGTAACCGCCGGTAGTGACAAAGTGAGAGAAAAAGATGAATGCAGACATTATTACTCAGGTCTTCGGTACAGACCACGTCAACACTAGGGTCATTGTTGATCCTGGGCATCGCCCGCATCTGGGCAAGTATGCAGAAGCACTTAAGTCTTTTAAATTCGAGTCTCCGGTGTTGCTAGGCAGCGGCGAAGATAGCATCGCTATCGCGTTCCAGACGCGCAAAGGTAATACGCGCGTTTTGAAGGTCACTCTCATGACGGAAGACGAGTGGAATGATGATTGGGGAGACCCCGAGGTTTACGACTACCTCTGCCCGATCATCGGTGAGGTGACACACAACCGAATCGGTGGGGTCTGCTTTGTATCGTACGTTCAACCGCTCGTCGAAGAAGTTGAGTACGATGAGGCGATAAAATTTGCCGATTGGCTTCTCGATGAGTGCGGCGTGCACCTGTGGGATGCAGCGGGTGACAAGATTCTGGAGCAGCTCGGGCGCTGGCACGGTCGCGTCGTATTGCACGACTACCGTGCGGTGTTCGAAGCCGCGTAGCGTTTGATGTCGGCAGACTGGTATTGCATGCAGTACCAGCCTGCGTCCGCCGACGATCCACCCTGCCAACCTTTTGAACAAAGGAGGAATGATGCAGGCAAACAATGGCGCCGTTTGTTACTCGCAGCGAGGCACAAGGACCTGCGACGTATGAGAACAATGCTGAGCGTTCCGAACCACTGCATAGTATAAGTTGCATGGAAAAAAGGGCATTTCTGTCGACATAAATGAAGTTGATTACAGCATCACTTATGTCGACAGAAATGCCTGACTGCATCCATTTGTAGAGTGTTGGGCAAGGCGCAAGGCGTTACTCCATGGGTAGAGCCGATTTAGCTACAGGTGATGTTGGCTGCTTCTGCGTCGAGTTTGCAATTTGCTATCGCAAGCACTTTGGCGGTGTTGTTGTTCGTCATAGCCCAAAGCGTGCCGATGTCCGCGTATTGGCGCTTGATGTTAGGAGTGCGTTGGTCCATGTAGGCGGTGCCATTCGCGTAGATCGTCATGGCATCGCGAATTTGGCTGGCGTAGTTGGCTTGGTTTTTGGCAGCATTGGTCATTTTTTCGTAGACAAAGTGGCGTGCAGTTGCAGCAATATTGTCTGCGAGCGTCCATGGATCAGCGAGTCCGTCGCCGTCAAAATCTGTGCCGAAACCTGGAGGCGATTGCTGTCCTCTGACCAGGCATGGACAAATTGCTTGTGGCTCAGTGATGAATCGAGAGAAGTCTGCGTTGTACCAGCCGTTCCAGAAGCCAATAGTAACTTGGCCTGGTCCGACCGCACCTGAGGCGCTTACATTTGATTGTAGGCATTGCCAGCCATGCCCCATTTGTTCCGCGTAGTGGATACCCAAAATCAATTCGACCGGCACATCATAGTGATTGGCGACCACGATAGCTGTTGCTAAACAGTACGCCCGAAGATCAGCTGGCATGGAGGCTAAAGAGGCGTATGTAGGTCCGTTTGTTGGCGGCAGGTATCCATATTTTTTCCTGAATGCACCATCAGTCTCTGGCACTACCTGAAGCGGCCATGCGGCTACTGAAGGGACGTCTTTTGATACTGCTGGTGTCACAGCTGCCACCACTTGTGTTCCGCTTGTGACGACTAATGCTTGTGGATATAGGCAGATGGAGCCTACAAGCACAGTCACGATTAATGGAATTTTCCACTCGCAAGCAGCGAGCAGCGTTTGAATTCGGACTGACACGTTAGTTTCCTTTCTTGTCTTTTTATGTTCTGTGAACGAGAGTTGGTCTCATGGGACGTATGTCGCATGAAACGGGTTGGCTGGATTTATTGTTGTTGCTCGATGGGTAGCGTTACGCGGGCAGTCCAGTTCGGTTGATTCTAATTATTAATTTGACCCTACCTTTTGAAGAGAGGTGATTCCAATAGGAAATCTTGCTGAAGACAGCCTCTTAAAATAGATTGCCGACTGGGCAGTAGAACATGAATGGCGCAGCTACTTGCACAGTCGTTTAATCTTGGAGCATTGCGCGTGCTAGCGGAGCATCGCGCGTTCTGCTAATTACCCAGCCTGGATTGTTTCACCACATATGGTGACAATTACGAAGATTAGGCGAAAATTGTATTTCACATAACAACAATATGTAGTGCTTTTCAAAAGTCGACTAGGCTAGTGTGAAATTATCATCAAAGCAAAATCACTTTCAGGAACGCCACACACAAACTCACTCAACTCAGAATTCTTCTCTACTCGTTATTGCGCATGCAGCGCAAAAGTTTCACTCGGAAAGGGGTGCAACGTGTCGGATTCACCAGAAACATCGAAGATTTCCTTGTCTCGCATCATTGGGTTCATCGGACAAATTGTCGTCGCAGTAAGGCAACTTCAGCTCTCGCGCTTCGTTGGACCTTTCGCGCGGTTTTGCGCTTGGGGGATATTCTTTGGGGCGGTCGCGTTGTACGGCTTCCTCAGCTACACCGCCTTCGGTGGTGGTGCAGATGTCGGTGCTTTGGCCGGTGGACTGCTAGGCGCAGGACTGCTCGCCTACTTCGTGAAAAATCTGAAATCAATCAAAAGTGAGTGGCCATGGATTTTCAAAGGCTTGGCCTTTGTTGCCATGAGTGCGTCGGCCTTTCTCACTGCCACTGGTGCGTTGCACATTACACAACCACAAAGGGATTGGTCCCTGGCGGTTAACTTTCCGCTGTTTGGGTTGCATCTAGTTGTAGTGTTCCTAGTCGTGTTTGTGGCATTACCGTTGTTCTTGCATGTAACAAGCAAATTGGAGCACGTGACTCATTTGCGCCTACATGCATCATTCGGATTAGGTTCATTCTTGCTCGGTGTGGCCGCTGTAATTGGCATGTCCTGCTTTGCTTGGTACTTCACTCTCAAAGGTGAAGGTGGCAGCTTGCCTGCGACCATAGATGACGTCTTCCCGATCTTCCTCGCCACAGTGTCCTTGTTTGGAATTTGCGTGTACGCAAAGAACTGGTACCGAATTTTCCGTGGGGAACTAAGCTTCGATTCAGTTGCCATACGGGCGTTCACTATTGGCGCCTTGTTCGTCGCATTATGGATCATGAATAGAGGCGTCTGGAATTCGCTTTATCCCGTGAGCATATTGTCTCCGCAGTTACCACTCAGCGCGAAGCTGACATTTGCTTCGATAGCAGTGATGTTTGATAGCATGATCCTCTTTGGCGCTCCTCTGGTGAATGGTGCCAGAGAGCGGCTCATCGTCTCCATCGAAAATCCAGATCGCCCCGGCGTAGTCGGTATGATCGGGCAATTGGGCTCGAAGCTGACTGGTAAGGCGCCCATGAATTCCCCGGCTGATGTCTCTGGGGATGAGTTGAATGAAGACGAGCAAGACAACGTTGCGCCGGAATAACCTTCGCCATTGACCAACTGCTTCGACCTACTTCGAACAAGACAAGTGTGCATGCGCCGCCGCGGACCAGATTTGGTACCGCTGGCGGCGCGCTGGCGCTTGCTTTGCCTAACTCAGCCCTGTCTCCAATTTGCATCTTTGTTGGCGCTATATGTGGTGCTATACCGTTGTGGATTGCTCAGCACAAGGAAGCTCGTCGCGCTCGCGTGCTATTGACGCAGGCTCATAACCTGCAAGCATTCTTGGTGAAACACTTCAATCGCTTGGACTCGAACGCTGACGGACTGATTGTTAGAGGCAACCTTGAATCAGCTTTGTTGAGCGTCGTGTATCTCGTCCGACTTTAAGCAGGCACAACGAATGTGCCTCCAATTCATTCGCGGGAGCTTCTTCAAGGAGCTCTTTAGGTAGGAGAATTATGTGAAGTACATGACTCTGGAGTCCTTAAAAAAGGCGCTCCAGCGTATCGTTTCAAGCGCCGCTTTTCATCGCGGCTATCAATTGGCTGACCTCAACACCGCAGATATGACCGGACATGACGAAAATGGGCACGCCATCCCGGTAATGAATCTGGGACTAGAAATCATGGCTCAGATCGAAGCGTTATATCCGGGAACGTTTACTGCGCTAGAGTTAGAATTCGGTGCGCCGTTGGCTCTGATAAGTCATGATTTGGGGCGGTCTCGCCAACGGGTTCGTATCAACGGAAAGCTTGTTGATCGCCATGAAGTAGATGGTGCACAGATGATCAACGAGATGATGATTGCAGAAGATATTCCGGCAAGGTATCGCTCTTTAGTGACGTATCCCGTTGTTAACCATCGTGCCAATGGTGTGCTGAAGCGCAATGCTTTAGACATGCCAAACCGAGTCGTGAACGAAGAGCTGTTGGCGCACCTGATAATGTGCCGCCGTATCCTAGCGATACTTGTGCTCGCAGATAAGTGTATTGGCGATGCTGGGCGCGTGCGTTGGAATAAGGCGATTCAGCTGCTCGTGCTTCGCTTCCTTGGAATTTCGAGGCACTGGTTCGAGCGATTCGCCAATGAAGATCAGAGAAACAATTTCGCGAACTTCGCAATTAGGCACACCGAAGTTGTGATCGATCAGGGCGACAGCTCTAGTTCGACAGATAAAGGCAGCCTCGTTCTCTCTATTCAAATAGATGAGCGAGTCTGCTCGATGACTCAGATTCTGAGTGTCGAATGGTTTCGTGATGCCTTTCACTGCTGTGGGAAGGCTGCACAAGCTCTCGGATTCAGTTTCAGAATAAGGACCACGTCGGTGAATCGTGGAAATAACTACGAGGAGCTGTGGTTCTGGTCCAAAGAAGTCAGAGGATGGTCAAAACGAGTACCGATTGCCGTTCCGCGGCACTAATGGAAGTTCGTGTGGGACGACTGAAACAACTGACTGCCAAGATCTCTATTGATTTGAGCTTAGTCTCTAACTCTATAAAGGAACTGCAAATGCGAAAATCTACCGCTGCCAAGCAGATATCCAGCGGTGACGGTAACTTGTGATGGCGAGTTTGAAGAATTAGTTGGCGAAGATGTGGCCGCTGTCTTCGTGGAAGCCGGATATCTGGCGACGTTGCGCAAAGATGTTATTCCGTATGGGCGTGAAACGTCGCATTCAGAAATTCTCGTCACGAAATTGGATCGAATCCAAGGGCATACTCCCGGAACACATACGACGAATGCCACCATCATTTCGGCTGCTGAACTGGAGGCAATGGACGAACCTTTTCTGACGGAAGCATTAGATCGTCTCTGCGCAGAGCTGATGGCGAAAATGGAGCGTAACGTTGCTCCAGCTGATGGAATTCGATACCCAGGAGTTTCGGTCCACGCCGTTACGCGTTGGGAACGGGCGGTCGTGGACGATGTGGTAAACAACTTCGAAGTCAATGGCTATCAAGTCGATGTTAAGGCTGATCAGTACGACGACGATTACTACGACCTGATCATGGTTCGGGGGCTCGATCTGAAGCAGTCTGCCCATTAGCACTGTTAATGGTGCCGCACGTGGCGGCGACACCATCATATCGACAAAAGAGGAGTTTCAGATGACACTGTCAAGAATCTATATGGAGTCAGAGCACGATAAATGTGCTTTGTTTGCCATGCAATTCGCAGCAGCTGGCTGCCCGCATTACTTCTTGCGCATTGCCGGTGGTTGCGCCGGCATGTCTGATGAGGATGCAGCTGGACTGCGAAACATCGAGCTGGCAGCCGGTGGTGAACGTGACGGCGACCCGAAGTTTAAGGGGTTTGCAGTTTTCGGTGCGACCCGCATGTATCAGGGCCGAACCGACAACCCTTCGTGCAAAGTTCTGCAAACGATCACCGAGGTGTTCCCAAACATTGCTGATCGTTTAGGCACGGAAGCGATTTTGCTAGGAATCGCCAGCAAGTACAACCACCTGCTCTATAGCCAAACGTATGGTTTGGTTCTGGAAGTGAACGAGCAGAGAGGCACCTTCACTACGGTGAACCCAAGCTGCAAGTCCGTATTGATTACTCAGCCATCCAGTGATGAGAAGGCACATCAGTTGGACGAGATGAAGGAAGCGGTTGAGATTGTCGATCAGCTGCACACAATCGATTGGCAATCGCTATTGGTTGCCTACAACGGTGGACCAAATACCGAGAGAGAAATTCTCACCTGGGCGGCGAACGGCAAGCGTGACCCCAGCCCGAATCGGTGGCAGATTTTGCTAATACGCGGTAGCGGACGGGCTGCGGATCGGTATGCGCGCGACCCGGAATTTTTGGCTGAGAATGCCAACAACGTTCATGTCGCAGACAACAATGCGTCGTCGATTCGTGCCGAGCTGCTCAAGCTTGGCGCATTGAAATAAGTTTCTGAAGCGAAAAAGAAAGGCTGAGACCAATGACAAACCAAACCAGTTCCTCCCCCCTGCTCGTACTAGACAAGCGTGGCACCCTTCTGTTCGTGCTCTCCAACGGTCAGCAAGTTCCGCTGAAATTTTCAACGCTGCCGACGCGCGACGGCGTTGCCCGTGAAGCCATCCGCATTGGCGGTGGCACCAAGGGGCAAAGCCCCGCGGAAATCGCTAAGGCGATCGAAATGTACGTCGATGCCTTCCGCACAGTGGATGCTGAAGGAAAGACGGTTCGACCCTTCCGCGGGTTTGTCTGGAGCGGTGGCACCATCAACCTGGATGACGCGGGCGCGTTCAAACAAGACATGGTGACCGTAATCCCTTCGATTATCTCCAGGAATTATCCGTGCCTCTCCGGTGGATCAACGCCAAAGACTGCCGATTTGGCTTTATCGCCTGAGGGTCGATTGATCGTCGACATGTATGGCACCACCATTGATACCGGTATGCACGTCGAGCTGATAGTCCAGCCTGATGCGGCTAACGTTCTCGATTGGGACGGCGATTTGCCAATGTACCTGACCCAGATGGAAGGGTGGAAGGATATTGGCGTCAAGGTCGCTGAAATCGTGCGTAACGGCGGAGCTATCACCCGCAAGGAGATTTACGAATCACTGCGTCGCGGCATCCCCGTTCTACTGGAGCGTGGCAGCGGGCGAGAAACTGATGCGTTCATCGCCGCGTTTGAGAGTGGCGATTGGACTTTGACCGCCGCTGAGGAACGCGCTAAGGCTCTGAAGATCGACGATGCCGAGGCGCGGAAAGCCAAAATCGAAGAAGTGGATGCAATCGTCGCTGAATGCAAGGACACGTTGGCAAGATCTGATCGCGGTTTGATCAGCATCTTTGGCACCGCCGTGGAACTCCGGGCTGCCCTGCTGGCCCGAGGCTTCCTGAACTAGAGTAAGTACTGAAGCTGAATGTAGTGCCGGGACTGTATGTTGCTCGCAAGGGCAGCACACAGTCCCGACGACTTTTTTGAACTTTACTGTTTCAGTTGTTTTTACTTAAAATAAATCTTTTAGGCAATAATATCGCAAGGGGTAAACTCAAGTCTTAGCCGGACAATTGGTCTTGCTAACTTTAATCGAATACCTGAGGGTGCAGACTTCAGTGTTGGCTCACGTGCAAATTTTAAATCTGCTCGTGAGCCCAACGCTGAGGAACCAGTAGATCAATTTGCTGTGTCGAAGATTCTCCTCACGTTAGAAATCGTCGTGACTGTAAAAGTTGTGGTAACCACTTAGGATTCCGGCTTCTATTGGTGTGATCGTTCCCAACACGTTTTTAGCCACGAGCGAAGCCGCGTGACTATTTCCTGGGAATATCTTCGCACCAAACGCAGACGCGTATTCCTCTGGCGTTTGTCCCTCTGAATTCGGATCTTTAGCCATCATGTTTCGCACCAAGTAGTCAGCTGAGCGACCATCGTTTTGGCTAGCAAGTTCCGATAAGATTTCTTCATTGTCGTCGGTCCAATCGCTGTCGTCATCTTGCTTTATTGTATCGAACATGTCTTCAGCGATTTGGTTTATTTTGTTCCAAAAGGATGGCAAATCAGATAGTTTTGGCAAGGGCATGCCCGGTGGCAAATCCTCAGCCTCATCGTCCAGCCATTTCATGCTGTGCATCCATTCGTGCTCATCCGTGTGTAGCATGGGAGCCATACTTTGAAAATGGTGGCTTCCATGATGAGTTTCGTACTGCAGATGCTTCGGCCATTGTAAAGGCCTCGTGCTACCACCATCGACACCAGTGGATTTTGGTTCCTGTATGTCAATGATGGGAGCTTCGACAGATTGATGCTCTAGATTTATTCGAGCCTCGCGCCTTTCTTGCATTGTTTTCTCAATGCGGAATCTCATCAGGAGAACCGCTTCCTTTGATGACAGTTGTCCGCCTCGAGCCTCTTTCATGGCGAGCAGGGCTGCCGTTTGATTGTTCGGAAACTCGCAAATACAACGAAGCGTGTTAGCTTCTTTCTCGGTTAATTGATCTAGAATCGCTCGCTCTTCTAGAGCCTGACGCAACTGTTCAATTCTGGTAATCATTGCGGTCCTCCTTTTCCTAGAAGAATGTGATCGGAGGAGCGCCACTGCATGCAGTGGCACGCCCTCAACCTGATTGTTACCAAAGTCCCTGTTGCCGTCCTCGCTCATAGAGGCTCGAGACTTCCGTTGAAATTGCACTGTGCATCTTTAGCAACTTTGTATGAAGATCGTTGACGGAGGTGGTGCTTTTCTTGATGTTGAGTTGCGCGTGAAGCGTATGCATGTCGCCGGAAATCATCTCGTGTTTTCCGAAGACAGGTCCGCCATTGTGCTTCAAATCAAATACGTGATCCACAAAGGCGGTGTGGTTCAGTCGCCCGCTCAGAAATTCCAATGGCGCGCGAGCAATGGCAGCCCACTTCGGTCCACCATAGCCGACGCCCCAATTGGCGGAGAAGACGCATTCTGCCTGCCGGAAGAACTCGATCTGTTCAGACAACGAGGTGGTGGCCATGATTGTCATCGAGTCTTGGTAGCTATAAGCAGAGATTTTGAGCCAACCCTTGAGATTAGTCCAGGCCTCTTGTTGCGCAGTGCTCAACTTGCTATGCCTGGTTTCGGATTCGGTGAAGCCCAGTTCGCTGATTACTGCCACCATGAGGTAACAGGCGAATACTTCCGCCATTTTGCTGTGCATTGTGCTGCGGAGCTTGACGATTTCAGCGCTGAGATTTCCTGTCGCTGCCTGCGCCATTGCATCAATGATGTAGAAGTCGTTCAGTGCAGTGTTAGGATCCAGCTCTTTGCTGAATGCGGCAAAGTCGATCTTCGCTTGCGGCATTTTTCCAGCACCAAAGCGTTTCAACCAGGTGAGGAAAGTCTTGACCTCGTTTGTCAAAATAGCTTCAGTGTATGGAATTTCGCCGAGGAAGACCTTGCCTGTTGTGCCATCGACCGCGACTATGTCTCCTTCTTTGATAATTCCTGCGTCGCTCTGAGCCGCGTGTCTTTCGGCGCGCAGACTAAGGCAGCCAACCACAGCCGGTATGCCCAATCCACGTGCGACTACTGCCGCGTGGCTGGTTGTGCCACCATCATGAGTGACTAAGGCTCTGGAGACTAGCATGCCGGGCAGATCATCCGGTGATGTGTCGGGTCGAATCAGGATCACATTTTCACCGGCATTAGCCAGAGCCACCGCCTTTTCGGAAGTGAAAACTGCTTTGCCCACTGCCGCACCTGGTGACGCCGGCAGGCCCGCAGTAAAAAGCGGTGCCGTCTCGGCACAATCAGCTTTGAAACCGCGTCTGGTTAGTTGCGAGACTTGCTCCGCAGTAACCCGTTCGATTGCTTCACGTCGATTCCATCTTCCTTGCCAGGCACTGTGCACAGCAAATGTTGCCGCTGCTTGCGCTGTACGCTTTGCGGAACGACATTGAAGAATAAACAGTTTGCCTTGTTCTACTGTGTATTCCACATCTACGATGTCGTTGAAATGCGCTTCGAGGGCTTGCACGGCGGCTTCCAACTCGACGTAGACACGATTGTTCCAAACGCGCAGAGCATCAATGTTGATTGGCGTTCTGATACCAGCCACCACATCTTCACCCTGAGCATTGGGCAGGAACTCGCCGTACATGCCAGGTTCACCGGTGACCGGATTGCGCGAAAAAACAACTCCTGTTCCTGAATCCTCCGAGCGATTACCAAACACCATGCACTGCACGGTGACCGCTGTTCCCCACCAATGCGGGATGTTCTGCGACTCTCGGTAGACCACCGCTCTTGGCGAATTCCAGCTTTGGAGGACGGCAAAAATGCTCAAGGTGAGCTGCTCGAAGACGTCTTGTGGAAAAACCTTGCCGGCGGCGGCGATGATTTCTTTGTATACCTCACAAAGTGCTCGCAGCGCGATCGTCGAGAGTTGGCGATCTTCCTCGACGTTCTCAAGGGACTTGGTAACAGTCAATGCTTCGGCGAACGATTGCTTTTCAAGCCCCAACACAGTTTGTCCAAACATCGAGAGAAGTCGCCGATACGAATCGAAGGCAAACCGTTCACCAAACTGCTCGGCGACTGATTCAACGGTCAGATCGTTCAAGCCGACGTTGAGGATGGTGTCCATCATTCCGGGCATGGAGACTGCAGCACCGGAACGAATGGAAACCAATAAAGGATTTTTGATCGCGCCTAACGATTTTTCCGATTCTGCTTCAATCGCTTTGATTGCGCGATCGAGCTGCCACGTCAGTCGCTTCGGCAGTTTACCTTCCTGAGCAAAGGCGCGGGCGACGCTGGTGCTTATGGTGAAGGCGGCAGGCACAGCCAATCCTAATTCAACTAACTCGACTAAACTTGCACCTTTTCCTCCGCGAACGGCAGGATCGCGCGTTTTTCCAGGACCTTCATTGAGAAGTAGAACAAGTTGGGACGCCACGGTTTTAAATCCTTCCGAGAGCTACGTCCGATTGGATGTTGTTTTAAGCTGGCGCGGAAAGGTGCATGTCTGCCTCCATCTCAGCCATCTTGTTGACGAGTTACTTTTTTTTCTTCTTGTACTGTGTTGAGGGAAGTTGTTTTTTCACGGCTAACTGTCCGGGCCCGCTCTGGTACTTCATGGGAAGTGGTTGACCGGCCAGAGCGAATATCGCCGTTCCTTGTTCGATTGTTTCAACTGCAAAACTACAGTAGCGTTCCCTGACTGCGGCGATTGGATCCGTCACCGACGGCTCCAGAATGGCAATTAGAGAGGCGATCAAGGTGCCGGTTCGACCGTGACCACCTTTGCAGAATGGAATTAGATGCTGTCCGGCTGCCAGTTTCGGGATCACCTGGCTGCGTAAAAAATTCTCCCAGTTATCTGGCACTCCGCCGAAGTCTGTCATCGGGCAGGCTAACACGGAGTATTCAGCCATCCGCATGACATAAGGAGGAATTCCCTCCTCCTCAGCCAATGGAATCAAGACAAAATTGGCCCCACCATCAAAGTCACCGGGCATAAAGTAGACGGCCCCGCCTGGCCAGATCTGATACGAACCAATGGCAACGGGCTTGCTGCCAAAGTGATCCGAGTGTACAGCATTCATTTTTGTTTCCTTCGCGCGTTGGCGCTATAAGGGGCTCTTACCAGAGCCCCAACGATTGTCCTTGATGCCACAGTCTCAATACTTCGGGTGAGACTCGGTTGTGCTTTTTCGTCAACTCGGTAAAGAGCTGTCCGATTGAAGATGCATGCTTTTTGGTGTCCAGCTGCTTCTTCAGTAGTCTGTCATCACTTTCAATCATCCTGTGCTTGTCGAATAAAGCACCGCCATTGTGTTCCAGATCGAATACGTGATCGACATATAGCGTGTGACTGAGCCGCCCGGCCAGAAAGTCGGCTGGCGCTTGCGCAATCGCCGCCCAAGCTTCCCCACCAAACGAGCCGTCAGTCCAGTTTCTGCTGAACACATCGGCGGCTAATTGAAAGAAGTCTGCTTGTTGTGACCGACTTGATCGCACCAAAACGTCGAAGGCTCGTCCTTGTGCCATACCTCTATCTAGTGAGTCATTGCCAACCACGTTGAAGTTTGATTGCAGTCGCTGCCAAGCGACTGCCTGCACGGAGTCTAAAGTGACGCGAGGTTGAACTGTGTGACGAAGTTCACCGGCCACGGCGATTGCCAAATAGCAAGTAATCGTCTCTGCCGTTTCGACATGCACTTGGCGGCCCAACTTTTCTATTTCTTCGTGCAACGATGGGTTACCCTTGGAAGCGGCGACCATAGACTCGAGAAGATAGAAATCGTTCAATCTCGTGTTGGCGTTCAGTATCTCTCTAGCTCGGTTGAAATCTAGCTTGGGCTCAGGCATTTTTGGACCAAAGCGCTTCAACCAACTGAGGAAACGCTTGATCTTGCGACTGTGGGCAGCAGCGATGAATTCCAGTGTACCGACGAACACTTCGCCAGTCGCTCCGTCTACCGAAACTACGTCGCCTTCAATTACAGTGGTGCCACCGTCTGTGGTGACCGCGTTGCCTGTAATCGACATGTAACCGCAGCCAACTACTGCCGGTATGCCTAAACCACGAGCTACCACAGCCGCGTGACTGGTCTCGCCACCTCTGCCTGTAACGATGGCCGCGGAGGCAAGCATTCCGGGCAGATCGTCAGGCGAGGTGTCGGGGCGAAACAGCACGACGCTGAGCCCTTCTGCAGCTAACTGTTTGGCTCGTTGTTGTGAGAAAACAGCCACACCAACTGCGGCACCAGGTGAGGCCGGCAGCCCTTTCATGAGTGGCTTAGCTGTTTTCTTTCCTTCAGGATCGAAACGGCGGCGATGCAACTGCTCGATTTGATCTGTAGACAGGAGTTTGATGGCCTTTCGGCGTGTCCACCGTCCTTCCCACACTCCATCCACAGCAAATGTGGCCGCTGCCTGAGCGGTGCGCTTGGCTGTCCGCCATTGTAGGATAAACAGTTGGCCAGACTCGACCGTGAATTCGACGTCGACCATGTCATTGCAGTGATTCTCGAGCGTGCGAACCGCAGCGTTTAATTCGGCATATAGAGCTAGATTCCACTCGTGCATGGATGCGATTGGCATTGGTGTGGTGCTGCCGTTGACCACATCTTCGCCTTGCGCTTGACGGGCAAAATTTCCATACAGCCCGGGTTCTCCAGTCGCCGGATCGCGAGAGAAGACAACGCCAGTGCCACTTTGCGGATTGCGATTGCCATAAACCATAGACTGTACGGTAACAGCTGTGCCCCACCAGTCCGGAATGTTTTGCGAATGGCGATAAGCTTTAGCGCGCTCGGAATTCCAACTTCCAAAGACAGCGAAGATGCACAGTGCCAGTTGCTCCAAAGGATCCTGCGGAAACGTTTTGCCTGACTGCGCGATGATATCCTTGTTTATCTCACAGAGTGCACGCAATGCAAGCGACGGTAGCTGCCAGTCTTCCGTCACACCGACACTGTCTTTGGTGGCAGCTAAAGCTTCAGAGAATTCAACTTTGCTGATTCCCAGCACCGTCTCTGCAAACATCGAAAGCAGCCTGCGGTAGGAATCAAAGGCAAAAGTCTCGCCATAAAGCTTTGCTATGACCTCTACTGTCTGGTCGTTCAACCCGACATTCAAAACCGTATCCATCATGCCCGGCATCGATACTGCCGCACCAGATCTCACGGAGACTAGCAACGGGTTATGCACAGAACCCAGGCGCTTACCTGATTCTCGCTCAATTGTCTGTAGCGCCTGGTGAAGCTGCTCCGCCAGTCGTTTTGGAAGTTTGCCGTTCTGGGCGAAAGCTCGAGCGACGCTGGTGCTAATCGTAAAACCTGGTGGCACCGGCATGTTCAAGTCTAAGACCAGTGTCGCTAAACTGGCGCCCTTGCCTCCGCGAATTGCAGGAGTGCGGGTCGCCGGCGTTCCTTCGTTGAACAGATAGATGATCTGCCCTGATGACATTCCCTACTCCTTTTATGCCGCGCCGCGGCATATCACCCTGTTCTGAGGCAAGGGCGTGGGTTTAGAAAAGTTGGAACTAAGAGATAAATCTCTATTCGAATCAAATGAAATGAGCGGGGCTCTCTATCAGGAGCCCCGTGCTTTAATTTTGTCGTCGAAGTCTGAGTCTTCAGCGTATTAGACGCTCTGGCCCAAACATGTATTTGGCCGGCACAGGTTTGCCGGTCAGTGCGAAAATTGCCTCTGCCTGTTCCAACGTCTCCACCGCTCGATCGCAATAGCGCTCGCGGATCGCGGCAATTGGATCTTCGACATCCGCTTCCACGATTGCAATCAATGAAGCAAGAAACGTGCCAGTTCGTCCATGTCCTCCCTCGCAGAAAGGCATGATCAGCTTTCCAACTTTCAGCACTGGAAGTATCTGGACTTTGAGGAATTCCTCCCAATCCGCTGGGATGCCACCAAAGTCAACTAGCTCGTAGTCGATGCTCTCGAAGTCCTTGAGGTAGTCGCCGGGTATTCCTCTCTCTCCTGCGAGATTGACCAAGACATCGACTGTCTCGAGATCTTCCCAGATGAGATCTAAACCGGCGCCCGGACGGACAATGTAAGGTCCTATCTGGACTGGCTTCTGCCCGTGGTGGACGTGTTGCTTTGCAGCTCGCAGATAAATCAACTGGTCCATCACAAACTTGGAACGCCATGACGGTGCTTCTGGGTGACTTTTTGACATGTCACGGCGACGCAATGCGGTAAGCGCCCGTGCCAAATCTTTTGCTTGTGCCTCTACAGGTGGTGCATCTTGAATTGACACACCAAGGGCACGTTTTGCTAATAGCAGTGCCATCTTCACCTCGCTCGGCCATTTCCCATTGCTGGCTTTATTGGTGCCCTGAACTTCCAGAGAATACCGATAATTGTCGAGTTTTGGCTGTGACCATTTTGCCAAGTTTGGTTCATTTATTAGAGCAAGGGCGGCTGCCTCGCTTGAATTTGCTTCAAGACGGACACGATATTTTTCGTTGCCCAGATCGGCGACGCCCAACCGACCAAGACTTGTTTCACACTCCATGGCGTAGACAGTTCCGCCCGGAGCCGTGAAGACTCTGACTTCTTTATCCGTTGAGGACATGTCGCTCTCTTCTTTCTATGTATTTTTAGTAAGAGAAATGATGAGCGCCTCTCAACCATTGAGGCGCTCATGGCATAGCAGCGTTTGTCGTAGCAGGATATACCCGCTACCAAGGTTTGCGCTGAAACCAGCTGGTTTGTGCTCGACCGGTCGAGCTCAAGCATCCAGCCTTGCCCAAGTATCTGAGTGCGTTTGTTAAACGCATTTTTTATCTTTTCTGCTCGTCTCGGTTGGCAGCAAAGATGATTACGTCGTGTATACGACGTTTTTTGCAAACGCTCTCCTAGAGAGGCTGCCCGTCCACTGCAGTGAAGATACTTTTCTTTTCAGTGGCGGCGAAACTTATTTATTTCATCACGCCAGTTTCTTGGCGCTCAAAAACTCAACATCGCACCTCCGCATAAAATTCATGTTGGCAGCGCAGCCGAACAAGGTGCATAGCCTTGGCGCATTAGCGATTTGTTGCCGCAAACTGGCTCTGAAAACCTCAAGCGTGGCTTCTTCCGAGAGAAGCTAGATTTGCGGCGCAGCCTTTGTCACAGCAGAATATATCCACTGTCCAGGTTTGGCTGGTCTGCTCTGTGTGCCCACAGATTCACCTAAATAGCTAGGTGGCGCTCGACCTTGCGCTCTTGGCCTCGTTGCACATCTTACTTTTGGCAACAGAGAAAATGACCTAGATGCGAATTTCGCACGTCAGCCTTCACACAGACGTCTCATGTGGATGTATGTAGACGCTTGTGTTCGTCTCTACCAGCGGCATTTTCGCGGGTAGCTCACGAATAAGCACCGATTTATTTGGCGCCAGCTTACGTGGTGCCACTGTAAAAATGAAGACCGCAGCAAATCTCGTCGAAGTCATTGACTTAAACGAACGAACCGACTGAACAACGAGGATCGCCTCACGCTACCACCAACGTGTCCTCCTGCCCTATCGTCTGCGGTCTGTGCCGCTACACAAAGTGTCACCTGGGCTTCGGCACGAATACCCGTCAAACAACCAACAAGATTACGCCTCGCCACCATTTTTGGTAGCGTTGTGTTTTCTTCGAGTGCTTTTGTTGGTTGGCTTGCTGGTCTGTTACCGAATCTTTGGTTTGGTGATATGTGTAGACTTCGACCATGCAGCAAAGTTGACCCGCTTTGCAAGGAGATCAGATTGGTTCCTTCTGAGACTTTGAACTGCTAGATGTGCAACCATTTCTGCAGGGATGAACTGAGTTCAGCAGCGTGATTACCAAATGTCAGTGCACGATTTTTGGGTGTGCTTTGAATAGTTTCAGGTCAGCCAACCTCAAACTTGATCTTGGGCGGAATACGATGTGCTGGCGCTCTGAACTCATGTCATCGCTTTTGCGAATCTCGCACGAGCTGCAGATGCTCAAGCTTGTGCGATTCAGCTAGCGGCCAAAATTAACTAAGGCATCGCAATGTTTACCTTTTCACAAATTCTGACTCACCATCTCTGGTGCCGATGACTAGTTGTTAGTAGCTAAGTGTAGCTCCGCTAGACAGGCGGATTAGAGAAGGTGACTCTATCCGCGTAGGCTTACGCATTCAAATCAAAAGATTCTTTGCTCACGTCTATATTTAGGCGATTCAAAAATGCCAAGCTCAAGATCTAGTTTTTCTTCAACACAAGCTCATAGGAGCCGCAAGCAACCAACCCATTTCGCTATCCAGATCATTGCCGAGAAGAAGTGCTTGCGTTGAAGCATGTTCGGAGGAGGTCTCTTGAGAAGAATTCCCATTGTCGTGGTCATACTTATTACGGTTGTGTCGATTTTGGCCGTGCAGCTCATTCCCAACGCGAGCAGCAGCATCGCGTGCGCCGATGGCATAACGGATGTGACAAGCGAACCTGTCGTGGTCAAGGACACGGCGGAGCCATCCACGGATGCTCCTGCTTCGACGTCATTGCCGACAACTAAGGAGAATGTCGAGCCGACAAGCGTGTCACCTGCTTCTACGTCATTGCCGGCAACGAAGGAGAATGCAGAGCCGACCAATGTGTCACCCCCTATAGTGCCTTCCGCGACCAATGCACCAGTGGTAGCCTCACCGACCGCACAGACGGCTGCGTCAACGGCAGCTATACAGCCAGCCGGTATTGTGGCACCTCTGTGTTACAGCAAGACTAATACTCCAGTGCCGACCAATACTTTCAATCCACCAACGGCGACGGTATTGCCGCCCACGGCGACATCGTTGCCACCAACAGAGACGGCGTTGCCACCAACAGAGACGGCGTTGCCACCAACTGCGACGGCTTTGCCTCCGACTGCGACGGCTTTGCCACCAACCGAGACAGCGTTGCCACCAACAGAGACGGCGTTGCCACCAACCGAGACAGCGTTGCCACCAACCGAGACAGCGTTGCCACCAACCGAGACAGCGTTGCCACCAACTGCGACAGCGTTGCCACCAACTGCGACGGCTTTGCCTCCGACTGAATCAAAT
>JBBQFO010000002.1:0-69530 GCA_038322035.1 Candidatus Obscuribacterales bacterium
CGGCAATCGTCGTGCTTTGTCAGCGCTTGCACTGCCAGAATTCAAGGCTCCGCAGCGCTTTAGGCTCGCGAGATCTGTGGTGCTTCAATCAGAAAACCTCATTGGGTCCGATACGTGGAGTTTTGACTCAGGCTCCTAGGAGAAGCGAGCAGTCGATTGTGGCTCAAGCTGCCTTACTGCGACAAATTCGATACGGTAGCGAAGAGCACAACGCTGCCAATCCTCCTGCTCGGAGGAGAAACACAAGACGAGAAAGTGGTGCTTAAGGAAATCAAAACTGGGCTCGATAATTCTCCTAACGTCTGCGGAACGATGATTGGGCGGAACGTTTTATATTCGACGCAGAAGTCTCATGTGAGCATGGCGGAAGAGCTTAATGCACTGGTGCACCAACAGATTATCGTGACTTGACTCGAAGAGGATGAATGTTGTGAAAACAGTAAAGTTGACAATGGCTCAAGCGCTTATTAAGTTTCTCAAGAACCAGTACGTGCAGCGCGATCAGATCTCTCAGCCATTCTTCGCTGGTTGTTTCGGAATTTTCGGACACGGTAATCTAGCCGGAGTCGGTCAGGCGCTGCAAGAGAATCCAGACTTCACCTACTATCAAAGTCGCAACGAACAAGCCATGGTTCACGCGGCCGTTGCTTACGCACGTGCCAAGAACCGCCTGCAGACACTGGTTTGCACAAGTTCAATCGGTCCAGGTGCAACTAATATGGTCACCGGTGCTGCCCTTGCCACGATTAATCGGCTGCCTGTTTTGCTTCTACCCGGGGATATCTTTGCCCGGCGGGATGTCGCACCTGTCCTCCAGCAACTAGAGTCAGAGCACTCCCAGGACGTTTCAGTGAACGACTGCTTCAAGCCGGTTTCACGATATTGGGACAGAATCAATCGCCCTGAACAGTTGCTAACGGCACTACCGGAGATGATGCGGGTATTGACCTCGCCATCAGAAACTGGGGCGGTGACAATTTGTCTTCCGCAAGACATACAGACGGAAGCATACGAATATCCTGAGAATTTCTTCGAGAAACGAGTCTGGAATATTCCAAGACTGAGAGCTGATGCCAACACAATCCAGCATGCTCTCCACCTGATCAAGGCCAGCAAACAACCAATTATAGTATCCGGCGGCGGCACCATATACAGTGAAGCATCAGAAGCCCTGTCGGATTTTGCGGATGCGGCAGGCATTCCAGTAGTCGAGTCTCAAGCCGGTAAAGGCTCGTTGCACTTCGAACATCCCCTCTCTCTCGGAGCCATGGGTGTAACAGGAACACGCGGCGCCAACATCCTTGCCCGAGAAGCAGACCTTGTAATTGGCGTGGGTACTCGATATAGCGATTTCACAACAGCCTCCAAATCAGCATTCCAAAATCCAGATGTGAAATTCATCAACATAAATGTCATGGATTTTGACTGCCATAAACACAATGCGCTAGCTCTTGTCGGTGACGCCAGAGCAACTCTACAAGAGCTTTTGCCGTTGGTCAGATCGAACGAACGAGACAAATACGTGGCCAGAATTAAAGACTACCGAGATGATTGGAACACGATTGTTGAGTCCATCTACAACCCGCAAGACCAGCAGCCTGACTCACCGATTAGTCAGGGTGAAGTGGTGGGACTGTTGAACGAATTGTCGGCTCCAACGGATGTTGTTGTCTGCGCTGCCGGAAGCTTGCCGGGCGATTTGCATAAGCTGTGGCGCAGCCGCGATCCCAAAGGCTACCACGTTGAGTATGGCTACTCCTGTATGGGCTACGAAATCGCGGCTGGACTGGGAATCAAGATGGCATCGCCAGAACGGGGTGTCTATGTGATGGTCGGCGACGGGTCCTATTTGATGATGGCACAAGAAATCACAACAGCCGTTCAGGAAAAGATCAAAGTGACAATATTGCTTCTGGACAACCACGGATATGGCAGCATCGGCAGCCTCTCAAAATCTCTCGGCAGTGCCGGTTTCGGAACATCCTATCGATACAGAAGCGCTGATGGTCAACTGAATGGCGATTTCTTGCCGATCGACTTCGCTGCCAATGCCACCAGTCTCGGTGCAAGAGTTTTCACGGCAAATACGAGAAAAGAATTGAACAAAGCTTTTATTGAAGCACAGCAAGCGCTGGGAGTGACAGTAATTGTCGTTTCCATCACCAACGATAAGAAAGTTGGCGGTTACGAAACATGGTGGGACGTTCCAGTCGCGGAAGTTTCATCAATGAAAACAGTCGAACAAGCAAGGAAAGACTATCAGGTATCCCGGAAGAAACAGGTTCCCTACTTCCAACCGAATCAAGCACAGTTCGAGCAGAAGAAAGTCGAAGAGGCAGTAGTTAAATGACAAAGATAAAAGTAGCAAACGCGCCTTGCTCCTGGGGCGTACTGGAATTCCAATTGGAGCAAGAAGCTAGCAAATTCGACCGTGTTCTAGACGAGATGGTGCAAGCCGGTTACGCAGGCACCGAACTTGGTGACTGGGGCTTCATGCCAACAGAGCCTAAACTACTGCAAAGCGAGCTGGCCAAGCGAAATTTGAGCATGTTGGCAGCATTCGTGCCCGTCAATCTTTCAGAACAATCTGCCCACCAAGATGGAATTAAAGACGCCGTCAAAACGGCCAGGCTCCTATCTGAAGTAAGCCCTCATCCATTCATCGTTCTCTCCGATGACAACGGCAAGAACGCTTTACGCACAAAGATGGCCGGGCGCATCAAGCCAGAGCATCAACTGACTGAAAGTCAGTGGAAGACTTTTACATCCGGAGCTGAGGCAGTGGCACGAGCGGTGCTCGACGAAACTGGTGTCAAAACAGTTTTTCATCATCATTGTGCTGGCTTGATCGAAACCCCTGCCGAAATCGACAGGTTTCTGCAAAACACTAACCCACTGCTGATTGGACTTTGCTTGGATACAGGACACTACACTTTCGGTGGTGGCGACGCAGTAACCGGCTACAAAAAACACGCCGACCGGATTTGGCATGTACATTTTAAAGACTGCCACAAAGTCCTGGCAAACCAATCCAGAAGCGATGATTGGGACTACTTCGAATCGGTTCGCAGAGGCATTTTTTGTGAATTAGGCAAAGGCGAAGTTGACTTTGCCGGCGTCGCGCAAGAACTGAAAAACCGAGACTACAGAGGCTGGATAGTTGTCGAACAAGATGTCCTGCCCGGCATGGGAACGCCTCTAGAAAGCGCGATTCGTAACCGCGCATTCCTACAAAACATCGGCATTTAGGAGAGTATCGTGAGCAAAAAAGATCAATTAAGAGTGGCGGTAGTTGGTGCCGGTCGCATCGGTCGAGTACACGCACAACATCTTAAGAACCGCATCTCCCGCGTCACTCTGGTGGCGATTGCAGACAGTCATCAACCTAGCGCCCAAAAGCTAGCTGACGAACTTGGCATCGAGACCGTCTATTCAGACCACCGCAAGATGTTCGACAACGAGCAACTAGACGCCGTTTTAATTTGTTCGTCTACCGACACGCATGCCCAAATTATCGAAGACGCCGCGGCCAACGGACTGCACATCTTCTGCGAAAAGCCCATCGATCACGAAGTGAGCAAAATCGACCGCGCCCTCAAGGCGGTCGAAAAAGCTGGAGTCAAGTTGCAAATCGGATTCAACCGCCGTTTCGATGCAAATTTCAGCCATGTGCAGAGCGTAGTCAAATCCGGCAAAATCGGAGAGCCTCACATCATCCGCATCACCAGCCGCGACCCGGCGCCGCCACCAATTGAATACATCAAGGTCTCAGGCGGCATGTTCATGGACATGACGATTCACGATTTCGACATGGCCCGATTCCTGGCTGGGTCAGAAGTAGTTAAAGTGTTCGCCACAGGTGGCGTCAGGGTGGACCCACGCATCAAAGACGCCAACGACATCGACACCGCCGTTATCACCTTGGAGTTCGAGAACGGTGCCATCGCCACAATCGATAACAGCCGACAGGCTGTCTACGGATACGACCAGAGGGTCGAGGTTTTCGGTTCTGCAGGAGCGATTTCAGCCGACAACAACACTCCGCATCGCACCACTCTGTCCGACAAATCAGGAGTTCACGCCCCTCTTCCGCTCAATTTCTTCATGGACCGCTACCTCGAGTCCTACCTCCTGGAAATTAATCAATTCGTTCAAGCCATTTTGGACGACACCGAAGTGCCCGTAACGGGCGAGGACGGAAGGATGCCGGTCCTAATTGCCCTGGCCGCGAAGCAGTCGCTGGTGGAGGAAAGGGCCATTGCGCTTTCCGAAATAGCCGCTAAGATTGCCAAGTAGAGGGTATAAAGCCAGAGTAGTCACGCGTTTGAGGTCATTGCATTGACCGCCGGAAAAAACCGAAATCCTCGTTCAGCTCAGGGACACGGGTCTCTAGACGACTTATTGTGGCTACATAAAGCCGGCGCGCCGACAACGGCAGAGCACGTCGAGTCGTTAGAACAAGAGAGTTTGGACTCCGAGACGTTTGCCCGAATCTTCATACAGACCTATCCCAAACTAGATCCGAAGAACCAGGGGCTGAGCAAGGACCATCTAGGCAAGCTGATTATGCGCCCAGACGTTTTCTCTCATGACGAGTACGTCATGCTGATGATGTTGGCCAAGTATTTTGACACGATCGCCAACCTGGTCGATGATGAGCCCGGTCCGCAGACGATGATCACGCCTATGGACCGTGAAGTCTTGTGCCAGTTTCTAGTGCACGGCAAATTGAGTCTTGCCGAACTGCATCGTTGGCGACTGCTCTGCATGGCTCCGAAAGAAGACAAAGAATTCGAGGGACCCCCGCTTAGCGGCGGTTAACTGACCGTCATTCAGATCAGCACCGGCCAGCACCAAATATGGTGCTAGAGTTTGTGATGCGTTTGGCAACTGGGCGAGCATACGTGATGACCGTCTACTTCAGCTATAGATTTATCTTTACTCTGTTCAGCGAGCGCCTTTTCTTCAACGGTGTTTGTGGTCTTTGCAGGAGCGGCTGGTTTGCCGTCTGGATGCAGATAATCAACATCATCATTTTCTTCAGTCGTAGACATAACTTTTCTCCGTGAGACGCTCTTGGGACGCGCCGAAAACCCAGGGTGTTCCCGTCGAGTCCAAATCTCGGTCCAGGTCTAGCTCGCGTCGAATTATGCGTTTGCGCTTATACTAGAATTGATTGGCGTTCTCACAGTGTGTAAATACAAAGTATCCAAGCAAACTAACTACAGTTCGCAATCTCGAGGTCCACTGATGGACGAAAGAAGAGTTCTGGTTGTTGAAGACGATAAAAGCAATCAAATCGTGTTCTCGACATTGCTCAAAAACATGGGCTTGGATTTCGACCTCGCTGAAACCGGTAGACAAGCAGTCGAAGCCGTCAGACAGCGCACTTACTCAATCATTTTAATGGACATAAGAATGCCGGAGCTAGATGGATTGGAAGCAACCAAGACAATTCGCTCACTTGGCTCTGTAAACGGCAAGCAGATTCCAATTGTGGCCGTCACAGCGCAAGCAATGGATGGTGATAAAGAACGCTGCATTTGGGCGGGAATGAGCGATTACCTCTCCAAACCATTCACTCGAGAAGAGTTGGAAAAGACCATAATGCGCTGGATTGGAACGGCTCAATAGCACGAAGAACGAGACGCGGCCTCGAATTTATCAAATTCAAATCTAACTTTCGGAATGCCGCGCAGCGATCGCTGCTTCCGAGAGCAAGCGATACTCTTCAGCTGAAGAAAGTTCGAGCGGTCCGCTTTTGACTCGCTTGTACATATTCGTACAGTTGTCACAACGATAAAAAGCTATGTATGAGAAAGTCTGCGGACCGTCATCACCGTGCACCTTCAGCGTTTCAAGCGAGTTCAGTTTGCGGCGATTACAGCCCGGACACTTATCGCGCAGAATGTTCGGCAGTAGCGGCGTGATCAAAATCACCGCGAAAACAATGAACCAGTGCCAATCCTTCATCTTCCATTCCTCCTAGCTGTTTATATCACAACGCACAGACAGTGCTTGAAGTCAGGAGTTGTTATGTCGCAAATGTATGTATTGTGAACTGACAAGAATTGACACTACAAGTAGTGCTCAGCCGCGCACAATGAGTCAGCGCACCGAAGAGGCGAATTCTTGCGGATCATTCGCTGACTCATCAATTAGCAGACTTTTAAAACTTTCCAGGCAAATCTTGTTCTAGCACTGACATAAGACGTAGAATGGAACTTGAGATTAGTGTCGGTAGTATTCATGGAAAAACCAGCAATTTTAGTGGTCGAAGACCACGTAATCGAACAGAAACTGCTTTTTCTTTTGGCGAAAAAATACGGTTACGATGTTCAGATCGTATCCAGCTCAGAAGAAGCTCTGACTGAGCTCGAAAAGGGTCGACTGTTCGCCCTGATTTTAATGGATTGGAAGTTACCTGGTAGCGACGGTCTGACTTGCACGCAGAGAATACGTGAACTAGAGCGCGACAAAGGCTACCACACGCCAATCGTAGCGATCACCGGGCGCGCCCTGGATGGCGACAAAAAGAAATGCCTTGGCGCGGGAATGGACGACTACATGAGCAAGCCATTCACAGCTGAAGAATTTAGAGAAATGATCTGTAGATGGATCCCGGACGGCGGCGGAAAGCACGCCTCCCACTAAGCCGTTTCATTGACTCTTATGCGCTTTTAGCCAGAGGAATCATCGCCGACTTCAATGTGTGCACAACATTATGGGTCACATCTTGATCTGGTATCAGGTCACTCTGCACCATGGATAGTGTCAAATTGTCCAACTCACTTAGACTTGATTCGTAGAGGGTTAAAACGCTGCTTTCCAGGTTCTCGAAAAATATTAAAACGCGAGTGGAAAGGTCATCTGCAGTACCACTAAAGATTGCATCCATAGGTGATCTCCGCGACAGCTTCTCAGGAGTACTGGACAACTCTCTGAGGCGCTTTTTCAACTTCTGTGCGCGCTTTGAGTGGGCCAGGTGCAACTCTTCCAGTTCTGCCTTGATGTCGAGGTTTGGAAGTCTCTGAACCACTTGTTTGTAAGCTTCTGCCGCCGTAACTTCTTCCATCAACAATGAATTCAAAACGCTTATAACGGCCTTAGTCATCAATGTCACCTCAAGGAAAACTGTAGTTGAAGACACAATCAGCTCAGGCAAAGTTCCCAAAATCTTGTGGTGACTGCCTCTCCACTGGTGAAGTGGAAACCATGTGCTCTTTTCATGCACGCAATGCAAGAGAAAGGCATGGTAGCCATCGGTACACTGGCTCTGCGCAACAAAGAGCGGCTCTGTTCACTGCGCGTGCTTGGTGGCAATTTGATCTTAGAGATGTTGCTTTATCCAGACGAAATTCGTGTAGATATGAAAACGAAATTGCCGGCTCCAAAGTTGACCAAACAAGAAATGACAATGGCATCAAGTTTGATCGATATGATGGCTCAAACATTCAAACCTCAAGATTATCAAGACCACTACAGAGAAGCGCTCTCAGCGCTGCTCAAAGCGAAGGTAGACGGCGATGAAACGATCGACCAAGTGGAAGAATCAAAACCAACACGTGTTGTCGACCTGATGGATGCGTTGCGTGCCAGCGTCGAAGATGCACGATGCAAACGAAATAAGAACTCCCCGCAAGCGGCAGAAGAGAAGCTAATCAAATCGGTAAAGAAACAGGCGCCGCACCGAAAGACGGCTAACAAGGGCGTCTTGGTCAAGAAATCCAAGCGCTAGCGTTTTTTTGTAGATCTAACCCATGGACACTTTTCGAAGCGTGTCTTTTGAACGCTGCGTGCGTTGCAGTGGCATTCTAGACAACACTGGTGGCGCAATGCGATTAAGAGTGCGACGAGCGCGGTCAGCAACGTAGCAATTCTCGTCTTCCGCTAAAGTGTTCAATAACCCTTCATCCAAGTTGTGATTTTCAGCCATGGCAAATCGAACGTCTGCGTGTCCATCGGTTACCAGAATGCATAAAATCTCCGCAGGGGTATTTTCGTTTTCAGCGACTGCGGTCCGCACGGTATAGGATGCATGTCCGGCTAACCGAGCCAGCGTCGACGGAGAAGCCTTCGGATTCTCAGCGATACGTTCCGCAAAGGCGTTACTGTCCACGCTCGCTAAAACGTCGAGCACAGCAGGATGTGTCTCAGGGCTCTTGGCAATGAGCCAACAGACTTTGGCGGCCAAGTGATCCGATTGCGCTACAGTTACGTCATCTGTTTCTTCGGTTAACTCAACCAATCGCGCCCAAATCAATCTTCTCAGCAGCAATTCTATGTGCTCCGGCCATTCCCACTCCAATAAGTAGCTGTATGGAAAAGTGTCAGAGTCAGTTTCGGAATGTAGTATTAAAGAATGCATTATCTTAGCTCCCCCCGCTTAAACGGGATCGTACGCCTATTTCCGTTATATCATGGATAAGCACGCGGATCGGCTGCTGACGCTGGCTCTGACCATTGATAATCTATGGAAAACCCCGAGTCAATGTAACAGCCGTTCTGTCTGTTGGTACTGAGACTGAGACGGGAGCAGCATATGCAAGTTCCCAAGCGGCATCGCCTCAGGCACCACAACTAGGGATTCCCAAGTTGGGCACTAGCGATTGGCGGACTGCGGGACCGCTAGACAAACCTTCAACACTGCAAAAAATGAGGGTTGCGGTGAATCCGCAGCCCTCATTTTTGAACTTTGATCTATCTCTCAGACTAGCGAACTGCCGTACTCGGAGCAGCAACACTAGTTTCTGATTCATTGGCAACCGAAGCAACCGACGTCACCACATGCGGTATCTCAAACCGTTCATTTCTCAACTTCGGCATAAGTATTGCCGGTAGGGAGAACGAAACGAACGACTGGAAACAAGACATCCAAGTCTTAGCTCTCATCATCCTCATTGCTTCGACAACCTTACGAACAGTGGCTTCTAACTGTAGCAAATTTGCTACATAAACGATTTGAGCTTCAGGCTTTACTCTCTTGAAGTGATCTTTCACTTCTTGCGAGATCCCAGCTGTCGAAACAACAAACGCAAGTTTCGGTCTCTGCAGTGCAATTCTTGTACCTAGTGAATATGCATGATTCAATCCAAACTCACTGTCTTTCAATTCAAACAGAACCAGCGTGCCATCGATATCAACAATGAACTCGACGTTGTCTGAACCTTCTTCAGAGTGCAGAATGATCCGATCTGAACCGACGCCAAGGCTGTTCAACAGGCGAACAACAGTGGCTGTCATCCAATAATTGCTATCCAACATACTCTGTAGAGTTTCGTCGGCGGCAAGCAAACCTTCAATAGGTTCTGACGCAATGTTCTTACCGCAAGAACACAAAACGCCCAGAGCTCCCATCTGTTCTATGGTTTCGCGACTTTCGACACGGTTTACATGTGCACCAGTTTTGGAGCACATGACGACATACTCTTGATGAACCAAATCTGCTTGCAAAAGTTGATCGACAAATTTGATCAATTCGCTGGCGTTTTCAGCTTTCTGTTTAAGTAGTTCCTTGGCCAGAATCACACCCGAGCGGCGGACCAACTGCGCGGTTTCGCGGACATTGACATTTTCGAGGGCCTTGGCCGCTTTCAACTCTTTCTCACCAATGCGCGATGCCAGATGATATGAGTCATCTTGAGAGGCAACGATGTCGTTAAAGTGCTTGTTCTCCAGAACATCAACTGTCCACTTTATGTCTACATTTCGGTCGTCGAATGCTTTAGCAACTGCATCGGCAAACTCATTTAGGCTGCTGGTTTCATCAGGGTCGCCGATAAACCCTATCCTCAGACGACTGGTGGTATCTGGAGTGGACTTCTGGTCTTGAACCTTGGAGTAGAAATCTACAACTGTGACGAAGAGCAAACCTGCACCATCTTCACTGAAGAACACTTCGCCTTGTATTTCAGGCGTCTTGGTGGTGCCCTTATTGCCCTCCAGACCGAAATCGTAGCCAAGCTTCTCGAGACTCATGAGCTTGCGACGCCCAAACTCGCATTCCTTCTCTAAATCTTCAACCTCGTCTTCTTCTGCATTCCTGAAGGTGAGCACTTGATCGCCATTGCCGCCAAAAACATTTGAGAAACTTTGAGCTGCCTTGCGCATCAATGGTTCGTATCCGGCCCGCTCAAGACGATCGATCAGACCTTCAAAGCTTTCCGGAGAATAGCTGAATGTAGCTGATCGGCTGTCGATAAAAAGATTCATGCCCTATCCCTCTTAAATCATTGCCCCTTACTTTTGTTCCCAAACTGTCCGGTTACTACGCGAAAGCTGGGAGATTAATGGAAAGTTTCAGGCGACCGATAAGTAGGGCAGAGCTGCTTTGACCCCGATTCGCGGACGAAACTCTTGTTGACAACTCGCAAAAGTGGAACCGAGTAGCAGTAGATTCCGTCGCTGCACTTGTGAATGGAGGAATGGGAAATGAATCACAATATTTTGAAAGGCTGCCTTGCTGTCGCGTTGACAGTGGGACTACAGTCTGTGTGTTTTGCAGACAGCGTCAGTACTACTACTAGTTCTACTGAGGGTCCGCCTGTTGTGTTGGACAGTTATATGAAGCCTACTGTGGTCCAGACGAAGGAGACCACAGATGCAGCTGGCAATGTGCAAAAATCTGTCGCACCTATAATTCAGGAAAGACATGAACGCGTATTGCTTCCGTCCAGCGAAACGACTTCGACGGTGAGTGAGCATACTGGCTCTACGACTGCCGTGAAAACAGAAGCTCGCGTAGCACATAGCACCCTCCGTAGTGCACCTAAACGGAAGGTTGTGCACCGCGTACGACACTACCGCCGCTCGTACACAGCTGTCAAGCCGAGTACTGTGTCCGTTGCGCACAGAGTTGTCGTCGAAAAAAAGATTGTGGACCCAACTGTGATCCAGAGACAAGATACGACCGTTTCGAAATCTACAATAATGGAACGCCGCGATCCAGCCCTCGGCAATCAATAGAGCCTCAATTTAAAAAACTCGAAATAGCCGCTCAGTTGCATACTGGGCGGCATTTCCATAATCAGGAACATGAGCTTATGACGACCGTCAATACTCTAGTAAGTGAGGATGGAAGATGAGCGAACTCGAGTCGGTCAATATCGTCGCGGATATATGCGACGGTATCAAATGCAATACCGAATATTCAGATCTGAACGACGCAGTTAATTTGGCGCACGAAGCACAAATCGATTTGCAGTTAGATGGCTGTTCTAACGGGCTTTGTCCAATCAACTGGAAGCCACAGCGCGGGAACGCAGCCTGACCAATGTGACCACCAACCGAGAGAATCAGCCCCTGAAGAGATGAACCTTCGTCATCCTTTCAGGGTCTTTAGTATGTAGGTGCTCTAAGCTTTAAGAACGATGACACGCTGTTGCCACACATTTGCGTTATATTCAAAGTAAGGGAAAAAGAATATGTTGCAAGAAAAGCGGCCAGACCTGAAGGAGCAGCTTCAACAGCGCATCGCGGAACTCGAAGACGAGCTCCGCAGTTTGGCCAACGATGTTTCTTACGCGCCCAACTCTAATGCAGTCGATGTCAGCCAGGAATATAGCAGCAGCCTGGACCGGTTCTTAGCTGCCGATTCTATCGCCATGATCCGAGCAACCATTGGCGGCGCAGTGATTGACGTCAATCAAGCTTTCACCGACATGATCGGCTATACAAAAGAAGAAGCCCTATCAGGCACGTTGCGCTGGACGGAAATGACACCGCTAGAGTGGAAGTTCGCAGATGATCTAGCTATCCAACAAATTCTTCAAAGTGGAAGTGCGGCGCCTTTCGAGAAGGAATATTTCCACAAAGACGGACACAAAGTACCAATAATGATCGCGGTAAGCGCGCTTGATTCGACGGGCGAAGATTGCTTGTGCCTGTTCGTCGATCTTTCTGAGCAAAAACGTAAGGAAGCGGAGCTCAAGCTGAGCGAAGCTCAGTTCAGGTTGCTAGCGGAATCGATTCCGCAGATGGTCTTTACGGTCGCCGCAAACGGCTCAACCGACTACTTCAATAAACGATGGGGCGAACTTACAGGTGTACAACCGACGCTCGGCTTCGAGAACACCTGGCACGAACTCTGTCACCCAGATGATGTGCAGCGAGTGCAAGAGTATTGGAACGTCGCAAAACTCAACAAAAGTGTCGTCCAGATTGAGTCCAGATATAAACGCAAAGACGGCTCCTACGCATGGGCTCTCCAACGAGCTTTTCCAATGATCGACGATGAAGGCAACATAGCAAAATGGTTCGGTACGCTCACCGATATAGACGAGCAAAAGCGAGCGGAAGAAGAGATACGCGCCAGCGAAATTCGCTTTCGCACGCTTGCAGACGCGATTCCGCAAATTGTTTGGACTGCAGATTCGACCGGCAAAATAGATTTTTTCAACCACCGCTGGTTCGAATATACCGGATTGTCGATCCAGCAGAGCCTCGACGACGGCTGGAGGCTTTTGATTCACCCCGACGACCTCCCCCTATACATTAAGGAGTGGGAACACGCTTTGATGACAGGCGACACGTATGAAGTCAGTTTTAGATTGAGGCGGGCGGTCGGCATTAAAAACGTCACTGATAAGGCCTACAGGAGGCATTTGGGACGCGCTGTTGCATTAAGGGCCAGAAATGGGCAAGTAATTAAGTGGTTCGCGACATGGACCGAGATGGAGCATCAGGGAACCAACTAAAGAGCATGACCACAAGTGACACATCTGCCAGATCTCGTGAACTGCTTTTGCTGCGGTCTAAAATCCAGGAATTGGAAACACGAGTTGAGCGCGCAAAACTGGAAAAGAAGTTAGCCAGCCGTGGCTTTAAAGAATTTTCGGACAAGGAGCGCCTGCGCCGTTACATCGACTCGAACATCGTCGCCATCCATCGCGCTGATATCTACGGCCATATAACTGAAGCGAACGACGCCACGGTAAAGCTGCTCGGATATTCAAAAGAAGATTTGTATTCGGGAAAAGTGAAGTGGACTCAGTTTACTCCACCTGAGTTTTTACATATGGATAACGAAGCGATCAATCAACTGCGCAGCTCGGGACGCACACCTTTTTTCCGAAAAGAATATACGCGCAGCGACGGCAGCCGAGTTCCAGTGCTGGTGCAAGTCACCGCAGTGAACCGCGAAGCGACTGACTGCTTTACAGTAGTTTTCGATCTGACTGAAAGCGACAAACTCGAGCGTCAACTGCGAGAAAGCGAGAAACAATTTCGAGTCTTAGCCGAAGCTATTCCTCACATTGTTTGGATGTGCGATCCAACTGGAAGAATCGCTTATGCCAACCAGAGATGGTTCAATTTTACCGGAATGTCACAAGACGATCACGAAGGAAGATGGCTCTCAGTGTTGCATCCAGACGATCGAAGACTATGCCTGTTAGAAGCTGACCGCGCCTTTCGCACCAACACTCATTTCAATATGGAGATTCGTTACCGTGCGGCGAATGGATCTTACATCTGGCATCTTGTGCGAGCCCATACAATCGACGATCCTAAAACAGGCGAGAAAATTTGGTTCGGCACAAGCACTGATATCGACGATAAGAAACGCGCCACAGACGAAATCAAAGAAAGTGAAATGCGCTTCCGCATGCTCGCCGATGCGATACCGCAGATAGTATTTACTGCAAACTGTGCCGGCGACATAGATTTCTTCAATGACAGATGGTTTGAATACACAGGTTTATCGCTGGCCCAGAGTCAAAACGACGGCTGGCAGCTGCTAATCCATCCTGACGATTTGCCCAAATATATGACGGAGTGGCGCCAGGCTCTAGAGACGGGAGACAGCCACGAAATCGAATTTAGACTGCGCCGAGCCGTGGGCGTCAAATCAGTCAAGAATCATGCTTACCGTTCTCATCTTGCCCGGGCAGTCGCCCTGCGAGGAACGGACGGATCTGTGATTAAGTGGTTTGCCACTTGGACGGAAATCGAAGGTCAAAAACAGAGCAAATAGCGCACTATATTTGGTGCGGCGTTAGACGTGAGTGTGTGTTGGCCTGACGATAGTTTGAACGGCTGGTGGCGGTGCAGTGGGATTAGAGGCGGCACCGTCTAAGGCTCCCTCACTCAACGCAGCTTTTCCAAACATAAAATACAACAATCCGAAGCCGACTACTGCAACAATGCTGAGACCCAGGAAGATCGGCATAAAGCTCGATTTTTCTTTTTGAAGATAAGTCATTCCGTTCACCCCTAGAAATGTACGCGCACCAAAAGTGCGTTCCCACACGCGAAGTATCCAGCGCCAACGAAGTTCGTTGGCATGGCTACTATAAGTGGAATTCAACCGACAAACCTTATCGCTGAACCTAAATAAATAGACTACGAGATCGTCCATATGTTTCCAGAAAGCGGGGCAGATGTTTCCAAAATTTCGACTAGTGAACCGAACAGTGCTCGCTTTTCAAAGCGGTTCCAGAAGGTCGATTCGAAGGCTCCATGCATCCGGGCTCGTCTAAATGGATGACTCGACCAGATTCGGAAAAACTGGGACAGTGCTCTGCAAAATCTCCACAAGTTCCGTGACACAAAATCATATTGCATATAAACGGAGAGCAATAATTCTGGCGCCATCGCTCGAACGAGGTGCGTGGCACAGGCGTCCGCATGCCAGCGTAGATCAAATCGCCAAGCAGAGCTTCAGAGCCTGATGCAGGTGCTGATGGTCTGGGCACGCGAAAATTCTCGTCCGCGCGCGCGGATTGAACAAAGAAAATCGAAATCACAATCAAGCTAATGGCTCTGATCATTTAGAAATGGAAGCCGCCGCCCATCATTCTACAGATTGGACAATGCAATCCGGATGAATAGAGAGCAGCTCGCATCCCGACATTCATTACTTTTCCGAACCCGCCACCTTTCTTCGGGACCTGTTGTGCCACGCCCATCGTCGGCGGTGGTGGTCGTTGATTGACGTTCATGGTGGGAGTGTAGTTGTTGTTGAACTGTGTCGTGTTGATCAGCACATCGTTTTGAGTGCCACTCAATTGGAATGGCGGACCGGTGGACACGTCGACTGGCGATCTGTCCGTTAACGGAGCGGAGGAAGTGGCTGCATCGACCGGCACCTGAAAGTGACCCAGCGTCGCTGTTCTTGTAGCATTCGTGGAGGCAGCTGAGGAAGGTTTCGAAGCTGATAGTTGATGTTCCATAGCAGTTACAGCTGCGATGTAATCTTTGTCTTTCGAATTGAAGTTGAGCGCGGCTCGATAATTCGTCAACGCAATCACATAGTCGTGATTGTGTTCGGCCAGAGAGCCGAGGTTGTAGAAAGCATCTGCGTTACGTGGGTCGACAGTTAAGACACGGCGGAAGCTATCTTCTGCATCGCTATATTGGCTGTTGGCGTACTGCCTGAGCCCTTCTCGAAGCAACTGGCGCGCTTGTGAATTGAAGCCAGGTTTATTCATAGTGGAAGCAATTGATGGCGCCGATGGTGGCATCGAATCGTCTGCCCGCCCTGGTGGAGGCGACGGTGTAGCCATCTTGGCTTGTAGCGACTTTAGGGGAATTAGACCAACTTTGCCGGCCGTAGATACTTTGCCTGGTGCTGATCTTTTTTTAGAGTCAGCCAGGTCTACTTTGGCTCGCTCAGCCTCAGCTGCTGCTTGAGCGGCAGCTTGAGCTACTGCTCGTTCCGCTATTTCCGACTGAGCAGCTTCAGCTTTTGCAGCTTCAGCTTTGTCCGCATCCACTTTTGCCGTGTCCTGCGAGGCAACATCAGGCTTAGATTCGGTCTCTGCGGGCTGGGACTTTGGCTCAGACTTCGAATCGGCACTGATCGGTGCTTTACCGGAGTTATCATCCTTGATGCCAAGGAAGTCCGAAATCGCATCCACACGCTTCACGACACTACCGTGCTTGGTCTTGCCGTACAAATTCATTTCCACAGTATCAAGTCGACTCTCCACGGGCTGATTGCTCGCAGTTTTGCCAAGCAACAACCGCTCCGCCTTTTCGATTTTGGCGTTAATCGCCTCGTCAGCATGAGCTGAGCTCGCAGAGAACATTGCAAGCATAGAGAAAGAAAGAGCTAGAAATATTCGATTCTTCATTAATCTAAGACTGAAGGTTTTTAAGAATTAGGAAGGATGTAACAAAGGATCTTGAATCTCTGAAACGTAGTTATAACCGCAATATCCTGATCATCACACTCTCGGCAAAAAGTCTGTCTATCCAAAACACTGAGACTGTTGTTCTACTATGTACCCTGACAAGGTGCGAAATACGCGCGCTACAGACCTTTTAACAAAAGCGCCGACGGCTTGAACACTGGCAGCCGCTTTGTCATACTTGACTGTTACGGCGCTTTGTCCGTCAAAAGCGTGCTAGTGTCCGACACGATTACAAAGTGAAAGGAAAGTTCCATGAAACGCACATCAATTATCACTGCTGGTCTGGCTCTATTAATCGGCATCTCAACTCTGCAACAACCCGCCCAAGCCAGATGGACCATCTATGAACGGCAGGTGCGCTTGAAAAAAGAAGCAGCACAGGGAATGAAGGCAAACGAATTGACGAAGAAAGAATATGACGGATTGCTGGAATCTTTGGAAGACATCAATATCAGAATCAAAAAGATGAAAGAAAAGAACGCAGGCAAATTGAGCATCAAAGATCAAGGAAAGATTGAAAGAAACCTCAATGACGTCTCAGTCAAAATCACAAAGCTACGCTTAGAAAAACGCGTCGCCAAGTAGATATCGCATTTGTTGGCGGTGTGAGCGCTCTACCAGGAGCTGACTCCACCGCCACCGAAACCTCCGCCAGACGATCCGCCCCCACCGAAGCCGCTAGAACCTCCGCCCGCGGAATCACCGCCACTGCCTCCGCCATAGCCACCGGAGCCAGAATCGCCTGTTGAGTAATTTGAGGGAAGCGGCGGGTTGGAGAATGCTCTAGAAATAACATTGAGCCCGTAGTCCAACTCCCGAGCAAAAGTGTAAGTAGTGAAATCGGTTCCGTCAGATGTGGAATACCAATCTGGCGGTGGTGTGGCAAGATCTTTGAACGCCGTAGACCATTGTTCTGCGCAACCAAGAACCATTGCATATGGCAAAAGTCTGCCGAAGATCGTCGGATCTTCTTTTGCCAACACTTCAATTCTTTGCTTCTCCGCCTTTCTTACAAATCGCTGAAAAGCCAGACACTGATTTAGTGCTTGCACTCCTGCGGCAGTGCGGGCAGGCATCGTATTTGATGCCATTGCCACTACAATTCCAGAAAGCAGAAAGCCGACAGCCGAAGCGCGCAGATCGTTTCCGCCAAAAATGACGGCGATAAGTCCGCCCACGACTATCAAAGCCCCGAACGTGACAAACGTGCTGCGGTCTGTGTTTGGGTCCCTGGCAAAATATTTCTTGGTCAAAAGCGAGTTGTAGACAGCATTACGAATCTCTGGGATGTGCGGATAGAATTTGCCCGTGCAACTTGACAGTGAGCTTTCTCTGGAGAGATATCCAAACACGGCAGTCAGTGTCAGCGATTCATGCAGCCTCAGTGGAACTGCATTTGCAGGCGCCGTTAGCTCAGTGAACCGGTAATCACTTTTGGACATCATCAAAATTCCGTCGTAAGGAATTTGCTGAATTTTCATGTAACCGCGCGCCGCTAGATCCACAAGGGTAGATGTTATGTCAGCCATGTCGCACTTTTCGTCAATCAAAGTTCCGACTTCAGCTGGTGTTAAATCTTTCGGCGGCTCCCACTCGACGCCGACTGCCTTTGAACCACCTTTGTCCTTGCCGAAAAACAACCAGTAGATCCAGAGCATAACCGCAGTAGCCAGCGGCAGAACGAATGCTTCCCACCAATCCTGATAAAACCAGACAATTTCTTGTGATACCTTCGGTAGTGTCACGGTGCCAGCTGGCATGCGAATAGCAAATGTCAATCCTTGAGCGGGACCGAGGCTGGATAGCGTTTTGACAGTGACCACGTTATTGGCTTCGCTGACGGGAACCGTCTTGGTTGAGCCGGGAGGTCCAACAAAAGCTTCAGTGCGAATGCCGGCTAAATTTGTCATGGGCAGATGAATTGTCGCGGCGGCAGATTCGATTGCATATTGAGACTGATCGCCTGTGACATTCCAGTAGAGTTCTGGTTCTTTGTTGAAGAAGTTAATCGCTTTGGCAACCTGGTAATGCAATTTATAGACCTGACGTCCACTCACCAACCTGTTAGCCTCGCCGATTTTGATCGTCACATCGCTGCCAACATCACTTTTCTGATAGTGATGCGGCATGCCACTGGCATCAGTCACTGACAAGACACGGATGTAGGTCGTGTAAGTGCCCAGGCCGCGGTGAAACCTGATTGGGATGAATCGATAGATCCCATGCCGTGGCTGGTCGGCAAAGTCCATATCAATGACTTCGTTGACGTCAAGGACACCCTGTTTCGACAGAGAGATGTCAGCGTTGAAACTGACAATTTTGCTAGCCGCGACTTTTGCAGCTTGATGATGCGCATTCGTCGAAGCAATTTTCGAGTCAGCCGCAGCACAAGTGATACCAGATAGGACGGTGGCAAGCACCAGCATTTGGCCGCTAAGTTTAGAGATGGATCGGGGCATTTGGTTCATGACAATCCGGTCGAGCCCATGACGGCTATTATAGCTACATTCGGGTATAATCGGTACGCAACTCGAAGGTGGTCAGTACGATGGGGCTCTGGATAGGACTGGGAATTCTAGTGCTTCTGGCGATCTGGATGATCGGCAGCTACAACCATATGGTCTTGCTTCGCCAAAACGTGCGCGAAAGTTGGTCGGCGATAGAAACTGAATTGCGACGTCGGTACGATCTGATACCAAATTTAGTCGAGTCAGTTAAGGGCTACGCCACCCACGAGAAAGGCACCCTTGAAGAGGTGATCAGAGCTCGCAACTCGGCTGTTTCATCAGTCGGCATGCCAGATGCTCAGAACGCCGCCAACACGGTGCTGACTGGCGCGTTGACGAAATTAGTGGCGCTCAGCGAAGCTTATCCTGACCTGAAAGCCAACGAAAACTTCAATCAGCTGCAAAGAGAACTTGGCGAAACTGAAACTAGAATTTCTCAAGCGCGGCGTTTCTACAATGCCAATGTGCGTGAACTGAATGCCGCGGTCGAATCTTTTCCGACAGTGCTCGTTGCCACTAGTTTTGGCTTCCGAGCCCAGCCCTATTTTGGTATTGAAGACCCAGCCGCATTTGATGCACCGTCGGTCAATTTTGGTGGCAACAAACAAATTGAGAATTCGCCAACAATTACTTTGAACACGTCCGTGAAACAAGAAGAAAAGGAAAAGAGCACCTAACCAGTGCCGCATCGCAATGGCAAAAATCCTATTAGTTGAAGACGATCGCGATTTAGCCGGAATGGTGATCGACTGGTTGAAATTCGAACATCATCTTGTTGAGGCAGTTCATGACGGCGAAGACGCAGTCAACATGCTGAAATCCTATCAGTTCGATGTAATCATTTTGGACTGGCAATTACCAAAAATGGAAGGCGTTGATGTACTGAGGAATTACCGCACCGGCGGCGGCCAAACGCCTGTATTGATGCTGACAGGCAAAGGCGCGATCTCGGAAAAAGAGATTGGGCTCGATGCTGGCGCTGACGATTATCTAACCAAACCATTCCACATGAAGGAACTGTCGGCCAGACTAAGAGCGTTGTTGCGCAGACCTGGCAGTGTCACAGGCAATGTTCTCTCTGCCAGAGACATCTCTCTTGAACCGGCAACATTTAGAGTCACCAAGGGCGGTGCTGACATTCAACTACTCCCCAAAGAATTTGCCTTGCTGGAATTCTTGATGCGCCATCCAAATCAGGTCTTCAGCGCGGATGCACTGTTGGATCGCGTCTGGAAATCAGAATCAAATGTCTCGCCTGAAACTGTGAGAACTTGCTTGAAGCGCCTGCGTCGAAAAATCGACGCAGAAGAACAGGAGTCACTGATCCAAACACTGCACGGCGTCGGCTACAAGCTCACCTCATCCTGACCAGCCCGGAAATGTTCTCGAACTTGAACTTAGCGCAAAAAGGTTTGATCTTGGTGGTGATCCCACTGCTGTTCCAACTCGGCTTCATTTACGTTCTCAATGGGCAGCTCGACCAAGCAGAGAAAGAGCGGCAGCAAGAGTCAGTTTACAGAGAAAAAAAACAGCATTTGGCAAAAATTTCGCGCATCATCCTTGCCGATGCAGGCGGACTTGCAATCTACGGGATGAGGCGAGGCGGCGACGTCAGTGGTCCAGATGTCCGATACAAGCACGTTTCAGACGCAGTTCCGGCAGAATTCGAAGCTATGGAACAGCTCTCACAAAACGATCCTCAAGAATTGAAAGACATTCAATCCGTGCGAGAACTAGCAACAAAGATCGTCACAGATTTCCGCCGCATCAGAAAAGACATCAGCACAGACAACTACCTAGTGGCGGTCAAACAGTTCAACATGCTGCGGCCAAAAATCGCGGTGCTGGAACACCAACTGCAAGTCGTAAACGATTTACAAGACGATCTTGAAAATGCAGGTGCCGAAAACTGGTCAGCACGCCGAGAAGAGGTGAAGCGAGTCTTGGTCATTGCCACTCTCGTCAACATTTTGATCGCCACACTACTATCATTTGCTTTTTACAGAGGCACCACTCGCAGACTGGCTATTGTCGTCGAAAATTCTGAGAGACTGGCCCGTGGACAGCAGCTCCTTCCGCCACTAACAGGAACTGACGAAATCGCCCAGCTCGATTCAGTATTCAATGGAATGGCGAAGATATTGAACGAAGCAGCGCGAAAAGAGCGAGCTGTCGTCGAAAACGCAGTTGACGTAATATTCTCCATCGATGAACGCAGCACAATGACAAATGTCAGCCCTGCCTCACTGCAAGTTTTTGGATACGAATCAGACGACCTGCGCGGCAGGAATGTGAGATTCCTATTGCCGAAAGTAGAAGCGGACGCAACCGTCGAAAAACTAACTGCCACTCAACAAGGTGATTCACAATTTGAAAGTCACATCACCAAGAGTGATGGCGCCCTGATCGACGTGCTGTGGAGCGTCCATTGGTCTAGCGAGGAGAAGCTCTACTTTTGCATTGCACACGATATCACCGAACGCAAACGTGCAGAGAATCTGTTGAGATTGGCTGAAGCACGCATCAGACTTATAGTTGAGAGCATGCCGATTGGGTTGATCATCATAGATGATCAAGGACGAATTGAGCTGAACAATCCAAGTGTGGAACGCATGTTCGGAAAAACGCTGGACGCACTGCAGGGCAGCTCGATTGGCTTACTGTTCGGCAAGCCAGAAACGGTAACAGATGGCGAGTTCACTGCCGATTTGATCCAAAAAACCAAAATTCACGCTTACGAGTTAGAGGCAATCTCGGCATCGCAAGCAACGATTCCAGTCGAAATTTCTATGAATGAGTTTGAAACACTCGAAGGCAAAAGACATCTGGTTCTCGTCATTGATGTGACAGAACGACATGAAGTAGAACGCTTGAAACAAGAGTTCATTTCGATGGTCAGTCACGAACTTCGAAGTCCGCTCAACTCAGTACTTGGCTTCCTGGAGATGCTGCCAGAGGGCATATACGGCGATCTCAACCCAACCGGCAAAGACAAAGTCACGGTGGCAGAACGCAATGTCAACAGACTGATCCGACTAATCAACGATTTACTGGAAATTGACAGAACAGAAGCCGGACGATTGAGTATGGAGATAGAAGACATGCCGATCAAGCCACTCATCGATAGGTCCGTCGATGCAGTGAAAGCGCTTGCTGACAAGGAAAACATTACGATCACGGTTTCAGACAGTGACACCATTGTCACCGCCGACGGTGACAGGATAGTGCAAGTAATCGTCAACTTATTATCGAACGCAATTAAGTACTCGCCAGCGGGCGGCAAAATCGAAGTAACTACAACGACGCAAGAAGATTGGCTTGAGGTGCGGGTTAAAGACGAAGGGCGTGGAATTCCGGAACAATACAAAGCACTAATCTTCGAAAAATTTCAGCAAGTCAATTCATCCGACTGGAGACAGAAGGGAGGCACCGGGCTGGGTCTGGCAATTTCCAAAGCAATCGTGGACCAACTGAATGGCTCGATCGGTGTAGAAAGTGAAGAAGGTAAGGGCAGCACCTTCTGGTTCAGATTGCCGCTCAAGAAAGTCGCTAGCTCGCAATTTACGCCGTCCTGAGCTAAAATGGCGTATCGCACTGGCTCGTTCGACTATGTTATCTACACTGAAGCAGGCGCTATTTCTGTCAGGATGCTTAACAGGACTGCTTTTGTCGGCAGCTTCTGCAGAAACTAATGACGTTCTGGTTACAGGTCAATCAGCCAACCAGTCGTCAGCACAGCCGTCCGGTCAGACCGCACAGGAGACCGACCAGACGGATCGATCCAAAAACACTGCCTTGATCGGACCACCTTCCGAAAGAGTCGAGACAGAGAAAAAATTCGCAGAAAGCGACGACCTTCCTGAGACAGATCCCTGGACCCGAGAGTACAACTCAGGTTTAAAAGCAACTCAGAATCGCATGTACGCTGAAGCAGAGCAGAAGTTACTGGCAGCAGTCAAAGATGCAAAAAAAGGAGCGGCCGGCGACCAGCGTCTAATCCTCGCTCGAACAGCTCTTGCCGATGTTTACTGCGCGCAAGAGAAATATGATGATGCCGAGAAGCTCTACTCTTGGGCATACCAGACATCGCGCAAAGCCAGCGAAGAGACTGTAGCGTTCGGAAACGCAGCCCACGGTCTGGCCCTGGTAAATCATATGCACGGCAATGACGAGAAAGCTGCGCTCATATGCAAACAAGCGATAGTGTCTAGAAGAAAGGCTCTCGGCGCCACTCATCATGACGTTGGTCAAAGTTATGTACTTATGGCTCTCATTCTCGGCAAGCAGAACTATCCTGACGATGCAGAACCCTACTTGAGCAGAGGCTTGCGTTTTCTGGAGAAATCACCAGGGCCAAAACAGCTTGATTATTCAGATGCGCTGCGAGCAGCTGCACTCTATCGGCAGAGTCGCGGTCAAAAGAAGGAAGCAGAACAACTATTCGAGAAGTCCTATGCCATTACAGATGGTGCGGTTGCTTTCGACCAACCGGCCAAATTGAAAGGCTCCGTATTCTACAAATGGGAGGAAGGATCGCCGCGGGCGCTGGAAATCCCGGACTACGACTTTCCACTGCGATATATCAATATCAACGGCGTGCGCGTAGCGGCGACAATTATCGACTTGTGGGAATTGATGGGTGTGCTCATTTCGATCACAAACACCAATGACGAACGCGTAGTGCTCGGTTTGGACAAAGTGAATCTGGAGCAGCTCAGTCTGGATTTGAACGACTCATCACGGCACCCACTCACGTTTGTGGATGCAAACAGTATCGATCGAATTCGCCGAGAACGTGTTATGTGGGACTTGACCATGAACCGTCCCTGGCTGGCGAACATTCAGAAAACGAGGAGTGTGCGTGGTCTAGTTCCACAGCAGGGACACGATTTGTTTCGTGGACCGAATATTTTTGGAGTCTATGGCGATTGGACAGCAATAGAACGGGTAATGCCTGGACGCCTGGAATCACAAGCATCTCCTGAGCGAGTTCAATATCAGTTGGAAAGCAAACTCGATAGCGGATTGGTCAATTCAAATACAATCAAAATGACAGGACTGGTGCCTGTTTCGCTAGACCCATTCGAATCGCGTACTGGAGAATTGTTCTACATTCATCCGCGCTGCGAGAGTGTAATGTTGACGATTCGAGTCGGCAACTCGACGGTACAAATTCCGTTTAAACTTCGCAAACGGCGCATCTCATAACCTATGCACCTCCGTAAATTCAGGAAGCAAGCGCGTCCAGAATGGCGCCATATCCATCGCGGTAAGTTGGATACTGCAACGTGATGTTCAACTCCTTCAAGAGTTTGGATGAATCAATTTGTCGATTCCCTCTCAGCGTTGGTGAGACTTCGGACAAGTCAGCGAACCCCGGAAGCTCAATGCCCATGCGCTCGCACAGCCAGGTAATAGTTTCGAGATGGGTCGACGGTTTTAGATCGCCGACAACATAAGTCGAACTCCCCGCCGTTTTCTCGAAGCAAGCTACGATGATGCGCGCAAGATCGTCAAGATGGATTCGAGAGACGTAACTGGTGCCGTCGCCTGGAATTTTGAGATGGCTGATGCGCAGATGCATGCCGGTTTCAGCAGCATACAGACCGGGACAACGCAAAATGGTTGCACCGCGCGCCCGCCAAATATTTTCTGCTTCCAGGCGTTTCGCCGCCCTTGGATCTTCAACGTCAACGGGCGAATCTTCAGTGATTACTCCTTTCGTTTTACCATAAACGCCAGTCGAAGAGATGTAGACAACGCGCTTTCCGACTGTACATTGAGCGGACCAGATTGAATCAGTGCTTCCATCTGGTGGAAAGGAAACAAGAATGTTGGCGTCGGTGAGCAACTGCTTGGGCAGCGGCTCAGCATCGACGATGATCGGTTGAATGCCCACTGCCTCAAGCAGGGGGACTCGATCGGCAGAGCGAGTAGTACCAAATATAGTGCATCGATTGGCCAGCAACTTGGCCAAATGAAATGCCACATTACCGACGCCCAAAAGTACGATTGAATCTGACATTTACACTCACTGAAGACAGTTTAAAGAGTAACTCAAAATCTGTTAAAATGCTTCCCACTTAACGAGTTTGCTGTGCTTAACGAAATAAAAATCAAAGATACAAAGTACGGACCCGATCACGATGCGCTGACGCTGCTTGGATTGCTGCGCCGCCATTTGGACCAGACCCTTGCGGACTCCATTTACCTACAACAGGACGAACTGTTTGCTTTGAAGGCGTGGTTATTGAAGCATGCTGAATCGATCAAGCGGGGCAAGGCTATCTGGCTGGAAGAGTCGGACGACGGCAAGCTCTATCGGCTTGTAGCCGCAGTTGGTAAGACCGAAGATGGCTCATCAATCTTGTGGCATGAACCGTTGCCCTGGCCGTTTGCTTTTATCAATCAAAGTTATCGCATCGATCAATGACCCTAATCGGCATCTAAATTTGAAGCAGACCTAGCACCGGATTTGGTGCTACGGTTTTTCCCAACCCAAGTCTTCTACAGCGTCATCAAACGTAGCTCTGCTTCGTTGGCAGTAGTGCAAGCCAATCATTGCTTGCTCCATTTTTAAGCGCCCTTGTTCCATCAATTCATTGCACTTGAGCGCAGCTTCATAGGTATTGGTGTCAAGCTTTCCGGCAGCAGCAAGAATTTTGGCGACCTCGCCTCCATGCTTGACCTTAACTTTTACGGCAGCTTGGAAATCTTGGTCCTGCAAAAGTCCTGCTTTCTTAATCAAGTCGATTGCTTTGACTGCGTCAGGAGGCTCACTGGTGCCATGTTTCCCGGTTTTTCCGAAATGCTCGTGTATAAATCCTTGAACGGCATCATCTTTTGTCATGGCACCGTTGCGGACCACTTCTTGCAAATTCAACGCCGCTTTCAAAACTGCAATGCTGATTAATCCAGCTTCTACAAGAATTTGTCCAAGCGGAGGTGCCACCGCTTTGGCATCGCGCATGTCATGGCGTGGTGGACTGGCAGAAAAGATGTTTGGATCAAGTGCGCCACCGCGATTGTGAGCACGACGAACTGCCTCTGCTGCTTGCGTAGTGGTCAGGGAACCGGAGCGAACCATTTCTTGCATTTGCAGAGCCGAATCCAATGTCGAATCTGGAATCAATCCAGCTTCAACAAGGAAATTGCCGAGCAACACATTCGGTCGTTTCTTAATCAAATCGTTATCGATCGGAACCTGCGGCGGTGGATTGCTCGGCGGCGAGTAAGGCGCAACACCAGTCTGCATCGGAACCGTTTGTGCTGGTTGCGGATATTGCGGATATGGATAAGGCGGATAAGGCTGCTGTGTGCGTGGATCTATATAGACTGGCGGCATGGCGTAACCGGGCGGATAACCAGGTGGGTAGCCATATCCCTGCGGCGGATATGGATATGGTGGCTGCGCATAGCCCGGAGGATACGCGTATCCGGGCGGGTACCCCTGTGGCGGGTATCCTTGCGGCGGATAAGGCTGCTGGGGATACGGCTGATCGGCAGGTTGCTGATGTTGAGGGGGGGCTGGCGCGGGTGCGGACTGGACCGGAGCTGGAGCAGGCGCTGGCTGGGCCGGCGTCGCTTCAGTCCGTTTCAACTTGGCATACTCACTGTCGTCCGCCGGCTTGAGAAAAAATGGCTCTTCTTCCGCGCCTGGTCTGGGCGGCATCGGGAAGTTGTCGTCAAACTCCATACTAGGCTTGGACTTCTCAATCTGAAACTCGTCACTGCCGATTTGAGTATTCACATCAGCTGGCAAAGAGAGGCAGACAACGTCGTAAAGCAAGTCCAAATCTTCAAATGGCGAACTCCACATGACGCGTGAGGCGCTTCCATCGCCTTCATAGAGAGTCCAAATGGGCTCACCGCCGCCAAATTCGACACGCACGGTCATGCTGTATTGGTAGTCCGTCTTCACTGATTTCCAGGGTAGCTCAACCGTACAGCCCTTCGCACTGCGAGCTTCCGTCAAAAGCGAACGCATGTTGCTGATCTTCGGCAAACCGCGCACAGCGTCTAAACGGATATGTTTTTTAGGTTTATACATCGGCAATCACTTGAAAAGGCGGATTGATTCCACTGCTAAATATCTACCCAGCCACCTATATTAATCGACCAGGTGCGGAATATGCGAAATTCCGAAGAAGCTCAGCCACGCATCTCCATCAAATTACCTGACTGATAACGACGTAATCCATAGTAGAAAACAAACACGCCAGCCGCGACCACTGCCGCTGAACCGGCAACGGCAATAGCAGCATGGAATAGCGACATCTGTCGCAGCGCAATGATCGGATAATAGCTGACAAACACTGCAGGAATCAGCGTGTAAAGAAGAATTTTGACCGCACCTTCAAAGAGAGTGGCTGGATATGTGCTGAACGTGATCATCGCGTAACGCCATTGTTCGGCGAGCGATTCTGAATTGCCGAGGAAAAATGTCAAACTGCCGGTGAAGATGCTGAAGCCGACAAACAGGAATGCAATCGAAACAGTCAGTGCAACAAACAATGCAAAGTGCGGTAAATCGGGCTTAACGAAGAGCAAGTAAACGACATATCCAAAAATTGCGTCACCCCAGGCGGTGGCACTCATTCTGCCAAGCAAGATATGGGGCAATAGGGCGCGAGGATAAAGCATCCACACATCGAGTTGCCCGCGCGCGATCAAGACCGGTAGCTGAAGAGCGTTTCCACAAACTGTATGAGCCAGCCCAAAGCCCGACGCGGCGATACACCACAAGGTGACGACATCATTGATGTCCCATCCACGCAGAACTTTGAATCGCCCGAAAAACAGCACCCAGAACCACACCCAAATGCAATTGTTGATGAACATGGCGACAACCTGGGAGTAAAAGGCGCCGCGATATTCTAATTGCGCATCGAGATTCAAGCGCGTATAGGCAGCAGCTAGTTTCAGATAATTGACTAAAGTGCGCATTCAGCCTCCATTTGCAAAGACGCGACGAGAGGCGATACGAAAGACAAATGAAACTGCGCCAGCAAAGACGATGCAGGCGATCACTTGTCGGATCAGAACGTCTTGATACAAATGAAGATCCGGTGAGACAAACAATCTAGCTGGTCCGTAAACGACCGCAGAGAACGGAAGCATCTTAAGAGGGGCTTGCCAACTGTCTGGAAACAGTTCTAGAGGAATAAGCATGCCACCCAAAATCATAGTCATCCGAGAATAAATCAAAACCAAACCGTTGGTATCTTCGAGCCAGAATGCAGCCAAACCAATTAAGAAATTTCCGAGGAAATCAATCACAAATGCCAGCGGCAAAACTGTGAGGAAACATAAAAAGCCAATCAAATTGATCGGTACGAAGCCGACAAAGACAACTGATATCAGCGCCCCAACAGACATATTGACGATGAATCTCACTACCCGTTCGCCCAGTGTGTTGAACATGCAATAGAGCGGATATGAAAGCGGCCGAATCAAGTGAATGGAAATTGCGCCAGTGCGTACATCCTGATCGACACTTTGTGCAACACGCGGTCCCGAAAGAATTATTGATTCAGTGATAGCCAGATACCAGAGCATTTGCGGCAGCGACAGCCCGCCCAGCGTCTGTGAGCCAGTTTCGCTGTAGGTGACTTGCCACAAGCGCAAGAAGATATACAAAATCACACCGAGGAAAAATACCCGACTGCCAATCTCAGCAAGATAGGCAAGATTGGATTTGGCGGAGGTGAGTGCAATCCACCAGTATTTATCTGCTACTGAGAGACTGCTACTCACTGTCTTCTTCTCCGCTAGAAGCTTGTGGCGGCTGACTGTAAATGTGGGCAATCACTTCTTCAAGAGGCGGATCCTCAATCGTTATGTCTGCTACCGAGCCGGCTTTGAGAATATGTTCCATGACCGCTTCGATCGCCGTCACTTGCGTATCCACTTCCAGGCGAACCGCATACTGACTTGATTTAACGATAGTCGCGCCTGGAAACTCCAACGACGTGGGGTGGTCGTGATACTTGACAGAGAGAACCTTCGCACCTAGATATTGACGGCGCATAGAGGAAACTTTGTCGTCGAGTACGACTTTACCGTGATTGACAACAACGACTCGGCGAGCTACATACTCGATATCACCGGCATCATGGCTTGTCAGAAATACAGTTATTCCTTCCTCTTGGTTCCACTCGCGAATCAAATCGCGCAACTCCTGGCGCGCCATCACATCCAAACCGATGGTCGGTTCGTCGAGGAACAAAACGCGGGGATGATGCAATAAACTGGCAGCGATTTCGGCACGCATTCGCTGACCCAGAGATAATTTGCGAACTTGTGTATCAAGAAATGCGCCGATGCCGAATCTTTCAATCAGCATGTCGCGTCGCTTCGTGTAATCGTTTTTCGGCAGCTCGTAAATCTTTCCCAACAGTTCGAAAGTATCCCGAGGAGGTAAGTGATACCAAAGTTGTGAACGCTGACCGAAGACTGCACCAATGTGCCTGACCAGCTTCTTGCGGTCAGTCCAGGGAACCCAGCCTAAAACAGTGGCACTACCGGCGGTGGGACTAAGTATGCCAGTTAGGATTTTAATGGTCGTAGATTTTCCTGCACCATTGGGTCCAATGAAAGCAACAGATTGACCGGATGGTATTGAAAGCGATATGTCATCGACTGCTACAACCTCAGTGGTAGTGCGCTTCAACCCTTTGCCCGTCTGCAGGCTGAAGGTCTTACGCAAGTTTTCGATTGTCACTGCCGCGTCTGACAAATTGTACGTCGCTTATTTGTTGGTTCCAGTTTGAACCGGTGAAGTTTTTCCGGATTGCTTGGCATCAAGAGCTGGAGTGATTTGGTAATTACGCACATAGAGATTGGTGCCAGACGGCGACAAATGTACCTTTCCGGCTTTACCCCGCTCATTAATCTGATCCTGCAAAGAGACTGCGGTATTTTGAATCTCCGTGCTCTGGCGCGCGGCCACGTCTAAGTAAGAAGACTTTTGCGCGTCATATAACTTTCTCAAATTCTCAAGAGTTTTATTGTCATCACCGCTCAGTGCTGGTTGAACAACTCTTCCGCGGCGGGTGATGTACCGGCTTGAATCGAGCAAATCGTTTTTGCTTTTTTGAACAAGTCGATCGCCTTGCTTTCCCAGCTCTTCACTGACAAGACGACTCTGTTCAGAACGCAAAGTTTTCAAATCTTCGGCTTGCTTCTCTAACATCGTTCTTGATTTAGGTGGCTCGACCACTGCGCTTGGCCCATTTGGCAGACCCGAAGTGGGCGTAATTGTGCTCGTATTCAACCCCTGTGCAGTGCCAAGGGAATTGACTGACGGCTTCTTTTCCACTGGACCGGCGGGATCAAATCCATAAATCTCCAGCGCTTGCTTGGCGAAACGACCAACTTCTTTCTCTGGCTCGAGCGCATAAGCGATTCTGAATTCACGCACTGCCGCCTCTTTTTGCTTCATATGGGCGTAACAGCTGCCCAGATAATAGTGCAACGTCGCATTGTTGAAATCCGTCGAAAGGGCGCCGCCAAATTGACCGGAAGCATCGCTATAGTTGCCTGCTGCGTAGGCAGCCATTCCCTCTTTCATAAAATCAGTTGCCAGCGAAGCTTGCGGAAAGGCTAGAGCCGCAAACAGAAGAATCAAATATTTAGTGGCTCGCCGAGCCTGTAAAGCAATCATCCCAAATACCCAAGTTGGTGGAATTCAGCATCCACACATTATCTTATCCCACGACTGAATGTTTCGTAGACCCGAGCTATTGCTGGGCGCGGGTCAATCATCGAGCCACTTCGATTTAGCCAAATCTGCTTTGGCCTGATCAGTCTTACCGAGCTTTTCATAGACCTTGGCTCGCTCACTGAACCACTGGGAATTAGTTGAATCAAGTCTGATCAGGGCGCTGTAATCGCGCAATGCAGCGGCGTAGTCATTCAGTTCAAAAGCTATGCGCGCCCGCTTCGCGACGGCCTCGGTGCTTCTTGGCTCAATGCGACAAACCCAATTAACATAGACTTTTGCGGTTTTGTAATCGTGCACTTTTTCGCATGCTTCAATCAACGAAAAGAGTGCCAATTTGTCTGTTCCAGACAGCCTTCCCTCATTCTCACAATGGGCGACGTATAACTTTAAAACGTCGATTTCCTTCTGCGACTGTCCAGTTTTCTCATAGGCAAGTGCCAACAAGCGCCTGGATTTTTTGCCGAATTCATCAAATTTTTCCAGGTCACAGCCTTTGATGGCGTCTGGAATAACTGCTAAATACATTTTTTTCTCCGCTAACAAATGAGCGCGGCGGAAGTAAGCATATTGGCTCTGGGGGCTCAACGTCACCGCATGACTATAGTCGGCTAACGCTGCTGGAAACTTTCCAGCCTCATCCAGGAAGTCCGCACGCATAATGTAAATGCGAGCGCTGTTCGGATTCTTCGCTACTACTTTGTCATAAAAGGTCTGCGCCCTTTTTGACTCGCCAGCGCCAACATAGCCAACAGCGGTGCATTGATCGTAAGCACCGGGTGTTGGATCGAGCGCCTGAGCCTTTTTAATTTCGGACATTCCTCGTTCGAGTTCATCCACATAGCACAAGCTACAACCCAGGTATGCATGAGCCAGTGCATTTTTCGGATTGAGTCGAATCGCAGCCGCTAATTGTGCCTGAGCCGGCACATACTTCCTCGATAGAAATAAGGCGTAGCCACGCCACATGGCGGCTGTGGATTGGTCAGGAGCAAGATCTGCGGTGTGGCCATAGAGCGCAGAGACATAAGAATCGAAAGCTTCATGCGTTCTTGCCTCAAGTAAAGAGGCAGCATAGTCTTTCTCAGATGTTTTGCCGATCAACTTGAGCGTCGTGCCGTACAACGCCTGATCGTAAGCCCTGGAGGCTTGCTCGAGTTGCGGCGAAGCGCCTTTAGCAAATGCTCCACTGAGCACAAGGCACTGGACGATCAAAAATGGAAAGAGTAGAAATTTTGCCATTGATATGAATGAGGAGATCCTGGTGATACGTTAACATAGCAGCGGAGTAAACGGGCGCTACTGGAAGCGGAATACCGAAGTTGAATCTGAGATTGACTCAAAAAGCGATGATGCTGGTGGCGGTGCCACTCGTTTTTGAGTTGGCATTTGTCTCAACTCTTGTTTATCAACTGAAAGCCTTTGACATCGAGTTAGCAGCAGAGCATCTAGATCGCGACATCTTGACGATAGTCAATCTGGAGTTGAAGTGCCTTCTCCAAGCCGCAGGGGCGATGGGAATGTACCAAGTTCGTCGCGACGACAAATATAAAATTCAATACCAAAAAGCGCTGGACGATCTCAAAAAGTATCGCGCCGAACTAGGCGATAAAATCAAGCTCGATAACAGTGAAGATTTAAATGCCTTTGCGATTGCCACAGATGAAGTTGTGCAAGCGCTCGATGACACCGATGCACTGGTCAACTCCGGAGATCGGATTGACCGCATGCGCAGCATGATCAAAGCGGACAAATTGCTACGCCGCATGGATCGAGCCGGCAACACAGTTATTGACCGATGCCAAGCCGTTAACAAACTGCAACGAGAACAAGAATTACAGAGTCGATCCACTATCGAAATGCTGATCCTCGCTAGTGCAATTTTGAGCATCGTCATAGCTATGATTCTGGCGCGTTACTTCAATCATGGAACATCGCGACGGTTGAACGTTCTTTTGGAGAACACTTATCAGCTGGCCATGGAGAAACCGTTGCAACCACCACTTCAGGGCAACGACGAAATTGCCATCATAGATGGTGGCTTTCACAGGATGGCAGAATCGCTGCTTGATGCTCGCAATAAAGAGCAAGCCCTGACGCAAAATGCGCTGGACGTGATCTGTTCACTGGACGAGCGCGGTAAATTCACAAAAATGAATCAAGCGGTCAAAGGTCTCTGGGGCTACGACGATGATGAGCTGATGGGCCGCGCAATCGTCTCTTTAGTTGAACCCTCTGAAGTAGAACGAGCAAATCAGGCGCTCGAAGATGTAATTTCCGGCAAACTAACGGCACCGTTCGAGCTGAGAATGCGACGAAAGGATCAGACGACATGCGACATGTCCTGGTCTGCACACTGGTCAGAATCAGATAAATCACTGTTCTGCGTTGCCCACGATATTTCCGAACGAAAAAGATTGGAGCGCATGAAACAAGAAGTAGTGGCAATGGTTAGTCATGACTTGCGCTCACCGCTAACTTCTATTCAAGCCATGTTCGATCTACTCGAAGCCGGGATTTTAGGTCAGTTGAATGAAAAAGGCGAAGACAAAATTCGACGATCGAGTGCCTCATTGAACAGATTGATTTCAATGATCAACGATTTGCTCGACATGGAAAAGATGGAATCCGGAATGTTTGAACTGGACCTCGAAAGCGTGTCATTCTCAAGATTGGCAGCTCATGCAATTGAAGCAGTGCAAAGCTCAGCCGAGCAGAAGAAAATCGATTTGCAAGTAGATAGTGCAGAGGCAAACGTCTACTGCGACGGCGATAGGATAGTGCGTGTGCTGGTTAATTTTTTATCGAATGCTATTAAATTTTCGCCCGAAAACTCAACGATAAAACTTTCCATTTCAACCATCGAAGATGCCGTGCGGCTCGACGTTATCGATCAGGGCAAAGGTATTCCAGCCGACAAACTGGAAACTGTCTTTGAAAGATTCAAACAAGTGGAGCGTGCGGACGAGACAACAAAAGGCGGCTCAGGACTGGGTCTGGCGATCTGCAAGGCAATCATCGACGCTCACCACGGTGCCATTGGAGCAACAAGCGAAATCGGTCAAGGCAGCACGTTTTGGATACGCTTGCCCAACCAGAATTGAACGAAAATCCAAACAGTTGAGCAATTTTGAGTACGACAATCTCTCACATGTCGCTACAATCTCGCAATTTATCGGCTGATCCTGTTGGCATTTACTGATCTATGTCGGACAATGCTTATTGCTGTATCGCCTTTTGCATCTGAAGGAAGGGACCGTGGATAAAGATTTAGCAAAGACGCCTCTCGATACTGGGAAACAAAGTGTAGTGCCAAAGTCGATGAGAGCATGGATCCTTCCATTCACCCGCTTTCACCGCATTCCTGTCTTTAAAAGAGTTTGGCTCTATCTGGCTGTGATGGCCGTTTACGGAGCTGGGGTAGATTGGGTGACTGACCATGAATTGAGAGCCGCTGTGGTTTTCAAAGAGATCGGCGCCGCCGCATATACGAGTGTCATCCTCGGTCTCTTGCTCGTTTTTCGCACGAACTCAGCTTATGAACGATGGTGGGAAGGTCGGAAATTGTGGGGACAGCTGGTCAATGAATCCCGCAACATGTGCCTGAAAGTGAAGATCCTCGCCGATACCACCAAGGCTGATCAAAATCGCTTCGGCGAACTGCTAATCTCATTTGCCTTCGGACTCAAGCACCATTTGCGCGACAGCCGACCATCTAAAACAGTGCACGGAGTTGAACTCGATCCAACAGCCAACATCCCTGTCGCTATGGCAGGTGAACTCTACAAGATGATGGTGAAGTGGCAGAAAGAAGGACTTATCGATGGCTTTACTCGAATGCAACTGGATGAGCACATCAAGACATTGATGGATATTCTCGGTAGTTGCGAACGAATTAGAAGCACACCACTGGCGGTTTCATACCGCGCCTTTCTGCGTCAGGGTATTGCCCTGCAACTGCTTGCTCTACCCTGGTTTGTGCCTCCTGATGTCTCCTACGCGTTTAGCATGCCAATCATTCTGATTGGTTGTTACTTCTTAATTGGGCTGGAATTGATCGCCGAAGACATCGAAGATCCGTTCGGTGATGATGGCGACGATTTACCGCTCGATCACATCTGCGAAAATATCCAGGCCACCATCACTGAAATTCTGGAATTGCCGAAACAGCGCTTCACCGCTGCTTTCAAACAGCCAAAACTTGATCCTCTCAAGAGTCACAACTGACTACCAGCGTCTGCCGCCACCCATGGAGTAGCCGTAGCCACCACCCATGCCGTATCCGCCAGTGCTGTTGAACGTACCATCTTGCGGCGGTCGGCCCCACGAGGCAGCCCCCATTTCACTCTGCAATTCGTTGAACTGATTGATCCGCATCATCTTGTTGAAATCATCATCGCCCTGTGCGGCAATCTGACTTTCGCGCATGCCTTGAATGGCACCGCCCATATTTTTCTGGTCTACATTTTCCGACTCTCTCAAATTGGCAATTGCCTGATCCAACTGCTTAATTCGAGCTTGTTCTGCCGCTCTAGTTTTGTTATCAGCCTGAACCCAATTTTCCAAAGCATGCAAATCGCCGGTGCGATTGGCGTATGTTCGAGTCGGCGAGCCACCATGCATTTTCAGCTGGATCAGCTGAGCAATTCTCTTCTCAGCGTACATTCGATAGGGCTCATTCTTAGCATCGTTAGCCGCTGCAGCTGCTGCAGCCTGTCGCTCCTGGTCGGATAAACCATTCACCTTAGCCTGGTTGTCCAACTCCATCTGCCTCTCATCTTGAAAGATCGCTTGATTGCTGCCCTGACTAAACGCCGGCATTGCCGTTAACCCCAAAGAGCACACAGCAATGGTCAAAATTGTTTTAAATCGCATCCTTACTTCTCCAAACAGGTCTAAGACCCTGAGATCCTGCATCCAACAGTTAAAACATACCCAGCCGTTTTCTGAGATAACCGACTCACTAGCGTAACGCTTAGTGAAGCCTGAAACGCCCAAATATGCAGGTTCCTGTTAGGTTACCGTGCCCTCAATGTGATAGAAATTGGCTCGATGGTCCATCTCAGGAGAATTCGATGAAAGGTATAGTAATTGAAAAACACGGCGGTCCTGACGTGATGCAGTTCACCGAGCTGTCGTTGCAAAAGCCGGGTCCGGGGCAAGCACGCGTCAAGCTGATGGCATCTGGATTAAACTTCATCGACATCTATCAGCGTCGAGGCGATTATCCAGTCAAACTACCTTACACGCCCGGTCTCGAAGGGTCAGGAGTAGTCGAGGAAGTGGGACCCGACGTCTGCATTGTCAAGCCCGGAGATCGCGTTGCATATACATCTCAACCGGGCGCATACGCAGAAGGCAGTCTCGTCAAAGCGGATAGTTTGATTCCATTGCCGGAAAAACTTTCTTTCGAACAAGGTGCAGCATTTCCTTTGCAAGGAATGACGGCACATTATCTGATCCATGAATTCCGCAAAGTGAAAAAAGGTGACACCGTTTTGATTCACGCAGCGGCAGGTGGGATGGGGTTGCTGCTCGTGCAATGGGCGAAGCACCTGGGCGCTCGGGTGCTCGGCACAGTCTCGACCGAAGCGAAGGCTACGGCAGCGAAAGACGCCGGTGCAGACGAAATCATTTTCTACAACAAGGAGAATTTTGTCGATGCCACCAAACGCCTGACAAATGACGAGGGTGTTGAATTGATTATTGATGGCGTAGGAAAAACCACTTTCGCTGGAAACCTCGACGCGGCAGCCAGACGTGGCACTGTGGTCATTTTTGGCTCCGCCAGTGGTCCTGCTGAGCCAATTGCACCAAACAGCTTGCAAGCAAAGTCAATCACCGTAGCTGGTGGCTCATTGTTCAACTACCTGCTCACTCGTGAAGAACTTCTATATCGAGCCAACGATGTATTGAAAGGAATTCAAGAAGGTTGGCTCAACCTTCGCATCGATAATGTATTGCCACTAGCACAGGCGAAAGAGGCGCACGAATTACTGGAAATGAGGAAGTCAATTGGCAAGATCATTCTTCGGTCTGATAACTAAATATGGTGGCGCAGAAAAAACTCGATTCCGGAAACCTCTCCTAATTATTTTCGTCAACCAGTTGCAGGAAGTACAGGGTTCCGAAATAACTAGAATGGAAGTGGAGATGAAAGCGCTTAAGAAACCAGTCAGACACCTCACAATCGTTGAGTCGAACGAGAAGGCGTGGACAGACTTGGAGATCGAGGACTTCGAAGATCTTTTCGAACTCGCCGATGACGTATACATGGCAAGATTGGATACGCACGTCGCCGAACTGGAATGCACACGTACTGAGTAGCAGACGGAGAGTCTATGCATGACGAAAGAGCGCCTTTTGGCGCTCTTTTGTTTGTTAGCATTTCGCTACTTTTGCAGACCCAGCGGCACCTTACCGGCACCGCGGATGGTTCTACACAGCAGTGTAATTTTGATCTTCAGTTTTTAAGCATCGATTGCTCGAGCTGCAAATCACATTGATGTTGCGCTGCGCAATCATCTCGTTCACGGTGTTCTTTAAATAAGCGATGGCATTCGCGATTGCCCGAGCAACCGAAAATTGCATCTTTGTTTGTGCATGTGCTTTTCTGCGCAAACTGCGAATATCAGCAACGGTCATTCGCTTTTCAGGATTCAAGTCTTCGAGAGAGCCGAGCTCTGCTGACGAAGTTAGTCGAATAACATTCACGTTTACAACCTCAACACCTAAGACCAACTTAATACTAAGTCTAAGTGCCACCAAACTCAAGCTAATTTTTTCTTGGCAACCTCCAAATCGGCTAGATTGCATGGCATGAAAAGCTAGTAGAATACAGACGCTTAGAGGACTCTAGAAGACAGACAATGACACAACTTGACCGCACCGAATTAATCAAGCGTTCTAGAAGAGTGGTTGTCAAGCTCGGAACCGCAGTGCTCATGCGGGACGAAGGTGGGATCGCTCTAAGTCGTTTTTACTCTTTCATCGAAGGATTAGCGGCCATAAAAAAAAGTGGTCGAGAGGTTTTGCTGGTCACATCTGGAGCTGTAGGACTCGGTTCGCAAAAGCTCGGATACGGCAGCAAACCGAAATTACTTCCCCAGAAACAGGCTTGTGCAGCCGTTGGACAGGGAAGATTGATGGCGCTTTATTCAGACGCATTCGATCGATTGGGGATCACTGCCGCACAAATCTTGCTGACAGAAGAAGATTTTTCCAACCGCCAACGTTATCTGAACTTGAGAAGTACGATCGCTGAACTTGTATCGATGGGAGCCATTCCAGTCTTCAACGAAAACGATACGGTTTCTACGGCCGAATTGGAACCACTGCGAAATTCGTCTGATTTCAAAGTCAATTTTGGTGACAACGACAAACTTTCTGCACTGGTTGCCAGCAAAATCGACGCCGACCTCCTCGTCATCCTAACCGATGTAGAAGGCTTGTATACTGCAGATCCACGCTCTGATGAGGGCGCCAATTTGATTACAGTCGTAGAAAATATCACGCCAGAAATCGAAGCATTAGCTGCAGGCGAAAAATCCAAAGTCGGCCGGGGCGGTATGAAAACCAAGTTGGCTGCAGCTCGGGTAGCCACACAATCTGGCTGCGCAACTATAATTGCCGGTGGCAAAATTCCAAACGTGATAGAAAAAATATTCGCTTACGAAGATTTGGGTACCATCTTTCTTCCGCACGCCTTGCGCAGCGGCAAGGAAAAGTGGATCGCTTTTGCGACCACAGTCAAAGCCTCAATCGTGATCAACAAAGGTGCCGAAGATGCCTTGTTGAAGAGGAAAGCCAGCTTGCTGCCAGCCGGAGTCACTGAGGTTCGCGGCAACTTCGACCGGGGTGACGTGGTGAGCGTGCTCGACGAGTCAGGCAACGAGTTTGCACGCGGCATCGTCAACTACTCAAGCGTCGAAGCGAAAAAGATCTCGGGCATGCATTCTGATCGAATTGATGAAGTTATCGAAAGCAGAAACTATGATGCTTTGATTACCCGTGATAATATCGCTTTCTTGGAAGCCTAACAGGTGGCGCGATGACAGGTTCAACAGAAAATCAAACGACGGGCACAACTACCCGCAGCATCGCTTCTGTTTTGACTTTGGCGAAAAATGCTAAGCTGGCTGCAAACGTTCTTGCTGGCACCTCTGCCACCGACCGTGACGAAGCATTGTTGGCAATAGCTGCTGAAATCGCCACGCACGAAGCCGAGATTCTTGAAGAGAACAAAAAAGATTTGCAGCACGCGGCCAGTCTAGTGGCCGAAGGAAAAATCAATCAAGCACTGCTGGAGAGGCTTAAACTTGACCACAGCAAGCTTTCGTCAGTTGTGGCGGGGATTCGCCAACTAGCAAAAATGCCCGATCCTCTAGGCAAAATCGATTTGGATCGAGAGCTCGACAAAAATTTAGAACTCCAACGCGTCACCTGTCCAATTGGCTTGATTGGCGTAATCTTTGAAGCTCGTCCTGATGCTTTACCTCAAATTGCGTCGCTGTGTCTGAAGAGCGGAGATGGAGTCATCCTCAAAGGCGGCGCTGAAGCTGAACACTCAAATCGCATTTTATTTGACTGCTTGAAGAGAGCCGCACAGCGCGCTGGATTGCCAGGCGATTGCATAGTCTTGCTAGAATCACGCGCTGACGTACAAGAACTGCTCAAGGCGGACCGATTTGTAGACCTGGTGATTCCACGTGGTTCAAATTCGCTGGTGCGATTCATTCAAGACAACACACGCATTCCTGTTCTCGGTCATGCAGAAGGCATTTGCCATGTCTATGTCGATGAATCTGCCAACTTCGATAAAGCAATATCAATTATCTGCGATGCAAAGGTTCAATATCCAGCGGCATGCAATGCAGCAGAAACAATTTTGATACACGAATCGATCGCCCCTCAATTGATCCCGAAACTGGCTAAACAGCTGAATGAGCGGAAGGTATCGCTGCGATGCGACTGCCAATCATTGAAATTTGCGGGCCCGGAAAGCGATGCATCGCCAGCTAGCGAAGACGACTGGGGCACCGAATATGGTGACTTGATTGTTGCCGTCAAAGTGGTAAAAGATCTGGAGCAGGCAATCGAGCACATCAATGAATTTGGTTCAGGTCATACTGAGACGATGGTGGGAGAAAACCAGAAAACATTCGACAAATTTTTCGCTCAAGTCAATTCCGCTGGAGTTTATCTGAACGCCTCGACTCGCTTCGCCGATGGATTCAGATACGGCTTTGGTGCCGAAGTTGGCATCAGCACGGCAAAGCAACACCCTCGTGGTCCAGTCGGCATTGAAGGACTGGTGACGTACAAGTACAAACTCATCGGTGACGGACATATAGTGGCAGACTATGTCGGTAGGGATGCGAAACAATTTACTCATCGAGATTTACACAGGCAGCCGAAACAGGAAAATAAGCAATGTTGAAGGGCAAAAAACTTGGTGTGATCGGAGTCGGCAAGCTTGGTGAGGCGCTCATCTCTGGTCTGCTCAAGCAAAGTGATTTAGATGTCACCGATATCACCGGCAGTGTTCATCATGAAGCCTCTATCGTTCGAGTCCAAGAGAGACTGGGAATTAGTACCACGCTGGACAATCGTCAGTTAACCAAAGACCGAGACATCATCATAATTGCCGTAAAACCGCAGAACATGGATAAAGTAGTGCGCGAAATCGCCGATCAATTGACACCGAATCAACTGTTGATCTCAGTGGCGGCATCGGTGACTACCGCTTTCGTTGAAGAACGACTAACCAAAGAAATACCAGTAGTTCGCGCCATGCCAAATACTCCCAGCGTGATGAACGCCGGCATGACAGGGTTGTGTCTCGGCAAGCATGCGAAGAGCGAGCACAAAGAAATTGCTGAGGCAATTTTCGACTGCGTTGGAAAAACAGTTTTTGTCGACGAGAACTTGATGGATGGCGTCACCGCGCTGTCGGCAAGTGGACCGGCGTATCTGTATGTAGTGATCGAATCTCTCGCAGAAGCTGGTGTTAAGTTGGGACTTTCCAGAGAAGTATCCACTTTGCTGGCCGCACAGACGATGTACGGTGCATCACGCATGGTTCTTGAATCAAATGCACACCCAGCTTTGTTGAAAGATATGGTTACCACTCCAGCAGGCTGCACAATTGACGGGCTCATGGAGCTGGAAGAGGGCAAGCTGCGGGTAACGCTGATCAAAGCTGTGGTGAAAGCGGCTGAGCGGGCACGGGAACTGGTTAATAATCAGAATAGTTCTAAGTAGAAGTGGGCAGAGAGTAGGCACGGTGCCGCTTCAAAAACAGGCGCCCCGAGCTGGCTGAAAGCCGGCGCTCGATTTCGCTACGAGTGCTTGTGCCGTCTACGATGGGAATAGTAGGATTGGGTTTACCATTGTTTTGGCGGTTTCTTTTGCCTGTCGGGCTGCGGCAATTAGCACTTCTGGATCGTCGCAAGTTTGGGGTAATGTTGCCATTCCAATGGCAGCCAAGACGCTTTCGCTTCGATTTCCTGCTGTCAGGGGTTCACTCGTGACGGCGGAATGCAAGTTCCGAGCCCATTCGGTAATTGCTTCACTGCCTAATCCGGGTAGAAGAGCAGCGAATTCACCACCGCTCAAATGGGTGACGATATCGAACTCAGTGGCGACAGTATTAACGCGATCGATAATAGCCGGCAAGGCAATCCCCGGCAACGACACATTTTCATTGCCTATTCTCAGAGCAACTTCGAAAATTACCACAGCATAAGGCGTGCCGGCTCGGCGGAACAAAGCCTGTTCTCGGAATAGGTAATATACAAACGCCGCAAACGAATGCATTCCCGTTGCCGGATCGATCATTGCCGCTGCGATCTTGTCGATCAAAGTCACATCCAGCTTGATCGGCGGCGGCAGCGGCACTCCTGGAGTAGGAGCCGCAGGGGCAGCGGGCTGGGCAGGTACTGACTGAGCTGGCGCTGCCTGCATGTTTTCAGGCATCTGATCGAGAGGCAGCGGAGCTGCCGGTCTAGGCGGGCTGGAAACGGCAGGAGCAGTGCCCACATGGAGAGCTGGAATATTAGTTTTAGATGCGGTGGCGTTGAATACCGGTGGTTGAATCAACCCATCCACCCAATTGTCAGATGGAGCTGGTGCTATCTGTGGTGGCGCTTGGAACGCGTTGATCGCATTCTGATTTGCTTGCGCGTAAAAGTTGCTCTGTGGTGCGGGAGCTGAAGGATCCGCTGGATCGCCTGCTACACCGGGCGAAAGAGGATTGTCCATGTCCAATCCGCCGCTGCCGATATTGACCTGCAGTGACATTGGTTGTGAGGGTACCAACACCTGTTCTTCCCCTTCTACCGGAACATACTGCGCATCGATCTTGATTTTGTTTTGCACCATCAAAACATCTTCAGAACCACGGTTCCACAGCCTGATTGCGTTTGGTCCATCGCCCCTCTGCAGACTCCAAGATGGCGGGTTTTTATTGCCGATCGACAAATTGAGCTTGACGACAAAGAACTGATGATTGTGCGGGTGCTCAAACGGCAATTCGATTGTCTTGCCAATTCTCTTTTGACCTTCTGCGATCGCATAGCGCAAGTCATCAGTTGTCGGTACCGAATTCATTTTCGGTAGTCGATGAATTTGAGTAGTGCTCAGGGAATCGAATAAAGGCATGCGTTTTTAATCCTCACCGCCGACGTAGCGTTCAGTCAATATACCCATTTTAACGCATCAGCCCCACGATCCGAACACCGAACCTAACTTGAACAGGCTAAGATTTACTCGCCTCGATTTCTTTGATGCGTTTGTCTAACCTTATGGCCTCGTCGTCTTTACCAATTTTTCGCAAGCATTGCGCATACATTTTCAGGCTTCTGGCAACCTCTGGACTATCAGGTCCAAGGGCAACCTGCTTAATTTCCAGAGCTTGCTTAAAGAGAGGAGCCGCCGCTGCTGACTGCCCCTCAGCCTCTTTCAGCACAGCAAGACAAGAAAGTATTTCACCGGTGCGTAGATTTTTTTCACCGAGCGATTGCTGCCGAATTTTTAGAGCCTGATTGAATAGCTGTTCTGACTCGTCGAACTTATTTTGTAAGAAAGCGATGCTGCCCAAACCTACCAGACTGTCGGCAACGAGAGGATGGCTGGCTCCAACAGATTTGGTTAATATGGTCTGGGCTTCCTTGTACAATGTTCGAGCTCGTTTCAGATCACCTTTGATTTGATAATCCATCGCCAGACTGTTTTCAGCATCGGCAACGTCTGGATTGTTCAGCCCCAACTGTTTCTTGCGTGTCGCCAGGGCCGTCTGCAACAACTTCATAGCCTGGTCTACGCGACCAGTTTTATTGTAGATAGCGGCCATCGCTTTCAAACTATCGGCGTACTCAAGACTTCCGACGCCAGCGCTCGCTTTGCGGATCAATAGTGCCTTGTTGAGCAAGGGCTCCGCTTGAGTTGCTTTGTTTTCGGCGAAATACACCATCGCCAGATCATTCATACTGTCGGCAACAGGAAGACCATTTTTTCCAAAAATATCTTGGCGAATAGACAAAGCCTTCTTAATTGAGCGCTCAGCTTCCGGATAGAAATCTTCCTTAAAATAAACATTGCCCAGATTGTTCAGACTGGTTGCGTAACGAGGGTCCTGCCCGTCGAAGCCTTCAGCGACGGTGCACGCATCTCTGAACAACTTTTGCGCAGACGGATAGTGTCCTTGACTGTACTCTTGTTCTCCTTTTTCATTCAATTCTTTCCACTGTGGCAGCGTCGAATTGACATGATCGGCAGTAGATTGCGGATGGAAGAAATAGAACATAACAGCAGCTGCTACAGCTGTCGACACCGCAGCAATCACAGGCGACCAGGAAAATTTAGCCGCAGTAGTCTCTGCAGCAGGCGTAACAGTGCGGATCGCATTTGATGAGGTGACTTGAATTGGCGAAATCGCGGGTATGCCAGTCTGCGTAGCATTTTTGGCGGGACGCAGCGTATTGCGAAACAGTTCAAGGTCTGTCCACAGCTCAAGGATCGTCTGATATCGATCGCCTGGATCAAGCTTTAGGCACTTCAGAACTATTACTTCGATCTGTTCCGGAAGCGAAACCAGCTCAGGATCCACACTGGCAAAGGATCGTGGCGTCTCATGAATGTGACGCTGAATGGTATCGAACACATCAATACCAATCAACGGCGGTCGGCCGGTTAAAGTTTCGTACATGACGCAGCCGAGAGAATAGATGTCAGAGCGAGCATCCAGGCGGTTTCCTGTGCACTGTTCAGGACTCATGTAGAGAGGGCTGCCGAGAACTTGACCCGCTTGCGTCAATTGAGCAGCCTCGGAAACAGGCATAGCCAGATGCTTGGCGATTCCGAAGTCAACTAACTTTACGACGTCATCATGCTGCTCTTCGTCAACCAGCATGAAATTGCTCGGCTTCAAATCACGGTGAATCAAATCCCGCTTGTGGGCTAAATTGAGAGCGTCACAAGCCTGACAGAAAATCCATGTGGCTCGTACTAAATCGAGACGCTTTTCCCGACGAATCTCTTCCATAAGGTTGCTGCCTTCAAGATAATCCATCACCAGATATGGTTGCCCTTTGAATGAAACTCCAAAGTCATATACGGTGACGATGTTGTGGTGCTTGAGACTGCTGACCAGTTTCGCTTCTAGTTGAAAGCGCTTCAGGCTTGGTACATCTGAGGCTACCAAAATTTTGATGGCGACGATGTGGTCCATCAAAGTGTGTTTGGCTTTATAGACCGAACTCATTCCGCCTTTGCCTAACTGCGAAATGATCTGATATCTTTCGGCAAAGAAACTGCCGATTAAAGGGTCTGAACTGAGGGGTGTGAGAGGGCTTCCATCGATTGGACAAAATTGCGATTGAGGACCAAAATCTTTCCCACATGCAAGGCAAATTCGAGTGGTATCAGTCGCTTTTTGAATATCTTCTGACTCAGAACTCAATCTCTACCTACCGTGGAGAAGGCGCCTGTTAAGCCGGGATGCCACTAGCCATAATAATCTCGCAGTTCTTTGGAAATGCGTTTTTCGCCTCGCGAATACTCGACTCAGTGATATCGGTTCCGGTCAACGAAACTTTTGTAAGTCCCTGTAGTGCTTTCAATTTATCCAGAGCGGCGTCAGTGACTTTCGTATTGTCGAGCCAGATCTTTTTCAGTGAATGCAGCTTAGCGAGCTGTTCAATACCTTCGTCAGTGATGGCTGTATGCGATAAATCCACTTCGTGCAGCTTGCTAAAGTGAAGCAAGTATTGGATGTCATCATCTTCAACTTCGCTCTCGCTAAAATCAATCGATTGCAATGCGTGTGGATCCAATTCTTTAAGCCCGACGAGATGCATCGGTTTTTCCTTGCGCACTTCCAGTTGAACATTGCTACCAGAGGGAATCTTAACGGTGCCACGGGCTTCACCTAAACCTTCCCAGTAATCAGGATCATCTTCCGATTCGACCAGAACTTCGCCAAGCGAAGTCTGAGGAAACTTGATCGATTTTGTTGCACCATTCGTTGCCGTTTTCGAGTGTTGGCTAGATTTTGATGAAGCAACTTTTGGCGGTTCTTGATTGACAATGGACTGCGAGTCCGTTGAAGAATCAGCTTTGTTTTTTTTGGTGGCAGTTTGCGCAGATGCAATCAGACCAGCCGTGACAAATCCAGCCAAACTCCATTCAACTAACAGACGCGAGATATCTAGTTTGATTGGTCCCGTCGGGGGCGCATAAAGAAAACCAAAGGACGTCGGTGTTTCGTTAATGAATTTCCAGGGCGGATAAAGCCCCATGGCAACAATCACAAAGATGCCTGTCCAGAGAAATAATTTTTGGTTTTCGTTCAAGGGATTCATTTGTTAATTTAGCGCTCTGAAGATTATTATCTAACCCGACGCATCTGTTTTGTAAACGGCGCCTTGTATGCTTAGAGTACCTCGGTCCGCACGGCATTGGAACCTATGGAGGAACAGATCATGTGGGAACGATACAACTTGTCAGGACAACAGGCGATGTCATCTGGAAAGTCCGCAGACGCAGAACAGGCATTTCGATTGGCTTTGCAGGAAGCAGAAAAACTCGGCACCTTCGACCCGAAAGTTGCAATTAGTTGCGTAAATTTAGCAAATTGCCTGAGACAGCAAGGGCGTTACCCGGACGCCGAGCCGCTTTACAAGCAGGCGATGGTGGTGAATGACAAAGCATTCGGACCTTTACACAAGGAACTGATTCCAGTCCTTGACAACTATGCAAAAATGTTGCGCGCCGCTGGACGAACAGGCGAAGCAGACAAAATGGAACAGAAAGCAAAAGCTATTTTTGTTAGACCATAAGGTATCGCGAATTCGTGAAGAAAGGGGTTTTGCAATATCAAAGTGGGTTCGGCAATCACTTCGAAAGTGAGGCTGAGCCGGGGACTTTGCCGAAAGGGCAAAATTCTCCCCAGAGAGTAGCGCGTGGATTATATGCCGAACAGTTAAGCGGCTCATCCTTCACCGCCAATCGCTCGGAGAATTTACGCAGTTGGTTATATCGCATACGCCCTTCTGTTTTGCACTCGAAATTTACCAAGTACAACCAGGGATTGTGGCGTGGTAAGCCGTTCACCGAAGCGTTCACTTCGCCTGAGCAACTGCGTTGGGATCCATTACCTGCACCGACAGAGCCGACCGATTTCATCGACGGCGTTGTCACGATAGCGGGCAATGGTGATGGCGCCAGTTGGCGAGGATGTGCCACTCACATTTACTCGATCAATGAATCGATGCATGAACGCTTCTTCTATAACGCTGATGGCGAGCTGCTCTTTGTTCCGGAGTCCGGTGCGTTGCGCATGCGCACCGAATTTGGTGACATCGACATTGCCCCGGGAGAAATTGCGGTTATTCCTCGCGGCATTAAGTTTCAAGTACAACTACATGATTGCCCCGCCCGTGGTTACATCTGCGAGAACTACGGACCACCGCTACGCCTGCCGCCACTCGGTGTAATTGGCTCGAACGGGTTGGCCAATCCCAGAGATTTTCAAAGCCCAGTCGCTAAGTACGAGCATCTTGACGGACCGCAACAATTGATTGCGAAATTCAACAGTCAGCTCTGGGCCACTCAGTTGCAGCACTCGCCACTAGATGTAGTGGCATGGCACGGCAACTACGCTCCCTATAAATACGACTTAAGTCTGTTTCAAGCGATCAACACTGTCACTTTCGATCATTCGGATCCCTCGATTTTTACAGTGCTCACATCCCCATCGGAAGTGCCCGGATTCGCCAACGTCGACTTCGTGATTTTCCCGCCCCGATGGCTTGTCGCCGAACACACATTCAGACCGCCGTATTTCCATCGCAACATGATGAGCGAATATATGGGCCTGATTTTCGGCGTGTATGATGCAAAAGAAGAGGGCTTCGTGCCTGGTGGAGGCAGCTTGCACAACTGCATGTCAGCTCATGGTCCCGATGCAGAGACATTCGCACGTGCAAGCGCTGCAGAGTTGGCGCCCAAATATCTAGCCGACACATTGGCGTTTATGTTTGAGAGTTCGCTGATTTTTCATCCAACCGAATACGCTCTCAACTCAGAACTTTTGCAAAACAGTTATTTGGACTGTTGGTCTGGATTGAAAGCAAATTTCTCCCCACAGTGAAAATGCAAAAGCATCACTTCGCAAGGCAAACAACTAAAAACTTAGGTTAGTCGAGCTCTCACCCGGGGAATAGACGGATATGGCGGCTGCCAGTCCAGACACGGATACAGAGCAGACTGCCGCCAAACCTGGTATTGTTCCGACTACTCGACCCAGCCCAGTTGCCAGGCGAGAGCAAATTGCATCACCGTTAATTTCCGCCTTTTTATAGCATCCCGACAAAATGTATAAACCAAAAAAAGAAGAACAACCCGTAGCCTCCAACCGTCAGAGATTGCCAGTCGCCGCCACCATGCCAGGCATCAAGGCAATTCAGGCGCAGTTCGACGCCGCCGTGCAAAGGAGGGGATTGATTGTCGAACAACCATGGACGACAAACATTCCCAAACAGCAGTTCATGCTCATGGTTCAGTGGGAAGGAAAAGCTGAATTTCCGTTGTGGACTTTGTACGAGGAGAACGCCAACGAATCTAAAATGCACTGGAGCCAGACGTTTCCACCGACTGATGTGCAGTTGATGTTTGACGTTTTGTCGATGTCCGTGGAGTCTGGTAGTCAAGCAGGGTCAAGAATTCCAGATGAGTTGAGACCCAAAGGCGACCACGACTTGGCGCCGGTAGATACGAGAGCCGAGCCGCCACCACCACCTCCTCCGCCACCGCCACCTCAACAGCCAATCCCTCCGCCGCCTGGTCTTCACCAGCAGCCACAAGGATACCCGCAGCCACAGGGTTACCCGCAGCCCCAGCAGGGCTATCCACAGCAGCCTCAAGGCTATCCACCGCCGCAAGGCTATCCGCAGGGCTATCCACAGCAAGGTTACCCGCAGCAGATGCCAGGATACCCACCGCCAGGATATCCACAATACCCGCAGCCACAGCAGCAGCAGCCCGGCTATCCACCGCACCAGCCGCAACAGCATCCGCAACAGCATCCGCAACAGCAGCAGCAGCAGCCTCAACAGAATCCCAACCAGGGCTCACCGTGGCAAAGCGGCTTCGCGCCGCAGCCTCAGCAACAATCTCAATTCGCAAACGCACCAGCGAAGGCTTCAGGCGACTCCGACCTGAGACCGATCGATTACAACATGATGGACAAACGCGCCAATGTTATGCTCGGCACATTGCTTGTCGAAGCTGGATTGGTGACATCACCAACTTTGAACGCAGCTTTGAAGATTCAAGAATTGGTGCGCGATGAAAAGATGGACCAAGAACAAGCTTACGACGCACTGAAGCGGCTGCATTCGATGGGTGCATCCATTGATGATTATTTAAGTCCGACCGATTTTAAGGCTGGAAAAGTGGCCAGCAGCAAACCTAAACCGGCACCTGGACAAACCGGTGGTGGTGGCAGTGCACCATCAGCTAGCGCAAGCTCCGGCTCTAAGGGTACAGCAGTCGATCCAGTAAAACAACGGGAAATGCACGCTACATTCGACCTGCTCCAGAAAGCTGCTCTGCTCAGCGAAACCGATTTAAAATCCGCACAGGCTGTGCGTTCGAAGCATGGTGGCGACATGGTTCAAATTCTCAAATCTGCTGGAAAGCTCGAGAGCAAAACCTATGATGCAGCGTTGATTTGTATAAGACTGATTCATGTCGGCAAAATGAAAGTCGAGCAATGCATCATTGCCCTGAACTACTGCAGCCGCAGCCGGGTTGGATTTGATGAAGCAATGGAAGAACTGAATTGGCCTAATCCAAGAAAATAGTTTGAGCTGCGGGCAATGACCGATAATTTCGAAGTCGATAACCCATACAAACACTGCCAATTGGCGCAGCAGCACGAGCTGGCGGCAGACTTCCGCAAAGCCGAAAGCGAATTCAAAAATGCAATCCGTGCTGCGGATGCATTGCCGCTGGCAGAATACAAATCGCACTTTCAGAGCAATCTTGCCCAAGAACATGTGGTCAAACACGCCGCTGAAAATTTCGAAAGCAACCAAAATGTCGCCAGCCTTGAGGCCATTGAAAGTGCATATCATGAGTTGATCGCGCTTCCATTTTTGACGCGCATGCAACTAGCTGGATTTTATGCGCGACACGAAGCAATTCCGGAAGCGAAAGACGCCTGCGATGATGTTTTTCGCGCCGGTCTTGACGCATTAATTCAAGACAATCCTGCCATCAAATCTATCTACCGACGAGCAGAAGATTTGCAGAGACATCTGTCAGATATTTTGGGACCGAATAATGTCGAAAAAATATTCAACACAACTTTCGACAAATTAGACGTCAACAAAGATGGCTTTGTTGATCAGGCAGAATTGAAACGCGCCCAACTTGACATCGCCATTGGTGCCGAAACACAGCAAGTGATTCGCTATTTGCTGCACAACTACCTCGAAGTCGAAAAGGCAAGCAACGACGAGTTCGGGCTCGAGATAAGCGGCATCACAAAAGCCGACGTACACAACTACGAAGGCGATTCAGCAGCACGCTGGAAACGTATGAAAAAGAAGTCTTAGGCTATCTGTAGCGGTCGGAGGCTATTCTTTAAGACAGCTAGCCTTCAAACTCCTCAATGCGCCATTGACCATAGTTTCGTGTTTTTAATATCGTATGACGCAGACCACTCACCAATTGCGGATGTCTATCTCGAATTTCTTGATAGGCACTATGCATGGTGCTACAAATCCACGACTCGGACTGTCGGTCTAGACCTACACACGTCATCGTCATCACCGCCAAATCTCGGTTCGGCAATAGTTCGACGTGCTCAGCGTGTATCTCTTGCGGCTGTTCCTCGACAACTTCAATGCGGATAGTTTGAACTTTCATTGGTTCCTCACCTGCAAAACCCAGACGATTGACTGCACCCTATTACTTTAGAGTGCAAATTTGGCAAACTGATGGCAGCGCACGAGCAAAGGGGAAATAGACCTGATTATCTGCCGGTGAGCAAGAATATCACCGTTAGCCGTCAATCAATTGGGCTAAGCCCATAACTACGGCACTTCCTGGGTATACTGTTTGCAAAGGACGAGGCATACAGGCGCCTGATGGGCAAAAACATCCTACTTTTAGATGACGATAAGCAGTTTTGCAAACTGATGGCATCGGTTCTAGAAGGTCGCGGCCACAAGGTTTTACAAGCCGACAGTGGCGAGAAAGGCTGGGAAGCGCTCAACAAAGAAAACCTGGATTTGGTCATCGTCTGCGGACCTTTGCCGGATCAGACTGGCATCGACTGGATCAGCGAGGTTCGCCAGAAGGGCAACGACGTTCGCTGCGTTTTCGTCGGACAATCGCAAAAAGACGTACAAATCAACAAGGCGAAACTCGAAAACGATCTCGGCATTTCGTTGATAGTTCATAAACCGGTAATTCCATTCGTTTTCGGCGCTCAAATCGAAGGACAATTCGCCGAAAGCGCCGGTGCTCAAGCCGGTAAGCTCAAAGATTTCGAAACAATGTTTCTCGCGCTCGTTACCAAGTACGCGCGCATGTTGCCGACTAAACTGAACGATCTTTCTGCTGCAATTCAAAAAGCAAAGACCAGTCCGAATGATCAAGATCTAGTTGGTGAAGTGCGTGCACAAGCGCATAAAATCAAGGGAACAGGCGGTTCTCTAGGCTTCAGATTAGTTGGCGAAGCCATGGCATTTATCGAAGCTGCAGCTGTGGCGATGCCGACGAAGTCACATGAAGAACAACAAATTTCCTGGGCTGAAATCGATCGAAAGTTGCTAGAAGCTCAGGCCGCGGGCGAAATGGAAGCCCGCGAAGTCGCCCAGGTAGTGGCCGGAAAAGATGATCAGCCTGCTGAACACGAACCGGCAATGGCACGAATTCTTGTTGTCGACAGCGATCAGGAATTCCTCAATCTCATTGAAGAACTTGGCAGAGAGCGCCTTGTAGAAATAGTCAAAGCGCTAAATGTTGATGAAGCGCTAAACAAGGCATGCCTATTGCCACTCGATGCAGCGCTAGTGAATGTAGTCAGCGATGCTCCTGAAGAATCGTTCAAACTGGCTAGGCAACTAAGAGAATTGCCTGGGTATGAGAATTTACCGTTGGCCTTTATTTCTGGTGACGCTTTCATAAAAGATCGCGTTGAAGCTGCGCACGCCGGTGCGTCATTGTATCTGGATAAGCCGTTGCAATCGGATTCGCTGGAGACAGCAGTGCAACATCTCGTCGCCATCAGGCAAGGCGGACGTCCACGTGTTTTGATCACAGACGACGATGAGTTTTTTGCCAACACAGTGGCGCTGACTTTGCGCAACGAAGGCATGATCGTTCGCACCTTGCTGGACCCGACAAAAATCCTCGACGTGATGCAGGACTTCCCGCCCGACATGCTGCTTTTGGACGTAATGATGCCTGGCATAACCGGCTTTGAAGTCTGTCGCATGTTGCGACAAGTACCGCGCTGGCAAGATTTGCCGATTATCTTTTTGACCGGGCAGACGGGTGTTGATGCGCGCGTTGAAGCCTTCCGATCGGGCGGTGATGACTACCTTCCCAAGCCTGTCGTCAACGAAGAATTGCTCACTCGCGTCAAAGTTCGCCTGGACAGATCGAAACTTTTGAAAGAACGTTCCGACAAAGACACGATTACGGGATTGCTACTAAGGCGTGCATTCTCAGAGCATCTTACGGGGATGATTGCAGAAGCGCAACGATTGAAATCAAGTTTTTCTGTGTGCTTGCTCGACGTCGATCACTTCAAAAAAGTGAATGACACATACGGTCACCTTGCCGGCGACAAAGTGCTAGCAGGGCTCGGACAGCTGCTCTCAAGAAGATTCCGTGTGGATGACTTGCGCGGAAGATGGGGAGGCGAAGAGTTCATTCTCGCCTTCAGACGAGAAGCAAAAGAAACAATGCATGCAGCAGTGGTGCGTGTTCTCGACGAATTCAGCGAAATGACTTTCGTCAGCGACGAAGGCAAGGAATTCCACGTCAGCTTCAGTGGCGGACTAGCTAGTTTCCCCGAAGACGGAGAATCGGTCTACGAGCTGCTTCAGACAGCTGACAAAAGATTGTACGAAGCGAAACGCGCGGGCAGAAAAAGAATCGTCTTGGACGATGCGGATCCAGCAGTGGTTGCAAGCAGCAACGTCTAGCAGCCAGCCTAGTAGCAATCACCACCTGCGCTACTGATAGCAGGGACTGGTGACTCTATGCTCTACTGATTTTCAGCTTGCTGCTTTTTGTAATTTTCGTACTGCTCTTGCTGTTGCACATATTGTTGAGCCTGTTGCAACAATTGAGCTGCACTCTGACTTCCGGTCGCTCCGCCGATTTCCACGGCACGGCGATAGGAAACTACTGCACCACGATAGTCCTTGTTACGCATCAGCGCATTTCCAAGTCCAATCTGGTAGTCAGCAACGTGTCCTTGAACCTTACAAGCCAATCTATATTGGTTTGTGGCACCGGCTGCATTGCCACCACGCAATAAGAAATTGCCGTAGTCGTAATGCATTTTTCCGTCTGCAGGATTCGAGGCCAGCAGAGCCAGGTATTCACCACCAGCCTCTGTTTTACGTTGGCTCAAATAAATCGCAAGCAAGCACTTGTGTATCGCTTCGCGTTTTTCCTTTGCCGATTCGGCAAAACTAGCACTGGCAGTAACAGCTAATAGAGTTACAACAACACCCAACGAAAATGCTGAGCGACTAACCATGGAAAACATCTAGGACCTCCGAATCACTTAGCTATTAGGATTGCGCATGTTGAACTTGTCGAGCAACTGATAAAGATTGTTCAAATTATCGTCAGTTGCAGGTTGGCGTCCGTATGAGCCTTGAAAAGTTTCGAACATGCCGCGTTTCGGCACCGCAAATTCGATGAATAGAATCCAGCTACTGCCTTTTTCAGGCAAGGACTTTTCGTTAAATTTCCAGCCACTTGGCTTGGTCGGATCTACGAAATCGTGGAGTTCGAATTTCAATGGCAACGCCTTGTTCAAAGGTGGTCCTTTGAGATTTTTGGTGATGTGATAATGAGCTAACGGCGGACGATTCCATTGAATGCCCTTCTCGCCCTTCTCCAGTCCTTCAAACTCAGCGATGACAATACATTCCGCCTTGATCGCATTGTCATAACTCAAAAGATACGTTTCCGGAGCACGCTCAGGTACCTTTGGCGGCTCTGGCTTCTCTTCTTTGGGCGGCGGTGGTGGCACGTACGGTGTAGAAGGAACAATGTCAATATTTTTAATTTTCGGAGTGAACGCAATTACTGGCGTGTCGGCGTAAATTAGAGCTTTCTTCAACCACGGAACGGCTTCGTCGAACTTATTTAGGTGATAGAGAGCTTGACCGTACTCGTAAGCCAGCGACGGTTGTCTCTTGGGATCGAGTTCGATAATTTTTTCAATGGCAAAGGCGACTTGGTCCCACTCTCCTGAACGAATACAAGAGTTTTCAAGCCCTTCGTAATATTCGATAGTTTTAGGGCTCAAGCCGATGGCAGTGCGATACTCGTCGCGCGCTCGGCCGAAATCGCCAGCGTTGTAATAATCAGCTGCTTTATTGGAGTGCCTGATCAGGGTTACGGACTCTTCCGCAGCCGCTTTCGGAGGCATCGCGCATAGCATCGAGAGCAACGTCGCTGAGCCTGCCAGCAGGAATGCATCGCGCTTAATGCCGCTCATCCTTGAATTTTTAGAACCTGGGACCTTTTTGAACATTCAAAACTCCTCTCGCCAACATTCGCTCGCTGCACGAACAAACAGCCAGTTCAACATCATAATCTCATTTCTACCACTTTGATGCTCGAACACTAACCCGAAGGCCACATTTTGTCCGATCAGACTCTCTCATGACATCAATTTACCAGGAACCGCCGCCACCACCACCGAAGCCGCCACCACTGAAACCATCCGAGAAGCCGCTATCACCACTTGCCGCAGTACCTGCACCGCTGGCGCTGATGCTAGCTGGAACCGAGGCAAAAGTGCTGCGCATCATGCTCATTCCGTTACCCAGATCATTGACGAAGTCAGAAGCAGAAAAGGCACGGCTATTTTCATAACCAGAAGTCTGGTACCAATCAGGCGGTGCGGTCATCAGCCCCTCAAAAGCGCTTGCCCACTGGTCTGCAGCGCCCAACACCATGGCATACGGAAGCAATCGACCAAATATGGTGGGATCGTCCTTTGCCAACAATCTGATTCGATCTTTCTCAGCCATCCGCACAAAACGAGCAAAACCAAGACACTCTCTGGTTGCATTCGAACCTGCGGCAGAGCGAGCCGGCATCGCTTTGGCAAACAAAAAGACGATCACGCCAGACAACAAAATACCAAAGCCCCACGTTGCCTGATGCACAACTGTCCAAATTCCGACCAAGAAAAGCGCGATCGCCATTGCTTGATACTCAGCTCTGACTCGTTCGGGGTTTTTAAGAAAGAGCCCCTTGGTAGCCAGCGATTCATAGATATATTTCCTGATTTCAGGCAAGTGGGTATAGAATTTCGCCTTCAAATCACTGAGGTTGTTTGTTGTACCAGACTCTAAATTAAAATCGAAGATCCCCTTCAAGAACTCCTCTTCATGCGGCGACAGCTTCTCGCCGGCAGGGGGATCGGTTTTGGTAAAAACGTAATCTTTGTTTGAAAAGAAGACTAAGGTTTTGCTCGATGTCTGCAAGATTTTCAGGTGACCTCGAACAGCGAGATCGATTAAAGTAGAGATGATGTCTTCCATATCGCAAGATTCATCAACCAGCGTGCCGACTTCAGCGGGAGATAGATTTTTTGGTGGGCTCCACTCGACGGCAATCGGATGATTCCCATCAACATCTCGACCAGAGTGCCACCACAACAGCCACATCACCCCGAGAGTGGCGGAAGGAAGCAGCCATGCCGGCCACGAGTCGGCCAAATATTGGGCAAACTCTTTCCACCAGGCAGGCGGCGTCACAGACCCAGCCGGAAGTCCAATCACAATGGTCAAACCTTCTCCCGGTTGCAACGGCGCCGGAGTCGAAAATCGGACTATCGTTCCTTCCACTGAAGTGTTTGCATTCGTTTTACTTCCCGTCACTCCGAAGTACGAGGTGGCTCTAATATCCTTGGGGTTAATTGTGGCTGGCACCTGCACAGTGGCAGAGGCGTGAGTGATCGGGTAAGGCCATTGGTCGCCAGTGACATTCCAATAAAACTCAGGTGTCTGATCGAAAAAATTCACTGCCCGGTCGACCTTGAATTTAATTTGATAGAAATGTGCACCACTAACGGTGTGACCGGCGTCCCCAACCTTGATCATCATTTCATTGCCTAGATGACTAAATTGGAAAGGCTCAGGGTCACCAGAGTCGGTTGTCACACTCACTACTTTCAGCGGCAACGAGTAAGAGACGCCGTACCTGTCATACATCACAGGAATCGTCCGAAAGATACCGTGACGCTGATTATTTCCAAAATCTACAACTAGGGAATCAGTGATATCGACGGACGAATCTTTGTTGATTACTATGGCGGAACTAAAATCCTGAACTACATCGGCACAAACGGGTGTAAAAATGCCTAGCACCACATACAGTGCAGCGACAAAAATCAATCGAAACGCTTTCATCTTGAATACCAGCTTTTAATTTGCGGCGCTCGTGCTAAATTCATACGGAACCACGGATAAGAATACACATAATGCAATCAAATCAACCCTGCCCGATCTGCGATAGGCAAAAAAATACCCAACCAATATTCGAGAATTACGATTGGCTGGTTAGACATTCCGCCGAAACAAACATCGTTGGTTACGTCCTGATCGAAGCCAAACGGCACTTTTTGGACATGGCTGACGCGACTGAGAGCGAATGTACAACTTATGGAGAAATACTTCAGCGCGTTACCAAGGGCATCCGCCGACTGGTTCCAGCCGAGCGGGTTTACACTTTTACGCTTGGCGAAGTAGTGCCGCACTTCCACGTCCATGTGATTCCAAGAACAAATCAGATGCCTCGCGGTTATCGAGGACGCGGTATATTAGCGTATCCGCTGGAGCCTAAGGCAGACAGCTCTTTGATTGATATTTTTTCGCACGGAATGGCAAAAGCGCTCTCGAAGCCTTGATTTGATTTTTGATTCGAAAAGACGGGAAAACGATTGCAATAATCGTGCGCCAGTTATACTAAAAGTACGGCCGAAGCTTGATACGAGGCATTAATGGATTTACCGCCCCGCGAAGTTCCTGAGGGACTTTCAGCTCCAGAATATTACAAACTTGGCGTCCAATATAAATCCATGGGTTGGACCGAACAAGCTCGCGATGCCCTAACTTTCGCACTTGAAGACGAGTCTGATGCTGAGACGAATGCGTCGGCCAAGCGTTTCCTGCGCACGAAAATTCCTCGTTTCCCTGTGCCTTTACTAGCCGAGCAGAAGAATATCGAAGGTTTCAATCTAATGGCGACAGGCGACGTTGTGGCGGCTCGCTCGACATTTGAAGAGCTAATCGCTCAATTTCCAGATTTTGAATGGCCGTACGGTAACCTCGCGGTTCTATGTTTACATGACGGTCAAATTCCCAAAGCGAAAGACTTGCTTGAGCAAGCTCTGGAAATCAATCCAGACTATGTTAACGGCTGGCTGCATATGGCAACAGCAAAAGGACTCGAGTTGGACTTGGAAGGCGCTCGCAAGTGTGTTGAACGGGCCCTGGAGTCGGATCCAACAGACACAGCAGCAAAGGCGATGCGCGACGCTCTGAACGAACTCTAAGAGCGAGCGGCTGAACCAGGCAGTCTTTTTTGGCGATTTATATAGTTTTTTCCTATGGTCTATATAGTCTGATTTAGCCTTGAGACCGATCGATTAAGTGCATGATATTGAAGCGGAGGGCTCTCCGCCTCATGTGACTGTTACCACGTACGAGAGCGAAAACTGATTTGGCGTCGCAATTCTGCGACATCAACTTTGAGCCAGTATCAGTCGCCATATTTCCTGGCACGACGTGCTTATGGTGTTGCCATAAGCCGAGCAATATGCCGGACTTCAGTGTGTCAAAAAGGATCACAGCTAATGAATACTTTTGGAAGCAATATGCTCATAGGCGACCTCTTACGAGGTGCCAAGATCATCCAGATGCACGATCTGACTAATGCCTTACAGGTAGCCAGCAAGACGGGTTTACCAGTTGGACGGGTATTGGTCATGCTCGGACTGGTGACGACAGAGACAGTTCATGCGGCATTGCAAGCGCAATCGCTGGTTCGGGACCGTCTGATCACAATGGACATTGCCACAAAAGCGATCGCAATGGTGGCAAGTCACCGCATCGATCTGGAGCGCGCTCTTGAATGTTTAGGTTCGCTGCCGGGACGCGAACTCGACACAAACAAACTGGGAGATCTGCTAGTTTTAGCAGGTCTAATCACCAACGAATCTTTGCTCGAGTCGCTAAAAACCAGTCAACATTTAAATCTTCCACTGGGAAGAATTTTGGTGTTAAAGAGTGTTTTGAAAGAAAATGTCGTTGAAGCGGCCCTCAGTGCACAAGTTCTATTGCGAGATGGCGTCATCGATCGCAAGACCGCGGTGACGGCTTTGAAAAACGCGCAGCACTCGCATACATCCATTGAGAGCTGTTTGAATGCCGCTGGTGTAAATATGGGAAACAAGCGTCAAACTGTTCGTCTCGGAGAGTTGTTTATCCTTGCCGAAATCGTGTCAGAACCGGATCTGCTCGCCGCCGTCGAAATCGGTCTGAATGAAGGAACGCAGATCGGACAAGTGTTAATGCAGTTCGGCTTCATCAACGAAGATACACTTGAAGCCTCACTGAGATTGCAACAGATGGTGCACAAGCACTCACTATCGGTATCGCAGGCAGTGCAAGTGCTGAGGCTGTCTCTCCAGGGTGTGGATATCCCGAATGCCATCGCAAGCATCTCTGAACCGGACGTAAACCCAGTGCAGGCAGTTGGATTGGCAGAAGTGCTTTATCTTGCTGGACTTGTGCCGCAAGAAGATACAGAGAAAGCTCTAGCGATAAGTTACGCAAGTAGAATTCCATTCAATACGGTTCTGTTGCAATACAATATGGTGAAAGAAGAAACGCTGAATGTAGCCACACGCTGCCTACTTCTGATGGGCGAGAATTTGCTCACCGCCGAAGAAGCGATAGTGGCGCTGCATCACTGCGTCTGGAGCGGCATGGAGCTGGTTGTGGTGCTGAGCAAAATGGGTTGGCTGGATAAGCAACACAAGCAAGAAGCACAGCAGTCGCTGCCCATCCTCCTCGGCGACACACCAATCACCTACACCCCAGTGCCCACACCAGAATTCAATGCAACTGCCTCAATGTGGTAAGAGTGAAATGGTGCGCGGTCATCCTGCCGGCCCGTTCGGAACCCAGAGCAAAACCACTGAATTGACGGCAATGTTAGCTTTCTTCGCCGCAATCGCGGTGGACGCAATCGATTCAAGATGAGATTGAATTTCCAAATTCAAACTGTTTAGCTCATCCTGAAATTGATTCTGCATCTGATCGAACTGTTCTTGCAAACTTTGCAAGGAATCATTAGCTCGGCCCGCATCTGCTTGTTTTTGCGATGCGCGGCTTACCTTCCTGGCAGCGCTAGTTGCCTTATTGATGGTGGTGGCACCGAAAGGCTTGCGAGAAACCATGGCACCGAAAATAGTGGCACCGATCGAGAGCATCGAATGAAACTGATCGTCCCGGGACTCCTGTGCTTCTCTGTCCGATCTCTGTTGAGCAAGGCGAATCCGCTCCTCAAGAGCATTCATCTTGGCTGCATAGTTGCCGCGGATCTTCTCTTTATTCTGGTCGCGCAATTCGTTGGACTTTTGCTGCAATCGTACTTTAAAAGCACCTTCCTGCTCATTAGGCAACGAGTAAAGTCCCAGCGCATCGCTGCGCATCAACTGATACTTCTGAGATTGACTCAACCAGGTAGCGAAAGTTTTAGCCCACGTTTTGTAGTTGGACACTTGCGCCAATCCGCTCGGCATTTGATCGAAGGCTGCACCAGCACGTGGTTCGGCTTCGAAACTATCCAGTGAATATTTTACAGCTTGTCCATCACTCCAATTTTGTGTAGCACCGTCACCAATGACATTAGAGACAAACGCTTTGTCTACTGTTTGATCCAAACCAGTCTTGGTATCAACAAAACGGACAGTTGCCGATGCATATAGAACGGGCTTGTAGACTATCTGCGCATCCGAGAGAATGGATTGTTTCGATGGCAGGAAGTACTGCTTCACGCCTGGTGGTAAAGCCGGGCGACTGCTGATGCCGACCGGACTTTTGGAGGACACTTTCGTAACCGTCGGATTTGCGACAGGCACAGAGTCAGTCGGAAAGACAGTCGGCGCATTAGTAGTGAGTCCCTTCTTGACTGGATCCATCAGCGTCTTAATCTGCGACTTCATCAACGGCCCGCGCAGATATGAAAGTGTCCAGCGCGTTTGAAAAATTTCGGGGCGACTCTCGTGCACATTGTTCATCAAGAATACTCGCTTGCCAAGTCCAGCCAAAATCTTTTCCATCTCCTGGCGATCGAATTTACCACCGGTCTCGGCCATGGCGCCTTCTAGTCCTTCGATGACGCGCATCTTGTCCCGCTCGGTTTGAAGCCGGCCAATGAACCAGGTGCCGGCATTTGCCAGGCCTTTGTAGTCGAGATCGACTGGATTTTGCGTCGCTAAAACCAAACCTAAACCATAGGCGCGAGCTTGTTTCAACAACGTCAACAACGGCATTTTGGAGGGCGGATTGGCAACAGGCGGAAAGTATCCAAAAATCTCGTCCATATATAGAATGGCTCGCAGACTACTGGTGCCCGATTGGGATCGAGTCCAAGAAACAATTTGACCGAGCAACAGTGAAACGAAAAACATTCTTTCTGTATCACTAAGATGGGCGATAGAAAAAATACTGACTTGAGGTTTGCCGCTGTCGGAGTGCAACAACTTGTTGATGTCGAGCGGCTCTCCGGACAACCATGCATCAAATCCTGGCGCCGCTAAAAGATTATTGACGGTCATTGCCAGTTCAAACCGATCCTTCGCTGGAAAGAACGATTCAATATCAATTGCACCAACTTGAGTGATCGGAGGTTTTTGAATCTGCTGAATAATATCGGAGAGGGTCAGGTCTTCACCTTTACGCCAGGCACGATCTAAAATGTTTGACAGCAAAATGTGTTCGCGACTCTTGAGCGGATCCACACTGGTTGCCAGCAAGGCGAGCAAACAGTTCGCAGTCGTCACCACACGCTCACTCATTGCGTCTGTATCATCGATCACTTCTTGAGCCGGAGCCGACAGGGATTGCACAATGGAAATTGGAAGCCCAGCGGTGCTACCAGGTGTATAAACCTTGAAGTCCGCCGATGCTTTTAGCACCTTAATTCGATCGCTGGTTTGTCCCCACTCAGCCAGACCAGATTTCCATGCAGACGCTTGCTGTGCGGCAAACTGCTCGGTAGTTAGATTGTTCTGTCGCGCCTCATCTGCATTAACCCATGGCTGGAACTCTTCCGCTGCCAGGTTCGGGAAAGTGAGCAGCAAATTTGAAAGATCGCCTTTGGGATCAATGGCGATTACGGGGATATTGTCGATCGCTGCCTCTTCGACTAGATCGAGACACAATCCAGTTTTACCACTGCCTGTCATGCCAATGCAGACAGCGTGCGTCAACAGATCTTTTGAGTCGTACAAGACCAGGTCATTTGTTGTTTTTGCAGTCGCGATATCGTAGCGACGACCTAAGTAGAAAAGTCCGAGTTTTTCAAAGTCTTGAGTTACGTTTTCTGCCACTACACTTCCTCAACTGATTACTTGCTTGTTGCTTTGGCAGGTGACTTTCCGGGCTTTGAAGCGGCTTTGGCTGCAGGTGGCACGTGACTCTTCGCTTCCGCATATTCCTTCTTTACGTCTTCGAGGTCTTTCGAATGCATCATTTCCATGTATCGAATCGCCTCTTCGTACAATGGAAGTGACTCAGCCCATTTTTCCTGCTTTGTCAAAATCCGCGCTTCATTGCGCTCAGTGACTGGAATCATCTCATTCTTGTCACCATAAGCTTTACGGAATAATTTTCTTGCCTTCTGCAAATAGGCGGCGCACTGGGAGTACATCTTCTTGCTTTCATAAAGTGAAGCGAGATTATTCAAGCTGACAGCGACGCGTGGATCTTCTTGCCCACATTCCTCTGCCTCCTTAAGACCGGCAACAAGATCTTTCTCAGCACTATCCAGATTACCGCTGGTCATGGCGGCCAGTCCTGATTTGTTCTTTTGCTCCCACACCGCTGCGTGCTCCGCTGCGATTTCCTTGGGATCTAACTTTGCCCGGGCCACCTTCTCAGGCGGGTTGCAAGCAGCAAGAGCCAGGGTGGCAAGCGTTAACAGGACCGCGGTTGGCAAGGAGGGCAATTTCATCTGTATTTACCAGGAAAGCTATGCACTTCATATCTTACCTGTTTGGCACTTATTTTGTCGGTCGGTACTCTTGAGACTTATCAAGAGCACCGTATTTGATACCGAAAGTTGCTCGACTAGCGCGAAGCTACCTTTGTACTTGTGGCAATGTCGCGAACCTGATCCAATCTCTTTGCGATCGATTTAGCAGTTCTGTTTCGCGTGATTCGGTTAGCGAAGGGGACACATATGCCAGCGTCAGTGCGCGAACTCAACTTTAGATTTGTCTTGCCATCGGCAGTTGGACTGAGTTCCCACTCGCCATCAAAAGCTTTTAGCTTATCTGACTTAATCAATGAATACTCCAACCGCTGCATCGGCACTTCGTGCTCTTTGTATGTGCAAACAGCTTGACCTAAAATAGGAATGCCATCGAACTTCTCTTCGACAACATAGTCGCCACCGCTACTGGACAGAACTTTTCGGTGAGCTGGGTCGTTGCGGCGCAATGTTCTCATCGCTTCCCACACGGCCTTGACCGGCGCATTGATGATTGTACTGTTCGATACCATCGCATCTGTGTTGCTTTCTGCAAACGCTGCCGGCAAAGAACCAAAACTGGAAACCAAGCCGCACAAAATCAACTTACGCACGTAGGTCATGTGTAATCCTCTCTCCTCAACTGCACGAAAAGACGAGGAGTGATGTACTTAGTTCCGTTCTTTACGCGCCAATTTGATCCTCAATGCGCGGAATCCACTCACGGACTGGTTTGCCAATGTATACAGTGTCTTTATCGTGCATCAAGCCAAGTGCCAATTTCAAGTGGCAGACTTCACGGTGCAGTCGATTGCTTAGACTCTTGATCGTCACGGTGGGAGCATCGCGGAACTGATCGACGTAATCGCTGACGTCGACGGGTTTTCCAATCGACAGCTTGGCGACACGATGATCACCATTTTCAACATATCTTATAGCCATGGGAACTATTGGAATGTTTGTTCCTGTGGCTCGACAATTCAGAGCAATACGTGAAACGCCACTCTTGAATGGATGAGTAGTGCCATCACGAAACACATCTCCTTCCGGAAACACGACTAGCACTTCCTTCTTGCCGAATCGATCGAGAATAAAATCGTAAGCAGCACGCGAAGCAATAGCCGGAAAGGCGCCGATACCCGGAATGATTGCACCTTGTAATCCTTTCATTTCGTTTGGTGCTGCCATATAAACAGAGCGACGTTGCTCCAAAACTTTCTGCACCAAAGGTGGATCCCATCGCGAGTAGTGATTGGAGATCAAGATGAATGGACCATCTTTAGGAATATTCTCCTGACCAGCAATTTCAACTCGGTTGAAGTGAACGTTCAGACAAATGTTGTTAATCACATTCAGAATGCCGACGCTCCACCAACTTTTTCTATCTATCAACTTATTCTTCATGGTCTGCCCTCGAACTCCTTGTCGCTCTATCAACATAGCGCTGGAAAGAAGCACGCCGTTCAGTCGATCAACAGTTCGCAGAGTGTGAGGTGGACTTTTGAGCTTACCCTTGAGCGCTTGGTTTCGCTGACTTTGACATCATCAAGTAATAGATCATACCGGAGCTGGCGAAGCCAACAAACCAGGCGTAATCAAAGAGGATTTTCAAAGGCGCGTAGAACCAGCCCACCCACGCCAGAGCGCAGCCAATCAGCGTGGCGATTATAGCTGCTGGATTGGAGCCGTTGTGATACTTGTACACGCCATCGGGAAGGTACAGGTCAGGCAACTGCAGTTTTTTCTTTTTGATAATCCAGTAGTCGATGATCAGTACGCCGGCAATCGATCCAAGTCCGCCTGAGTACCCAACCAGCCATTGAAAAATGTAGCCGGAAGGATCGGCGATCAGCTTCCATGGCTGCATGAGGATACCGAGAATGGCTGTGATCAATCCACCAGTTCTGAAATTGATATAACGCGGAAAGGCATTTGAAAAATCGTTCGCAGGTGACACCACATTGGCAGCAATGTTCATTGCCAGAGTGGCAACGGCAACAGTAAACATGGAAACACAGACAGTGAGTGGATCTGTAAACATGGAAATAAGATTGATCGGGTCCCAAAGAAGCTTACTAGAAGCCTGTGGATAAATCACCAGCGCGGCAGAAGTAACGATCACACCGATCATCGATAGCAAAGTCATAGCAGCAGGAAGTGCCACCACCTGCCCAATTGTTTGCTCTCTTTGACTGCGTCCGTAGCGGGTAAAATCTGGCATGTTCAGCGAAAGTGTCGCCCAGAATCCAATCATTCCAGTTAAAGATGGAATAAAAACCGCGAAGAAGGAAGGGAAATCCTTAAACTTACCGGGGTCAGAAAGCAACGTGCCGACACCGTGAGCGCTGGTGACGGCCCAGACAACCAGTGCGCCGCACATCAATAAAACAAATGGAGCAGCCAGCCCTTCGATCTTCTTTAACAGATTCATGCCGCGATAAATCACAAGCACGTTCAACGACCAAAAGATGAAGAACGAAATCCACTCAGTGGCTGAGTGCTCGAGTAAAACAGGTCCACCGAGCATCGTCGGCCAGTCTTTGTGCAATGCGGTGAAGATTGTGAACAGAGCCTTACCGCCCAGCCAGCTCTGGATGCCGAACCAACCGCAGGCGACCAAGGCGCGCATCAACGCCGGCAAATTCGACCCATACGTGCCATACGCAGCTCTAGCAAACACGGGAAAAGGAATACCGTATTTGGTGCCTGGATGAGAATTCAACAATATCGGAATCAAGACTATGAGGTTGCCGAGCAAGATGGTCATAATCGCCTGCCACCAATTCATGCCGGAGGCAATCAAACCTGAAGACAACATGTAAGTGGGGATACAAGCGGCCATCCCGACCCAGAGAGCAGCATAGTTGTAAGTGCTCCAATCTCGCTTTGCCACCGCAACCGGTGCCAAGTCATGGTTATACAGCGGACTTGAACTGATCACACTTTCGTCGCGCAACTCGACGCGTCCGTCCGGATGTTCTTCTACTAAACTGGCTGCGTCCAAGCTATTTATTCCATTCCTGTTCGGCGAATCTCAACCAAGGCATAATACTACTCAGCAGTTTGCGATTGCACTGTTGAAAACCTGCAAGCGCTTCCCACGACAATCAAGAGGCTAAGACAACAAGTGGCTAATCCACACGCGAAAGAAGAAATGGAGCAATTTCTCAAAGAGGCAATCGCCGAAGCGAGACTGGGGCTGAGCGAGGGCGGCATTCCGATTGGATCTGTGCTTGTTCACAATGGCAAAATCATCGGCAGAGGTCACAATCGAAGAGTCCAAAACAATAACCCCACGGCTCATGCCGAGATCGAATGTTTGAAAAATGCCGGACGTATCAATGATTACGCCGATACGATTTTGTATTCGACCCTGATGCCGTGCGCGATGTGTGCGGGAGCGGCAGTTCAATTCAAAGTTCCAATAGTAGTTGCAGGTGAGAACCGAACCTTCAAGAGTGCCAGCGATTGGATGGAATCGATGGGTACACAGGTGATCGATATGAACTCGGACGAATGTTTTCAGATGCTTGCAGACTTCGCTAAAGCACAACCAGACGTGTGGAACGAAGACATTGGCATTCCTACTGAGAAGTAATCGACCAATCTTATTCGCCCAAATTTCGCCTCAATCCAAACACCCATCAGTGTTTCAGGGCTTTCGCGCCATATTAAATGGTTAAAACACTCGCCGGATCGGGCATTTAGTGGTAGAACTGATTTGGGTAGTTAAAGGAGAGCTTGTATGAAAGCGCCTACAGTCGAAAAGAAACCCGCAGCGACAAAGAAAAAAACAACAACAAAGAGATCTACTGCTGCTTTAGCGATGTGTCCCACGAACGGTGCCGGCTGGTGTCCGTATCCATTTACAGTGGAACAGCTGGAGAGAAGGCTGAAAGAAAAGGCTTTGATTGCAGCGAATGCAGCGGCGGAAAAGAAATCTGTCGTCAAGTCCGCTAAATAATTAGGCTGCGGCTGGTCTTTGTGGTTTCCAATTAACCAGACAAACTCCGTTTTTGCAAACCGGACCGTTCTGGTTTTCGTGCGATTCAGTTGCTACGTCGTTTTTGTCGCTAACATTTGCGATTTCGGTGCGGCTTGTTGCTTCGTCGTTCTTTAGAATCTGGTGCGTATTCATAATGGGCTCCGTCATACTGATGCGGTTCGCTCTTTTGTGCCAGGATAATAGTCCTTTCATATGACTTGGTCGATTGGGGAAATTACTAATGAGTGCGTAGGAATCCCATGCCAGAGACCCTTTCAAACCGCAACGACCACAGAAACCGCAGATTCAGGAAGGCAGCACTCTGCCTGATAATCTTGGCGCAGGCACTTTCCAATGCCCCGTATCCATTACAGGCTGAGCCTTTAAAGGGACGCATAGGGCATAGTCAGAAGCTGCCGGCGGTCAACAAACTGCTCAAGCCTGGCATTCACTACGACGACACGGCCAATAAGTCGATGTCGAACGCCTGGGTGCGCATTCCGACTTGGCTGGCGGGCGTTTGGGCGACCAAGGAAGAGACTGCGGTTTTTAGACAAAACTATAGAAACGGGATACAGTCCAAGGAGCATCGGACTTTTACCGCCAAAAGCAAGTTCGCGTATGGAAAACAAGTCGACAAAAGTGGTCAAATTTGGCACTACGTGGGCGTGCCTTATACGTCGGACACGCAGATGTCCGGACAGATCGAGTACCACCAGGTTCTCGAGAAAGATGTGACGCCGCAGTCAGCCAACAAAGAGGCGGTGCGCACCAAAGTAGTAGTAATCAAAGTCCGCAAGCCGAGTGGCGATATCGCTGAAACTTATCAACAGGAAAGCATTACCGTCTACACCTTCAATCCTGCCGAGGAGACGATCAGCATGGAGTCCTCGACCAAAGCCTTTAGGGCCGACGGCAGCCCGATCAGCCTGACCAGAAATCTGGCTCGAATCCATCGCCTAGCAGCCTTTGCGGTTGTAGACGAAGAATACGGCAGAGACCTAAAATCCCTATTCCATCAATATTTGCTAACACAAGGACTAACCGCTCTAGTACCGGATTAACCAATTTCTTATCCCTTACCAGCCGCCTTATAAGGTTGAAACCCCAGAAAAGCCGACCCCTGCCACGTACCAGCAGTTACTATCAAGGGCCCTGCGCCCTGCAGATGCAATCGAACTACTGGACCGTCCACCGAAATTTGCTTCAGTTCTGACTTATAAATCCAACTCCAGTCCACTGAGCAAACCGCTTCAGTCTGAATCGGCAAATCTTTATTTGCTACCAGCCGCGCTGAAATCTTGGGACCATCCAGAGCATCCATCTGCAAGCCACTTTCGCCTTCAAACTCTATAGAAAAATTCTTCAGGCTACTGCTCGCCTTCGCTATCTTTTTGCCGATAAGACTTTTGACTTCGTCGCTCATAACTGGACCTATTTTAGAGGAAAGTGCATCGATGATTGTACCGCGACCGAGCTGAATTCCCGCGCCCAGAGTAAAGCCCGCTCTTAGCGTGGATGCTCTCTCGGGGAGACTGACCAGCGCAAGCGCAAGCTTTGCACTTCACACCAAATACAGTGCCAGAAATTATGCCGGTTGAGCAGAATTTCCTCACTGACGTCATAAGCTATTTAGCTTTGGCAGCTTCTTCGATGTTCTTTTTTGCAGCATTAGCATTGGCATCAACAACATTCTTGTCTGCCTTTACCTGACGATCAAGATCTTTCTTTTCCAAATCGTGAGTTTTATCAGCATCGCCCTTGGCTGCATCTAAACTCTTCTTCGCTAAATCAAGTTCATCTTTCTTGCTTTCAATGGCTTGTTCAGTCGCTTCGTGCTTGACGTCTGAAGCGGATTTCAACTCTGTGCCTTTCTGATCGATCAAAGCTTTCTGCTCATCTTTCTGGGCGTCAATGTCCTTCTTCTGGTCTGCGACTTCTTTGCCTTGCTCACTGCAAGAACAAAGTAACATCGCCGCTCCACAAGCTACGAATAACGACTTAAATCTTCCATTTATCATTTCAAATCCCTCGGTGATGAGATAACGCTGATACAAATTTCTGGGACCACTGAGCGGCTGAAAAGTTCCCATAGCGGAGTTTTCGCGAACTCTTGTGGTCGGTTGAGTACGCTAGTATATTCGAAAAGGTGTGCCCAATAGTACACACGTAAGAAGCAAGGTTACGAAGCTCAGCAAAAGAGAAATTCGCGTGTCGCAAAAAAAGCGTATCGAATTGTTGGGCATTGGTTTGCTTCTTATCCTAATTTGCCTTGGCGCCTCAATGCGCTTGATCAAATTGGATGACAAGGAATTTTGGCACGATGAATCATTCACAGCATTGGTTCTATCAGGCCGTACAACCATCGAGTTGAAAAATGAAATCTCAGAAAAACCTTGTCACTTTTCTGAGCTGACGAAGTATCGAACCGTAAACGACTACAGCAGCTTCTCGTCAATAATAAATGTAATCGGTGAGGACGAGCCTGGCCATGCACCATTGTTTTATTTTATGGAACTGCTGCTTTGCTCTGCCCTGGGCACTACCACGTTCAATATGAGATTGGCTTGTGCACTGATAAGTTTAGTGACGCTGCCGATCTTTTATTGGCTTGCACTGGAAACTTACCAATCGAAATTCACGGCAACTCTTGCCACCACATTTGCAAGTTTGTCACCGATACTGATTTACTATGCGCAAGAAGCGCGTGATTACTCGCTCGGAATTTTATTCATGACATTATCGAGCGCACTTCTGTTGTACGCCCTGAGAACGTCTATGCGTGCGGCTTGGATAGGCTACGCTATCAGTATTACTTGCGGATTATACAGCTGGCTGTTGACAACAGTTGTGATTGCTGGTCACATATTGTTCGTGGGTCTCACCCAAAAACGAAGCCGAGAGATCTTGCTTCCATTTTCACTATCGGTAGCTTTTTCTGGCTTGCTCTTTGCGCCGTGGCTTGCCTTCTTGTCGCAGCACACTGCCAATTTCAAGAAAGCATATGATTGGATTCAGCCAGCACTCTCGCCTGGCGAATTGATCACAGTCTGGCTGGCAATTCCCTACAAAGCTTTTGCGCTTTTCGGATTCAAGACGCCCAAGTTGGCTACTCCGCTGCTACTGATTACGCTTATGGAGTTTAGCTCGATTGCACTGGCTGCAATACCATTCAAAAATCCAAAGTATATACACTTGTCGATAATCGCAGTTTGGTTGGTTGTCTTCGCGGGTCAAGACTTACTGACAGGAGGTGCACGTTCCGCAGTCTTCCGGTATCAAACAGTGATTATTGTAGGCATTCTCATGCTCATTCCGACGCTGATTGAGACGTTGTGGAAGCGAAATCGGATCATCAAAACCATAGCGTTCTTTGCTTTGTCACTGGTTGTCGGCATTGAGCTATTGTCAGACCAGTATATGCTCAACTGCAAAATCTGGCCAGACAAAGCGATAAAAATGCGTTTCACATTGCCTATTGCAGAGCACTTGAACAGGGAACCGACGGCGTATTTAGTGACTGAAGAACAATCTATAAATCCAACCGAACTACTAGACCTGAGCTATCAGACACACCCCGACGGTCAGCTCATTTTCAGAAGCGAAGCTAAGCCGCAGCCAGTTCCACAGGATGCGCAAATTCTCTATTTATGGAATCCGTCAGCGCAGCTAATAACGGACCTGCGAACCCGTTACGACATAACCGATGATGTAGACAAGTTTCCATATCTTAAACGCGCAATCAGGAAGTAGTGGTGAATGGAGAATCTACTTGGTCACTTCACTCTTGTAAACCGATTGCCCTTTGAAGTATGTGTTCAGGACTTTTACTTTGTGCAACGTGGACGGATCGATCTCGAACAGGTTCTTGTTCAAGACGACAAAGTCAGCATCCTTGCCGACTTCAAGAGAGCCGGTTTCCTTTTCCTGATGATTTACATAGGCACCATTAATGGTGTAAGCAGCGATAATTTGGGCAAGAGAAACGCGCTCGTCTGGTGTCCACGGTGAGCCAGAAACGTCAGTCAATCCCTTTCTAGTTATCGCAACTTGCATTGCATCCAACGGATTCATCGTAGTCACAGACCAATCGCTACCGGCCGCAACAACAGCTCCCGTTTTCAAAACTGAATTGATTTGATAAAGAC
>JBBQFO010000003.1:0-57384 GCA_038322035.1 Candidatus Obscuribacterales bacterium
AGCGGCGCGTCGCTATTACGCCAACCATTACTGGAGAAGTTTGTGGAGCGGAATTGTCGCTACCCTCTTGTTTACGACTTCGGCGCGGGCTTTGTTCGCCAGTGAGATTGGAGTTCCCCTCGCGGTCGTGTCACTGGCGGCGCTCGAATTCTTCGTGCTCGTCGGAGCTACCATAAGCACTACCTTGATTGGAGAGACGATTCTGTCTGTTGTAATGCCCAAGCGAGCACCTACAGCCAAGCAGCATTGGGTTGAACGATTAGCAGCCCCGTTGGTCGGCAGTTTGCTACTATCTTTATTGCTGATTATTCCGCCGTTGGGAATTTTGCCGCGAGTTGGCATCCGACTCATAATGTTGCTGTCTTTTCTCGGTATGGGCGCGTTTTTCCGAGCCGGAATGGGCACTAAAGAAATGGGTGGTTCGAGCGAATTGTAGGCTCGTTTTTCCCACGCAAGCATGACTGGTGCAATAATGATGAATAGGGTTCTAACGAGGCAACCCTTGAAGCTGTCTACATTACTAGCGTTGGTTGTAGTGACCTTGGCCCCTTCTGGTGCCTGGGCAAGTCCTGCTTCGGATGAAGCGGACATTGCCAACTCGCTTGCTAAGCAGGGCTGCTACGACACAGCGGTCATGTTTTACGAGAAGGCATTGCGCCTGAATCCAGGTTTTGGACCGGCAATTGCCGGTCGTGCTGCCGCGTTGAAGAGACTCAAAAGTGGGGGCAAGGGAAAGAAGGGGCGCGATGATGCAGCAACGCCACCAACTGCCTTGAACAAGGTGGCTGAGAAAGCTGCCAAGACCGCCGAACTGGCTGCAGTTAAGGCTGCAGAAAATTCTGCAAGAAGTGCAGAAAGCGCAGCACGCGCTAGGTCTCAAGAAGAAGCTGCCGCCAAGCGCACAGCTCAGGTTGCTGCCAACGCTGCCAAAGCCGCTCAAGCACAGGCAGCTGCAACTGCCGCTGCTATAGCTAAAGCGAAAACTGCGGCGGCCGCTCCTAAAACCAAACCGGGTGCAGCCGCAAAACCTAAGCCTGCAGTCGCTGTCGGAAAGCCCAAACTAGTCGTTGCAGCCGCGAAACCCAAACCGGCGCCTGAAACTAAGCCTACTGTCGTAGCTGCTGCTGCGCCTCCCAGGCCAGTTGCCCCGGCTCAGCCTAAGCCTGTTGCAGATCTGATCCCTCAAGCCAAGCCGATCGCGGTGGCTTCAATTGGGCATGCTGCCACGAATCCGGTCAGCAGTGTTCTTGCCACCAGTCGCCCGGCGGCTACTAAACCAACAGCTCCTGCTTCTAGTCAAAATTCGGCGGTCGAACATTCAATTCCTTCTGACGTTGGTTCGGCGCCGCCGTTGTCATCGCTGGGCAATGACGGATCGCGCCCGTCAATTGGAGACAAAGTTCCAACTTGGCTGTATGGCATGGCTGCTGGTACGTTTTTACTACTGATTGTGCTGGCGATCTGGTGGCTTTCACCGACGCTGACCGCTTCACGTCAGCTCCAAAATCGTTTGAAGGGCCTTGAGCGCACTCGTGATGAGCGTTAATCCGAATTAGGTGTTCAGAGCGGTCGGCAAGCGGCTGGCTGTGCCGAATAGCTGTTCTAAATATTGGCAGCTGTCATCTTTTTTGAGCGATGAAAGCAAATCGCCGATGCCTTTCTCGAGTTCGGTGAGGGCAGCGACGATATCGGTTTTATTTTGTTCGACGATCTCTTGCCACAACGGTGGCGGGCTCTTCATCAGGCGTGAAAACTGCCGTAAGCCGGGACCTGAGAGTCTGGCAAACTTTGACAGGTCAGCATCGGAAATGTCTTTAGATATCTGTGAGCCGATCAAAACAGCAACCAGTTGAATCAGATGACTTGTGCGGGCCAGCACTGCATCGTGTTCAAAGGCACCAACCACTTCCACATGAAAGCTCAAAGTCGTCAGCCACCGAATCAAACGACGCACCGAAATCTCGGATGACTTTTGACCGGGGACAACACAGAAAGTGCTGCCTTCGACGGTAAGGTCGAGAGCCGCTTTCAGTCCGCTTCTTTCGCTGCCAAAAAGCGGATGTCCACCGATAAAGTCGGCACCCTTCAAATTCAACTCTTCTGCCAGTTGAACAATTTTGCCTTTGCTTGAGGTTACGTCGATGACGAGTTTTCCTTTCGACAAAAGTGGAGCTATCTGCTTCAATATTTCTATATTCTGAGCTGGCGACGCGGCCAGAATGATCAGGCTGGAACGCTGTAAGGACAACTTTTTATCGGCAACGCCTTTGTCGATTAAACCTTGCTCCAAAGCTTCGGCAAGAACCTCTTCTTTGTCGACACCAATTATCTTTGTCTCGGCCAATCGTCGTTTAATTAGTCGAGCTAACGCTCCTCCAATTAGTCCGACACCAAATATGGTGACTTGCGGAAAGTAAGTGGTTACCTGTGGATCGACGGAATTCTCTTGTTGAATTTGTCGACTCAGTTCAAACAGGCGTTCGTAAGTGTTACGAATCGCATTGCGCATTTGCTCGGTTTCACCAATTTTTGAAACTCTGTCAAGCACTTGTTCTTCGCGTGAACGATCTTTGATCGCCATGCCCAGCTGTGCCTTGACTTCAGTCAATTCGCCGGCTAGCTGCAAGCGCTCATTGAGCATTGCAGCAATTTGACTATCGAGTTCGTCGATACGAGTGCGAATTTCGCCCAAACGAGACTGAGCCCGCAGATTGGAGCTGTTAGACGAAGGCGCTTTCGGTCGTCGCATATTTATCTTCCGGCGAAGCTAGAGGCTCTGTTTCGAGAGATACCTAGGATAGTCTGCGCAGCAAACTGCCTGACTTGTGTTTTTCGAATGAGACTTTAACATGCTTGTTGGAAGAATTGACGATTGAGAATTGACGTCTGTCGGTGCGAATGACTCGGCGCCCTACTGCTTCTGCGATAGGCCGCAGGCTGATTGTCAGGTCGACCATATCTTGCAAGGACAGAGCCTGTCTGGCATCTGAGACTGACTTCTCTGGTTCTGGATGGCATTCGATGATCAATCCATCTGCACCACAGGCAATGGCAGCACGGGCGAGATCGGCAACCAGTTCACGTTTTCCAGCGGCATGGCTTGGATCGACAATTACAGGCAGATGCGTCAGTTGCTTCAAAGCCACAACTGCGCCCAGATCCAGCACATTCCTGGTGTAAGTATCGAAACTACGAATACCACGTTCACACATAATTACATTGGCATTCCCGCAAGCAAGAATGTACTCTGCTGCCATGAGAAATTCTTCAATTGTTGCGCAAAGTCCACGCTTGAGAAGCACTGGTGTCTGTACCTTTCCGAGCGCTTTGAGCAGTTCGAAATTTTGCATATTGCGACTGCCGATTTGTAACATATCGGCGTGAGCAGCTACTGCTTCAATCTGTTCGATCGACATAACTTCAGTAACCACGGGCACTTGATGGCGATCGCGAATGTCGCTGAGGATTTTTAGTCCATCCATTCCCATGCCTTGGAAGGCGTACGGTGAAGTTCTCGGTTTGTATACACCACCGCGCAAAGCCTGGACTGGTCCATGTTTCAGATGGTTCGCTACTGCTTCCATTTGGGCTTCGCTCTCGACGGTGCAAGGGCCGCCGATGATCATCAAATCCTTTCCGCCACATTCGGCATTACCAACTTTGATGATGGTTTTGTCGGCAGCATCTTTCTTGCTTGCTAATTTTGCGTCCATTTCGAACTCCTTGTAAAAAGCGCTACAGCCCGGGACCTGACTGGGTTCCGGGCTGGCTGGTAATGGTTGAAACAAGTATGCTTGTTACTCCCGCCCGGAAATTATCCTGCTGGTGAAAAATAGAAGCTGTAGTACCAATTCATCGTTTTCATTTGTTTTTGCTCTAAAAAAAAGAACCGCAGAGTCTATCTGCGGTTCACCAGCGAGGACCAAAGAGGGTCTAACTCACGCCCGGTGAACCTCTATAAACCAGTAATAAAAATAGTTGCTGTGCATTTCGATTTCTTTGTCGCAGTGCCAAATTGTATCAACATGCTAACTGAAGTAAGAAGGCTCGTCAATAAAATTTGCTGACGCGGTTTACATTGTCAGTGGAAGCTGCATAATGCAATCATCGAATCCCAGGATGGTCAGTGCGGCACTACAGCAGCACAATTTTGAGGGTAACAACTTATGAATATTCTGCTTGCAGTAGACGGTTCGCCATATTCGAAAGCGGCGCTGGACGCCGTGCTTGAGCGCCCCTGGCCGTCTGGAAGTTCTTTCAAAGTTTTGACTGTCGTTGAGCCATTCCACCCTGAGTATGCCGGTTGGCAGACGGCCTACGTGCCACTTGCAGTTGAGGTTCAGCATGAACAAATGTCGTCTGCGAAAGATTTGATCGACAGCAGTGCGGCTTTGCTGACCGAAAAGTTCGGGGCCGATGCGGTTACCCTTGAAGTCGTAGAAGGATATATTAAAGACCGCATCTTGGAGATCGCCAAAACTTGGCCGGCAGATCTGATTGTCGTTGGTTCACATGGTCGACGCGGATTCACCAAATTTTTGCTCGGCAGTGTCTCGGAAGCCATCGTTGCGCATGCCCCGTGTTCGGTCGAAATTGTGAAGCTAAGAGAACACCCACCAGTCAATCACTGACTTAGTGGGCATCATTGTGTCGCTGAACGGCGACGAAACTGTATATCTGTATAAGAAAGCGCCGAAACGACTAAAGTGTCGGGGGCGTTGAAGCAGTCTCTATCGTTGTGGGTGTTGGTGGGCTAGGCTCATCCGTCTCGGTATACGGGTCAAAGTAGATTTTTTTCCCGCCCAGTACGAAAATACTGAGCAAGAGGTATCCGGCCACAATCAAAATGAAAAGCACTACAGGCGTGTGAAAATCGGCTGGATGCATCTTTTTGGGTTCCTTCTAGTTCCTACTTCTTATTGTAGATGGACATTATAAACATTTGAACGGTTTATTGACTCCCTTTTAACAAAGCTCTTTTGTCCTTGTAAACACCCATATAGCTCCGCTCTTGGACGCTTTGGGGGCTCATGACCACTTCGGCGCATGTGCTATAACAACACAAAGTTTGTGCCCCACACAGGGCCAGAAAGGGAGAAATGAAGCTGATGATAGCTAAAAAGCAGTCTGCGCCAGTTGCCATTGCCTGCATCATTGCGGCAACAAGCACCGCCGCACTGGCTAATAATCTCGGGTCACCTGGATCCGCACTAGATCCCAACAATTATGTTGCACCTCCGGTGAGTAAAGCGACGATCAAAACGCCGCGACCAGATACACCTGCTGGAGAACCACAAGAAGAGATTCAATCGACCACGACTTTTGTCACCATGCCTGGTTTTGAAACACCTGGAGAAAAAGCCGCTCAGCCGACTCATCAAAAAGCTGCCAAAGTCAAAGCAGAGCCGTCAGAGGACGATGGCAACGGTTTATTGTCAGGCGTGAACGACAAGTTTAAAGAAGCCGGTTCTGGGATCGCAAGCGGCACCAAAGCTGCCGGTGGCTCGATGAAGAAAGGTACTAAGGCTGTTGGTGGTGGCATCGCCAGCGGTGCCAAAGCATCAGGTAGTTTCTTTATGAAGGGCGCTCGCGCCATCGGTTCTGGTACCAAGAAAATGGGCAGCAAAGTAGCCGCAGGCGCTAAAGCAGCCGGAGATACTGTTAAAGACGGCACCCATGCTGTGGCCGATAAGTTGCCATTCACAGGTGGTGGAAAGTCCGACAAGATCGGAGAGCCAAAAGCCTTAGCTGACAAGCCGGCGCCGAAGCCCGATGATCTGAAACCTGCTGGGGAACAAGTCGTTGAACAAGCCAAAGTCGCAGCCAAGCCTGTAGTTGCTCCGGTCACCACACCGAAAAACATGCGTCTCAAGACAGAAGAGACAGCCAACAAGCCTGGCATTGTCGGTAAGACTTTCGGAACATTCGGCAAGCTGAACGTCTTTCACAAGAAGAGCGACAGTGTTGAAACGGCTGGAAAAATTCCTAGTGGCGCTGCAGTAACCCATTAAACTGGAGCTGTATGTCACAGACAACCGACTGCGCCGAGCTATTGCGGCACGCAGTTAGACCGACCACGTTCGTGCATTCGCGCACCCTATCTGAATTAGCCGGTGCGAATGTCGTAATCGCGAGCGAAACTTTTCAACACACCGGAAGTTTCAAATTTCGCGCGGCATACAATGTCGCGCAACAAACAAGCGCGCCTCAATTAATTGCCGCCTCATCGGGAAATTTCGGTCAGGCCCTGGCCTGTGCCTGCCAACTGCTTTCGAAGCGATGCACGATCGTCATGCCGTCAACATCCGCTCAGGTGAAAGTTGATGCTGTTCGTCGGTATGGTGGCATAGTAGAAATGGTCGATACGACGCAAATCAGTCGCGCCGATCGTGTCAAGCAGCTGGCTCTTGAACATACTTCTGCTCAGGTCGTTTCGGCGTATGACGATCAACTCGTCATCGATGGAAATTCTTCTCTGGGTGATGAAATAATTGAGTGTGCCGAAAAATTCGACGCCATAATCGTCCCTGTCGGTGGTGGCGGTCTGGCATCAGGAATTATTCGCGCACTGCAACGTCACAACGACGCAACGCCCGTTTACGGCGCTGAACCCATGATGGCAAACGACGCTTCGCGGTCGCTTCAAGAAGGTAGAATCGTCAAAAATGACACTGAACCGCAAAGCATCGCCGATGGTGCCCGAACACTCAGTGTTGGATTGAACAACTGGCCGATATTACAATCCGGATTGCGTACAATCATCGAAGTTGAAGAGTGCGCGATCGAAGAGGCCGTCAGGGTTTTGTTCACCGCTGCCAATCTGAAAGTCGAGCCTACTGGTGCCCTTGCCGTGGCTGCTTTACTGACTCGGAAGGATTCTTTTGCCAAACAAAATGTTTGTTGCATCGTCAGTGGCGGCAACGTGGATGCCGCCGTCTATAGTCGAATCATCGCTGCAGTCTAGATGATGATTTCGCAGTTGGGGAGCCACTTGGTCAGTTCTACGAGACCGGGATAGCTGACCTGTGTGCTGCGTAACCAGAGTTCTTTCAAATTAGTCAGGCGTCCGACAAAACCGAGACCGTCGTCGCCGATGTCTGTGCAATTGAGGCGCAGTTTCTCAAGATTCTTCATTTCTTTGAGCTTGCTCAATCCCTTGTCCGTCACATCAGTGAACGACAAGCTTAAAATCTGCAACTCGGTAAGATTTTTGATGTGGGTAAGCGCCTCATCTCCAATTTCCGTGTCATCTAGGACAAGCTCTCTCAGCTTCGACATGGTTGAGATTGTGGCGATACCCTTAGTCGTTACGCGAGTAGAAGATAAGTTCAGTTTGGCAAGCTCTTTCAGGTGCTTGAGGTGGAGCACTCCTTCGTCGCCGACTTGCGTGCAGCTGATGTCTAGCTCCTTCAAACCGGACAGGCGACCGACGTGGATCAATTCACCATCGTGTACATCACTGCCGAGGAATGAGAGGCTGTGGATGCCGTCTGTTATAACGTCCGATAATAACGCGCAACCGTAGACCGGGTCGAAGCTGTAGTACAGCGAGAGGTTGGCGCCCTGGGGTACCTTGACTGAACCTACGGCGTCGCCATGGAACTGCGTTTTGCCGTTCTGATCTAATATATACAGTTCACCCAGAGATCGATTCGCTGGGAACTCCACCGTGCGCTCTTCCGGAATAATGGAAACCACGACATCGCCTTTGATTGGAACATTCGGAACGTGCATTCCAGACTACTCTCCCCTCTAACAATTTACCCCTAAATCGGCAGGAATACACCACCGCTGTCAGTTGGACGTGGCTCCTCTGTCAAAAGTGCCTCCAACCAGCTTGGCTTTCATCCCCAGTGGATAAAAATTTTGCTCCGTACGTGAATTACATGAACTAACCACTTATCTGAGCAACCGACTCGATTCCACCCGGCGACGGCGGCGATTTAATCGTCGTGATACCGCATTTGGTGTAACTGGGAAGCCGCCGGAACTATCGCTCCGTCTTTGCCCAGCAAAAAGGCGCGGTGTTGCCGCGCCTTTCTAGATCTCTGGATTCGTTCTTGTTTACACTGCAGCAGAAGCTACGCGCAAACGCTCCGACTCAACTGCGATACCAGCTCTGCCTAAGCTGCGAGGAAACTCGCGACCGCGCATGAGCAGTTGCTTCTCGTAGCTTTCTGGTTTGAAGATGCTACTGAAGTAATTAATCGCTGCATCAACGTCAAATTCTCTGCAAGAGAAGATGTCCAATGTGACGAAGCCTTTTTCAGGAAAGGTATGGATGGAGATGTGTGACTCTGCAATCAGCACTACTCCGCTTACTCCCCAATCATCCGCTACTGTGCCCTGATAACGGAACACGTATGGTGGCATGATTTTCGTCATATCTAGTTGCGATGGATACGCATCTAGCGCCTGGCTAACTAATCCTAAGTCTGCCAAAAGGTCTTTCGGGCAGCCATAGGCCTCTAGAATAAGATGTGGTCCGAACATAGTTTCTTCCCCCTTTTCCGTCCGTTGGTGTACCGAACGTTGTGTTTTGGAATCCGAGTTGTACAAAACACTTATTTCGAAGACGACGAGATCGCAGCTTTGAGCCAAGTGTTTTGAGGGGTACACGAAACGCTTACTTTACACCAGAGTTGGACTTGTGCCGGGCCTGGGAATTGGGCGTTGTTGTGTTTGTCGAGTCAACCTCCTATTGAGTGATTATGAAAGAGCTATTCTACAGCAAAAATTTTTCTTTTGACGAGATTTGGAAAGTTGACAAAAATTTTTTTCTAGCGAGCTGCTAGCGAGTCTTGGTTGGATGTCATGCACGGGTTTTGTCGAGCCCGTATATGCATCTCCTTCGGCTCTCCATCAAGGTTTCCGTTGGTTTGGGTTGTCTGTGCCACCACGGACGCTCTCGAGAGTTCTTCAACCAAGAGATGAAGAACCGTAACATGCCACGGCAGGCGGCCAAGTTTAAGAGATTGTTGAGGGCCGGACGTAGAACCGCTGTTCATGCGGTTAGACGAAGACTCGCTTGACCAAAACCTTGACGTTGTCTTCAAAGTTGCGATGCATGTTCGTGACGAAGTCAGCAGATGGTGACACCCAGAATTGGCAGCCAACCAGGATGGTCTGGTTCGACTTGTTGTCTTGCGGGAAGTGGAGCAAGACAGGGTCTTCGCCTTTGTGAGTGTTGAGAACATCTTTGAGGCGGTGCAGGTCGCTGAATGACTGGTGTGAGTTGAAGTAGATGTCGACCATCGAAGCATCCGAGATTCGCCTGACTGAATTAGCCAAGACGGAGAGCTGGTCTTCGTTCCTTTTGATCTTGCCTTTGATCAAGAGCAGCGATTGTGGAACCAGAACATCGGATGGAGTTTTCTCCAGCAGCTCGCTGTAAGCGACTACCTCGAGTTTGCCGACGGGATCTTCCAAATGAATGATGCAGAGAAGCTTGTTCTTCTTGGTCAGCCGCTTTTCGATGCTGATCGCCAAGCCACCGATAATTACGCTCGTGCCGTCTGAAGCTTCTTTGACGTCGCGAAGTGTGTGCGTGGTGAGGAAGCGTAATCGGTTCGAGACTCTTTTAAGCGGATGACTGGTGACGTAGAAGCCGAGCAACTCGTGCTCCATCTTCTGAAGCTCGCCTTCCTGATACTCGCTGCCGTCGCCGGTCAGCTTGTGTTCGAAGCTAACTCCTGTGTCTGCTGCGATGCTGAACAAACTGATCTGTCCACTCGCCTCCTCTGCTTGTCTGCGTTGAGATCGTTCAACCAGTGCTTCCAGATTCTCCAGTGCTTGCTTCCTGGTTACATCCAGACTGAGGCAGGCACCACATTTGATCAGTGCTTCCAAAGTGCGCTTGTTGCAGGTGCGCAAATCGATCTTGGTGATGAAGTCATTCAGCGAAGTGAACTTCTCGTTCATCTCTCGCTTCGAGACAATTTCCGCTACAGCTGCTTCGCCAACATTTTTTACCGCCGACAGTCCGAATCTGATCGACGTGCCGTCCACCGTGAAGTCATCTCCTGAGACGTTCACATCTGGTGGCAATATATCTATATTGATGGCCTGACACTCGGCGATGTAGCCTTGCACCTTGTCCTGGTCTCCAGAGACGCTGGAGAGCAAGGCGCACATGTATTCGACCGGATAATGCGTTTTCAAATACGCAGTTTGGTAGGTGAGCATCGCATACGCTTGACTGTGCGATTTGTTGAAGCAGTACTCGGCGAATTGCACCATCATGTCGAACAAGTCGTTGGCGATTTCTTTGCTGACGCCGTTCTTGGCGCAACCACCGACGAAAATTTCGCGCTGCTTTTCCATCTCTTCGGGTTTTTTCTTACCCATAGCTCGGCGCAGCAAGTCAGCTTGTCCCAAACTGTAGCCGCCCAAATGCTGAGCGATCTGCATGACTTGTTCTTGGTAGACGATCTGCCCGTATGTATCTTTGAGGATCGGTTCTAGCAGAGGCGTCGTGTAAGTGATCTTCATCTTGCCGCTTTTGCAATCGATGAATTTGTCGATCATTCCCGTGTCGAGAGGACCTGGACGATAAAGAGCAATCAGCGCCGAAATATCTTCCATGCAGTTCGGCTTCATGTCGCGCGCCACCTGGCGCATGCCTGACGATGTTTCAAGCTGGAAGATACCAGCTAAATCGCCGTTGCTGATTGTCGTATAGGTTTTGGCGTCGTCAATTGGAATTGTGTCAGGGTCGATGACGATGCCGTGCAATTGTTTGATGATCTTGACGGCCTTGTCGATCATGGTCAGGTTTCGCAGACCAAGGAAGTCCATTTTGACGAGCCCGACATAGGCGACGTCTTCCATGTAGTACTGCGTGATGATTGTGCCGTCGCCGTTTCGTTGCACCGGCACCAGTTCTTCTAGTGGCACATCAGAAATTACCACTCCTGCTGCGTGCATGCCGAAGCTTTTGTTGACGCCTTCTAGTTTGCGAGCAACGTCGATAACTTGTCGCGCTTCGTCGCTGATTAAATAGACCTGTTTGAACTCAGGATGGTCGGCAATCATTTCGTCCAGTCCTGCGGGTTTACCGCGCACCACGGGCACCATCTTCGCAAGTTTGGTTGATTCGCCAAAAGGATATTCCAGAACGCGGGCTACGTCTTTGATTACAGCTTTGCTGGTCATGCGGTTGAAGGTAATAATCTGTGCCACTCGGTCGGCACCATATTTTTCACCGACGTAACGAATCACTTCTTCTCGCCGTTCGATGCAGAAGTCTGTATCAATATCCGGCATCGACTTTCTTTCTGGATTGAGAAATCGTTCGAACAGTAAGTTGTAGCGAATTGGATCGATGTTTGTAATTCCGAGGGCGTAAGCGACTAAACTTCCTGCCGCTGAACCGCGTCCTGGACCGACAGGAATGCCCTTGTCGCGAGCAAACTGGATGAAGTCAGCGACGATCAAAAAGTAAGATGCGAAGTTCATGTCTTCGATTACTTTCAGTTCTGTGCGAGCTCGTTCTATCACTTGGGGAGTCACTTCCGCGTACTTAGCTTTGCAGCCATCAAAAACTAGTTGATTCAAGAATGACTCGGCCGTGTGACCTTGAGGCACGGTGAACACAGGCAAGCGCGGCTCACTGGCTAGTTTGAATGATTCGATTTTGTCGGCGATTTCTAAAGTGCTGCGGATTCCTTCTTCGATGTGTTCGATATCGAGATGGTCGCGATAGAGATTGAACATCTCATCGCCGTTCTTGATGTATTCCCAACCGCTGAACTTCATGCGCTGCGCATCGACGACGTTTTTGCCCATCTGAATACAAAGCAGGCAATCATGAGCGGCAGCGTCGTCTTTGCTCGTGAAGTGACTATCGTTTGTGCAAACAAGCTTGATACCCAGCTCTTTTGCGATTTTGACAAGTTGACGATTTACTTTTCGATCTTCTGGATAGCCGTGGTCTTGAATTTCGATGTAGTAATCGTCGTTGAAGGTTTCTTTGTACCACTTGGCCGCTGCAAGAGCTTTGTCGTAGTCATTTTTGAGCAGATACTGGCTCAGCTCGGCACCAAGGCATCCGGAAAGTATGATCAAACCTTCTCGATGCTCAGCGAGCATTGCTTTGTTCATGCGCGGCTTGTAGTAAAAGCCTTCGGTGTGTGCGCGCGAGTTTAATTTGACCAGGTTTTTATAACCAGTTTTACTTTTGCACAGAATTATTATGTGGTAGAGCGGTGGACGAACAGATTTATCTTTGATGTCACCATCGATGATGTAGCCTTCGCAGCCGATGATTGGCTTGACTCCACCCATTTCCTGACATGTTTTCGTCAATTCAATGGCACCATACATGACACCATGATCGGTGATCGCGACGGCCGGCATATTTTCTGCCTTGGCCTTTTTGACTAGATCCTTGATACGAGTTGCTCCATCGAGCAAGCTGTACTCGGTGTGAAGATGAAGCGGTACGTACGGACGTGGTGGCATGCGGGCTCCAATTTGTGGTCGTCGTCTGACGCTCGCGCTAAGGCATAGAGCCATGCGAAGTCGGGTTGGCGATTGTCCCACTAGCTCATTCTACATAAGAGAAGACGTCATTTCGTCAGATATAGTTCAAATCATTCCACAATATTTTTCTATATCCATTGAATATGCCCGGGCGTTAAACTCCTGTAATTCCAGCAATTCGGCATTAACAGGCATTGTGCTGAAAGGGCGCAAAAGAAAACGGCAGTCCTTGCGGATCTGCCGTTGAAACTCAAATTTTCGGAAAGCCGATTATCTTGCTTTGGCGAACTGGCTGACGTGGGAGAAAGTGCTGCGGCGAGTACGTCGACGCGCTACTGGAGATCTATGTCCTTCTTCGCATGCAGCATCTGCAGCGTGCTCTTTTAGAAGTCTAGCGGTGACTTCTTCTCTTTCTAGCTGCACTATTGCCTGTCTGAACCATGATTGGAGACAAAGACGTTCATCCTTTGTTAGTTCATTCATCATCGCTCGTTCTCCTTGTTGTGCGTGCTGCGCACGCTCATGGTGGTTGAGTGTATCGCTCGCGGCGATAAGACCTTCGATGGATTCGGCAAAATTGCCTGAGCACCGTGAGCTTATTGTAGGGGCTTCCCAAGTGGATGCACCCCTTGTCATCTGAAAATGTAAATTAGGTTTTTAAAAGGTAAGCGCCTGTTGCACTGCAGCGCCTGAATTGACGATGCCGTAGCCTAATTGCGCTGCCGTATAACCCGCTGGTTTTGTTGCAGTTGTCTGCATGATGTTGAGCACCTGCGCGTTTGTCAGGTTCGGACGCAGTCCCCATATCTGTGCGGCGACGCTCATCGCTAGTGGTGATGCGAATGACGTACCGCTCGCTGTGGTCAGATTGTTCCTTCCGTCGCCAGAGACGATACTGCTACCCGGGGCTGCGAACCAGACCGGACTACCGTACGTCGAGAAGGACGAGAGCTTGGAGGCGCTCGTCACTGACGATATGACAATCAGGTTGTTGCTGCGAGCGCTATTGTCCCTCTGTCCGTCATTGCCAGCGGCGTTGAAGAGCAAACCATTGCGATTGGTGTAGAAGTCTGCAAGCGCTGTCGTCAATGCCGGATGCACACTGGCGTTGGCGAAAGTGTACGGCGTATTGGCATTGACGCTCAGGTTGATCAATCTGACGTTGCGACCTTCCAGATAGAAAAGCGCGTTGATTATGTCTGCGTCAGATGTGGAGCTGCTTGTGTCGAACACATTCACAGGGATGATGTTCGCCAGGTAGGCGGGCGCAGCGCCGAGTATGCCGTTGTCGGTGTTAGCCATCGAGCACGTTGAGACAAAGGTTCCGTGATAGAACGCGCTTGTTCCTGGAGTTTGGTCGGTGTTCCCTTTTCCTGAACCTTTTCGTTCGTTGAAGCCTGGATCCACTTTGCCGGCCAGGTCGGTTTGTGTGCCGATCACGCCCGTGTCAATGATTCCAACCGTCACGCCTTGACCTGAACCGCCGTTCGCCCAACCGGTAGGCACGTTCATCACACCATGGTGATACTGAGAGCTGTAGCCAGGATCGTTGGGTGACCCACTAGGGAAAGTCCCTGGAGGAGGAGGTGGAGGTGGTGGAGGAGGTGGAGGTGGTGGAGGTGGAGGTGGTGGAGGAGGAGGTGGAGGTGGAGGAGGAGGTGGAGGTGGAGGTGGAGGTGTGTGCTGGTGGTGCTGTAATCTCGTGATCACATTTTTCTGAACCGCATCAAAGTGCTTTTTGTCCTTGGTCAGCTTATCGATGCTTTCGTCGGCTTTGCCAGCTGGCACATTGACCACATAGCAAACTAGTTTGCCATTGCCCATCGTGCGCACAATGGTCCCGTTTAAGTCTTTTAACGCGTCGTTGACTTCATCTTTGTCAGAGCCTGGATGAACCATCACAAGAATTTGATTTGGAACGGATTCCGGTGCATTGGTCTTCGCCACCGTTGCTGGAGGCCTGCTCGTCTGCGCGCCAGATACTGAAGCCAGGGAAACAGACATCCCCACAACCAGCACTACCGCTAGGGCGAACTTGTTCAGTTGCTCAAGCCCAAAGTTTCTCATCTTCAATCCTCGATGCGCCAAGTTTTCCGAGTATAACCGCTGAGTAGGTCTTATCGCTACCCTTGTAATATAGGATCGGTATTAACTTATTGACAATTCGGTAGCGGTGAGGTGACTTTGCTTCTAATCCTCGGATCAATGAAAGTATCCCAATTTGGCACTTTGGTATCAAATGCGGTGCGCAATTATGCTAGGGGATCGGTTGGCCGCCGTTAGTAGTGGCTGTCGATCCGATCCGCACTTTCTGGTCCCCAGTCTTCATTGATACATCCATCTTGGCGAAAACTTCGACTGCTGAAGGAATCTGGTCAGCAGTTTTTTGGTTCGTAAACTTCTCGTCTAGAAACAATGGAGCCAATCTCACAAACACTTCAGGATTTGTCATGCGCGGTGGAGAGACAGTTTTATCTACATCTGCAGGCAATGATGAAAGTTTGAAAATCAAGTCGCTGTCGGGTGAAGGCAGCTTCGCGTCAATATTTCCACGATACAGTTGACTGCCTTTTTCAAAATACTTTTGCTGCTCATCGTGATCGCGCAGTTCCGGAATAACTTCAGTATTAGTCACGTTCGACTGCACTTTGCCGATGTAACCTAAATAGACATCTTGCACTTGCGGGTCGTATGTTTTGAACCATGGCAAGGTGAAAGTTGAGTCAACGTGAGTGTTCAGGTTGTAGTGCTCGACTGACTCACGCGCTTTTTTGGTAATGTAAGCAATCTGATTTTTCCGTTCCGCTTCTACAAACTGTGCGCTGCTTCTGGATTCGTCTAAAAGCTGATTGGCCAAAGGCGCTAGAATCTGGTTTCGCTCCGCACTTGCAGCATCTGCATTCTGTCTCGATACAAATACAAGCTCTCTGCAGCGCGCTACGACATTGTTCATCTGCCCGATTTTGTCGTCTTTGTTAAGCGCTCCTGCAAGCGAAAGAGTCAAATTGTCAGCCTGATGCTGCCCTTTCTTCTGCTGCGCCAGCAGTAGGTAGAATCCGAAGCCGAGCATGCAGGCGACCAACACGAGTCCGACCACCAGGGTCGTCATCGTGAGCATGCTGCCCTTCTTTCGGCTTTCTATCGAGCGAGATGTTTGTTTAGTGTTCCGGGCTGTCATTTATGAGACCATGGGGCGTGGGTAGCTTCACATGTTATTCTGAAGCAGATTCTATCAAAGCACGACATCGCATGATCCGCAGAAAGATTCGAAGTAACAAAGGTCAGCAAATTACTGAGTTTGCTGCTGCTCTCATATTGTTGGTTTTTCTGTTCTTCATTCCGCTATTGGACTTGGGCATCATGCCGGTTCGATATTTCCTGGCTCAAGAACTAATCGCCAGTTATGCCAGGAAATTGTCTCTGTGCGAGAGTCTCAGTCAATCTTTTGCTCTAATGGATGCCGACCCTTCGCTTGAAACGCGGTTAATCAGGTTGGGTGGAGTGCAGCCCAAGAACATTGTGCTTCGACTTGTAATTTCGAGAACCAATCCACCACTGGAACGAGTCGTGATCACCGAACCGCGAAAGATCCCTAAAGTGTGGTTTCCTGAAGGTCCGAAGAACCCTTGTGAATACATTTTGGAGCTGTCTGTAGATTGTCAGGTCTCACCGGCGATTTTGCTGCGCTATCTGGGCATCAACGTAATTGGTCTGACGGAAGCTGTGCCCTTCAGAATTTCGGCAACTTCACCATGGGAAAACTTGGGACGCAATCCAATCACTAAGGGTTACTTTATCAATGAGTAAGGCCGCAAAAGCTCTCTTGCTTTTTGCTGCGCTGTTTCTGTCGTTACTGTCTCCATGCCGTTCGATGGCGGCACAGAATAGCGATGACGATGTAGACGATTTTGCCGATGATACGATGAATAAGCGATACGATTGGGTGATCACGGCTGATACCACGTCCATGAAAAACTTTCTCAGTTATCCGGGATCGGGATTGCATCCGGTCAGCAAAATCAAAGTCAATTATCGTTTAACACCGCGTTTTGGCAGAGAACGTTCTTCCTACGACCCGGTTGCCTACGAGGAACTTTGGTATCACGAATGCAAGCCGATCGGATGTCGAAGAATTAACCAGCTCGGTATTGAAGCTGGTCAGCAAGGAATAATCCACTTCAGACCGGCGAAGGAAGTTAGTGATAACCACTGCGCAATCTCCAACGCGATAGTGCGATTGATCCTGGATGCTGGCTTGAAACGGGCAATGGTTAGCGGTGTCTTTATTCCTTCCGAAATTTTCGATCAAGTTAAAAGTGACTTGGGTCAGTTCAATTTCTTTCCTTATGAAATTCAACCTGATACCGGAATTCGAGCCACGATGCACATATTCCTGCAATCTCAGCCTATGGGGCGAGAGGCGTCGTTGTACTACTTCAATAACTGATTGTTAGATTATTGGCGTTTGTTCAGGTAATTCAGTTGAACAGCTTGGAAGCAGTCCGAGTTTATCAAATGTTTCATGGTGCTTTCGATATTAGACGTATGGATCAAAATAGCTGTTAGCCTGCCATTCGAAGATGTCTTGAGGATCGAACCACCAGCATCTGTGATTGCATTTTTCGCATTTTCTTCAGTCACTCCTTGCTTGACCATAGCGAGAATTTGATTTGGTTCGTGTTCCGGTGAGTCAGGCATGATGGTCCTTAATACAAATTTGGGAGCAGACGAACGGTTCTCGACTGAAACACAGTGTACGGTGTGCCGAATTTTTCAATCAAGACTCGTTCTTGTTCGGTGATAATCCATTTCATGATAATGAAAATTCCAGGTATAGCAAATAGTGGGTACCAGGTGCCCATCACCATCGGAATGCCCGTTAGAGTAACAAGTGTGGCGAAGAAGCAAGGATGACGAAGTTTCAGAATCGGGCTGCGCATGTAACCACTACCCGATTCCTGATCCTCTTTTGCATGTGTCGACGAAAATAATGCGTAAGCTTGAATAGCGATTCCAGCCGTGGCAATCAGCAAACCTATGTACCTGAAAGTTTGGGTGATTATTGTGTCTCCATGCACTACTCCCATGTCCACTCTCTGGCACAATCCGCAAGCTGCGAAATACAACAAGAGAAAGACCAGTGCTGAAACCGGGCTCAGCAGCTGTTTAAATACGCGCTTGGGTCTGCTTACGGTCTCGGGGAAACTGTACAACAGTGGATCGCCAAGAATGAACTTGGGCAGCAGCGCACCGCCAGTAATGGCGCTTACGATCAGCCATTCGACAAAGAAGATAACCTGTGCAGGCTCGCCTAGAACAATATCTGTTGATCTGCGAATGCCACAGATGGGAACAAAAGAAATGCCGACACCGATTATGATGCCTAGTACTGCACCACGTAAGAAAAGATATTGCTGGCTGGGAGTCTTTAATGTGGCGGGCACCGAGTTATTCACGAGAGCCTCTGCCATGCACTGTTCGTGCTAAGTGATCGATGCTGCGCCCAGTACTTTGAGGCTGAAACGAACAAGTGATTCAACATCTTCGTCTAGCTTTTCCTCTCGTGCTTTCTTCAAAGCCATGCTGATTTCGGTGCCGGTGTAGCCCAGTCCTTCCAAAATGTTTCGCACCTCTTCAGAAACGGTGCTCCAGCCTGACGGTGTTTCTGCAATCAATCCGCGCTGTCTGGTCCAATCCTCAATCTTTGCTTTCAATTCAAGAATAATACGTTGGGCGACTTTCGCGCCAACTCCCGGTGCCTGGCTGATCATCTTTTGATCGCCAGACAAGATCGCTTCTGCTAATTGTTGAGGTCCAAGCGTACCGACCAGAGCTAAAGCTAGCTTTGGGCCGATGCCGCTGACTGATTGGAGCAGCCCGAAGACCACGCGCTCGTCTTGTGTCGCAAAGCCGAAGAGGTTCCACTCTGTTTCGCGGATAGTCAGCGCCGTGTGCACGGTGGCTTCGTCGCCGGGTAAGCCGAGAAGCATGAGTGTGCGACGTGAGACCGTCAGTTCGAAGCCAACGCCACCGACATCGAGTACCAACCGGTCCGCCTGACCAGTTGTCATCTCTTTAAGTGCGATAGTTCCATGCAGGTAAGCTAGCATCTAGTGGATTTTAGCAGGAGCGCAGGGCATTTTCGATATCTTCTATCGACTGATATCGCAAGGCGCTGTCATAGTTCGTGCAAGTCGCCACAATCAGATCGAGACCAGCACTAATAGACGGGACTATCTGGGCTGGGTGCGACTGCGCAATCGGAGTCGGGTCTTCACCAGTCAAAATGTATGCCAGTGTTGCACCCATCGAATATATATCGCTAGATGGCATCGGTTCGCCCCGAAATTGCTCTGGAGCGAGATAGGATGGTTTTCCCACTACAGTGCCTGTGGTTGTGGCCGCCTGATCTAACGTTTGAGCAACGTTAAAATCGATCAATCTCAAAGTACCGTCAGTTCCCAAAATTAGATTTTCCGGAGTGAAATCTCGGTGCACCACAGGTGGTTCCTGCTCGTGCAGGTACTTGAGGATTTCACACATTTGCAGCGCCAGTGAGATCACTTCCTTGTCATTGATCTGTCCGGATTCTTTGACGATCTGATGCAAGTTTTTGCCGTTAAGATGTTCGAGAACCATGTAGGCGCGGTAGTCTTCAACAAAGTAATCGAGCAGCTTGACGATGCGAGGGTGTTCCAGTTGTTTGAGCAGTCGAGACTCCTTTTCGAAGCGTTCGATTGCTTTCCTTCTCACCGCTAAATCTACATATACAGGCAGAACAAACTCTTTCAGAACAACATCTTCACCTGAAATACAGTCGTTGGCAAGATAGACGGAACCCTGACCACCAACGGCGATCACCTTAGTCACCCTGTACTGATTGTCTTTTAAAACAGCGCCATCGATCAACGGTTTGAGCTTGTCTCGCTTAGGTGGTCCAGTCAACGCTTCCAGCCAGATATCTGTATAGCTATAGTCACTTGGTGGCTGAAGGCTGCTCAGTAACTCTGAGTCTTTTGCCGCATGTGGAGCCCATCTTTCTAGCGCTCGCAACAACTCCTCCTTGGAGCTGATTGAGCGAATGATGTCTAGTCTCACTTTCACAGGCGCGGCATTGCCCATCACAAATACCATCCACTTCTCTTCGGTGTCTTTGCCCGTACCTTGCTCCAGGTGTATGTCCGTCACATCCTCCCAGTTGAGCAGTTTCCTTTTACCCTTCAAAGACTTCGACTTGAGCGTGAAACCTTTTGATGTCATTTCTAATACTTGTGGTGTTGCTCTTCTGGCAACGATTAGCAGCACGATGTACAAGAGTGCGATCGCCACAGGTACGCTTTGCGTCACGTAAGGGTGCTCGTCTAGCCAAGCCAGCGACGAAAAACTGGTTGCCATCGAGAATCCTTTGAAGTAAACGTGACTCCAATACGCAGCACTGGCTCTGGCTATAAATAACATGCTTAGCATGATCACAAAATACGATTCCGCCCTTAAGATTATTGCCGGCCAATCCGGTTTAAGCATTTTTTTGACGGTTTGAGATGAAAGCGCTACACCCTGAACACGTTGTCCCAAGAGCTGCCTCGCACCCGCACCGATTACTGCATTGCGCGCGATGATCGTGACTTTGTCAGACGATTTTTGCACTTGATCTTTGGCTTTGATCAATTCTGCTTTGAGATTTTGCGGCTTCAGCATTAAAACTGTTTTGCTGTTCTCTTCCACCCAGTCATCGATTAAACCAGAGTAGCTGAGCTTCCCCGGAAACATGACAGGCCACCACAGGCGCAACAATGTTCTCTTCCATGTCTTTGCAAATGAGGCGCGCATCCCGTTTTCATCGCAGACCATTAATCCTACGGTTGACCAACCCAGCGAGGTTTGCCATTTACTGCTCAAGGAGAGTGAAAAGTACAGAGGGCAGGCGAATATCGGCAATATGGAAAAAACTAAAGTCAGCCAATTAGACGCAAAGCTGGATATTACTGGGACAGAAGTTGGATCCGCTCCAATCCATGAGCAGATCGCCTCGAAGATGATCGCTCCAGCGAAGGTCCCACTTGCAGCCTGAAGAGCCAACAGGGCGACGGGGAAAAACACAGGAATTAGTGCAGACATCATGAAGATCATGAAGCCGACCAATCCCGAAGCTACGGAGCAACCGACAATCGTGGAGAAATCTTTATTGATTCCCGGTAACAAGCAAGAAATTCCTGCCACTGAAAGTGCCACCACTACTGCACCGAAAAATCCGATTACTCCTACATCAAATATCTCAGCGATGCTGACCAGCGCTGAAGATGGTCGCATTTTTCGAGCTTGTCTGACCATGTTTGATGGGTCTTCACTGTAGATTCCATCAGTCAAAACACCTTTTGCATCAGTTGTCGAAATCTCACCGACCGCACCAGATGCGCCACTATTTAAATCATTGGAGACCTTCAATACCACTTCTGGGTTGACAGTCTCAGTAGCTCTTCTGTTTTCCTGATTAGTCATGGGTTGTTGACTCTGCTGAATTCATCCATGCAGCTAGAGCACTTGAGATTTTTTCTGATTCCGCTGTTTCTGCTTTTCTATCCTTGAGCCCCTGATAGCAACGGATCTTGATTAACCGAGGCTCAATCAGGCTGGGATTTTGCGCCAACATTGATGCACACAAGCCCAGTGCTTGCTTGTATTTTCCGCGATCACATAGTGCTCTCGCTTTGACGGCAAGCAGTTCCTGATGGTGGTGATCTGCAGTGACTTGCCCATAGCTTACTTCATCTACTTCGCTGTCCCAGTCAAACGGTTTGAGGTTCAGGGCCGTGTCAACGAGTTGAACAGCTTCTTTTGAGCGATCAAGTTTTTGCAGCGCTGACGCTGTAATGACTGTTTGTTCTCGTTTGAAACTGCCGTACCTACTTCGTGTTAAGACGATCAGGTCCAGGGCTTCTTGAGGCTTATTTTGATTGAGAGCTGCCTTAGCTCTCAACATTTTCCCCCGGTTTGTCTGAGTGCCATAGTTGTATTCCAAATATTTCGTGAACTTCTTAGGGTCGATTGATAAAAGCGCTGCCTGGTCTCTAAGCTCATCAGCGAAAATTTCAGGCATCGCGTCAAATTTTAGCTCGGAGTATGACATTCCCGAGGCAATTGAGACTGCTTTATCTATGCGGTTTTCGTACACCGCAGCCAATTTTTCATTCCAGAACGGGGTATTTTTAAGCATCGGCGCGGCCAGGTCTGCGCAAGAGGTGAGCATGATTTCGCTTTGGAGTCCCTGAGACTCGTAGGTACTTCCGCCGTTCTGTTGAAAGAGCGTTAAAAACTTTTCTGCTTTGCCTGTTTGTCCAGAATAGATTGATGCCCAGGCTGCCTTTGAGAGCTGATTTTGCCAATCTTGTTTCTGCCCGGTTGGTAAATGCGCCAGTTTCTCCGCTGCTTGTTTATATTCGCGAACAGAATTTACATAGTCCATTCGTTCGAGATCAGTTTTAGCGCGCCAAAAATAGTTGCTAGGAAGTTCTGGATATTGAGTAATCAGTGGGTCTCCAAATTTGAATGCGTTAGCTCTGTCGCCATATTTCATCAACATCTGTTCTGTGCCGAGACGAGTGAAGATGGCTGGTTTGCCGTTCTTTTCCATTTCGGCTATTGAATTGTCTAGAATTTTTGTTCGCTGTTCGATCAGGCCGGCAGTCTCTTTTGTTTTTCCGTCACTAAATTCTGTCATTGTGTAGTGTGCGATATCGCGCTCGCCCAGGCATGCAAAGAGGGGAGCGATTTGAAATTTTCTCAGCGCTGACGCAGCTTTCTCGTTGTCGTTGAAGATGAAGTAGACCGTGTATAAATACATCGCCAGTAAGATTGCTGCGAAAGCGACAAACTTAAATCTGGTTTGTAATTGCTTGACCTTGTACGCATTCAAAAATTCTTGTTCTTTCACCCTTTTTCCTGAGTGCGCCATAACTTGGTCGTCAACCGTTTGATCAGTTTTTGCAATTGGTGCTGCACTAGCTACAGCAGTGGCTGTATCTTTAGAATTAGGCGTGACTCTGTCGATTGCGTATTCTTCTGCATCACTGACTTTCAGCTCTACGTCAGACTTTTCTATGTCGGATTTTAATTGAGGTGGCTTGTCCATCTGTTCGTCCAATGTTTAGGTGTCTGTGAAAAGTTTGCCGATGCCTTGTTCCGAGTAAATAGCGACAAGATCCGTTTTGGCTTTGGCCGCTGATTGGTAACGATCTGCGGCGCCCAGTTTTGTGCATTTACTGACCAATTCATCCAGCGCTGGTGAAACTGTCGCCAAGGAGGCTGGATGCGTTTCGCTCAATGGAACTGGATCTTTTCCGGTTAATAAGTAATGGAGTGTGCCGCCGAATGCATAGATATCGCTCTGAGTGGTTGCCTTTCCTTGTAACTGTTCCGGCGCCATGTATGCTTGCTTACCGATGATGGTACCGGTCATGGTGCCTAAGAATTGATTGGAAGCACCAAAATCGATGATGATTATAGTGCCGTCGTTTCTCAGCACAATATTTTCTGGAGTCAGATCCCTGTGGATGATTGGAGGCTCATAGGTATGCAAATACTCCAGTGCTGAGAGAATCTGTACTGCCCAATCCAGAACTTTTGCCTCTGATTGAGGACCATGTTGACGCACTAGTTGTCTCAAGTCTTGACCGACAACATGCTCTAAGAGCAGGTAGTGATGCCCCGCTTCGCTAAAGTGATCGAGGACCGAAACTATGTGATTGTGATTTAGCTGCCCGAGAATTGTTGCCTCTCTTCGCAAGGACTTTTCGGCGGCATCACGATTGGTGACTTCCATAGATTCCGGTACAACGGCTTCTTTGAGCACTCTCAACTCTTTCTGACCATCTTGAACTAGATAGATGGCAGACAAACCTCCGAAGGCAAGCTGCCTGAGAACTTTCAGGCGACCGCTTTGCAGTTTGGTCTCTGGCTCAAGCGGCACGAATGTCGTGGATGAAAATCGACGACCCAATTCGTCGTTCCACATGTCTGTGTAGCTGAGCCCTTTGCTTTGATTATGCAGCTCAGACTGATAGTCGAAGAGTGATTGCTCTCTTGTGCAGTTGACGCCCCAGAGTTCAATCGATAAAAGCAGCTGCTCGATTGCCTGAGTGTCCATTCCAGATAGAGGAATGTCGATTGCAGTTCCCGATTTGGTGCTCAGCAGAAGGTTTCGCTCGTTGTTATCGCCGCTTGTGATTGTTGCGGCTGTCACTCCGATCCAGCTTTGCCAAATATTGGCTTTATTGATCCGTGCCACCATCAGGGGCAGATTAAGTCCGTCTCGATTGATGAGCAGCTCATCTGAGCAACTTGCTCGAGCTACTTTTATGGTTGCGCCAATCAAAAGCGTCGCCGCCAGTACGGCTATTGCAATCAATCCAATGTTTGGATGGTCCATGGCAAACGCTGGTCCCCAGGGCAAAGCCAGCATGCAGATAGCCGCTAACCCGACTACTGATGTAATCGCAAAATAGACATGATGCACTGATTCAGTCAGGACATTGAAAGTCCTTAACTGTGGATGTTTAAGAGGAATCGTTAAGTCGGTATCGGCCAAGCTGAAGCATTCTCAGGAGTAACTCAGTTATACCCCGGTACAAGTGGGCTAGCTATTCAGCCTTGAGGCTGATGTTGCCGCCGTTCATGTGCCCGTGTGAGACAGCGGCGCGCGCATGCGAGAGCAAAACTTTGCCTTCGTCGTCCATATTGTTGTTGAACTGGCAGATGCCGAGGCTGACGGTGATTGAGAATTCGATGTCGTCTGCAGTGAAAGGTGTTTGAGCGACATCGGTGCGTAAGCGCTCCGAAACTTCAATTGATCCATTGACATCGGTTGCCGTCAAGACAACTGTCAGTTCGAATGGTCCAGTGCGAACCACAATATCCGAATCGCGCATCTGTGACGCTACGATTTGTGCGAGCTGACTAATGACCATATCGGCAGCTTTTTGACCGACAGACTTAATCAGCTCTTTGTGTTGATCGACTTCGAGGATGACCACGCTCAGTGGCACATTATAGCGCCGTGCCTGCTTCAAGCCCGTTTTCATGAACTCATCAAGGTAGCGCGGAGTTTTCAAGGATGTCAGAGGGTCCGTCAACGAAAGTTCGTTGAGTTGCTCATCTTTCTTCTTCAACTCATCTCGTAAAGCCTTTACCTTGAGCAAAGAGCGAACGCGAGAGAGCAGCTCGTTAGGTGCAAATGGCTTGAAGAGAATATCTTCGCTGTGGGGCTCTTCCACTTTGAATGCCGGAATCGCCTGTTCACGGTTGCCAAGGAAGATAATTGGGATATTGCTTGTCTTTTGCTCGGCGCGTAGTCGGTCTAAAACATCCATACCGCCCATTAGAGGCATATGCAAATCGAGGATAACTACGTCTGGAGTGCGCACTTTGCAGGCTGCCAGGGCTTTGAACGGGTCGTTCGCAGACGCGACTGTGTAACCTGCTCGCCTCAATAGTTCTGAGATCAGCATGGTGTGTGCTGGTTCGTCATCAACTACCAAGATATTGTGGTTGGCTTTCACGGTCTGGTAAGGATTTCCATAATGAGCCTGCAGGCGTCATGCAAATAGGCAGGTTCTGCCATGACTATCTTAAGATAACTCAGCCGCCTAACGCCCCATGCAAAGGATAATAAATGGTTCTCGCACATTCAACAACTTGTCAATCCCGGAAAACCTCAATTACCGGGATGCTTATGGGTGGGAAAGTCTCTTCTTTAGATTTTTCTATCTCCTGAATATTCGAAGAAACATCGAGGGCGAGCTGCTGGATATTCAAATGCATGCAAGTGGCGTCGTATTTTTTGATTCTTTCCAATCCTCGTGTTAACAGTTTTAATGCGCCGACACGATTGCTGCGCAAGTAATGGTAATAACCGACGGCGATTTGAATAATGCCCTGGATCAATTCTCGTTCCGGTGAGCGATCTTCCATCCACAAGTGCTCGAGCGTCTCGTGGCAATCGAAAAATTCCTGTTTGTTGAATTGCGCCACTCCTTCGAGAAATTCTTTGATGCGATCATCTGCATTCATGGTCAACCTAACTTGGCGAGAATCACCACTTCGGTGTTCCGTGGCAGTTCGTTCAATTCCGCTTTGGCGAGCGTGTTCACATGTTCTACGTTAAGTAAGCCGGACAAGTCGATGATCTTTGGACCGGCTAAAATCATTATGTCTGGAAGCACTTTACCAGCATCGCCCCACACCGAATGTTCTTCTGCGATAGATGAAATCGCTGTCTCTGTTTGGTCTGCGGAACTTGTTCTGGCGACGCCGTTTTGAATTTGCAGGCGGATGCTGCCGGCGCTATCCATGACCCGCACGGCTTGCATTTTGTTATTGATCAGTCCACCGAAGTGACTTTGTGTCCATTCTGCTGTGTAAATGCGGAAGAACTTCGTCTCGACTGATAGCTTGACCAGTTCTTTTGTTGCCCTCATCGACTGGGCAATTAGTTCGATTTTTTCGGAGTCTGACAAAGCCTTGCGTGAGTCTTTGTTCTCTGTCATTGACGTGGCACCAAATGCGGTTGCCCTAATGACGTTGGTTCTGCTGTCGATTTCAACATGGATTTCAATGGACGCCGGATCGGCTCCCATCTTTTGCACTGCGGCGTGGGCTTCTTCTCTGATTTTGAGAATGTCCTCATTGGTCGGATTGATCACTTGTCGTTCCACAGTTTCTCGAATTAAAGCAAGTGCGACGCCAATCGCCGAGATTACATCGGCGTATGAAGCGAGAGAATGAGGCATGTTCATTTGTTTGGCGACGTACGGAACGATTGCTGCTGCACCGCCACCGCCACCAACTAAAGTCACCAGTGCTGGGTCGAGTTTGTGGTCCTTGATCAGCTGTCGCACAACTGGAATGCACTTATCGGCGGCTAACTTGAGCATTTCATCCGCCAGTTTTTCGCTGGGCTGATTTAGCCTTTTAGATAATTCACCGAACGCTAACGCTATTTTTTCCTTGTCCCCACTGGCGCAATCACCATCAGGAACTAAACCTAAGAGATTCGAAGCACAGGTTGGCGTCAAGCACAGACTCGGTTCCGCATCCCCCTCCGAGATAGCCAGGTAGTCATCGGGATCGTCAGGTCTAGGTTTGATTGTTTTGATTTTTGGATTGAGTAAATGCTCTGAAAATGAGACGTAGCCCAAGCCTGCAATATGAGCACTTCTTGGTCCGAGATCGATAATTTTGCTGCTGTCGATTCTTGGCATCGAACCACCGGCGACACCAATTGTACGAACGTCCAGTGTGCGCATGTAGACTTTGTGTTCGCCCACCTCGCCGGAGCGGATCTGCGCTTTGCCGTTGCTGATCGCTGAGATGTCAGTGCTAGTGCCGCCCACCTCTAAAAATATTCCGTCCGAGATTCGCAAAAACATCATCGCCGCGGCTACACCAGCAGCGGGTCCCGAGAGCATGGTGAGGATTGGACGCTTCCTCATTGCGTCAATATCCATGACGCCGCCGTCTGAACGCATGATCATTACAGGGGCTTTGATGCCTGCGCCGCGCACACTCTTCTCTGTCATGTCTGCGCTTTCGATCATTTTTGGCAGCATCGCCGCGTTGATCACGGCAGTGCGTGTGCGAACTTTTAAGCCGTAAAGTTGGCTCACTTCCGAGCCTGAGGTGGATAGCAAGCCCATCGAGCGGGCAATTTCCAGGGCGGCAAGTTCGTCAGCCGGATCGTCAACCGAGAAAGCTTGAGTGACGGCGATCGCTTTCGCTCCCATCTCGACTAATTCTTTAAGAGCTTGTTCGACTTTCTCTTTGTCGACGCCCTTTTTCGTCTCAACAAATTTATAAAACGTGGTCAGATATTTCTCTGGTGCCAACCTGATTTTGCCAAGGTTGGTCGAAGTTTTAGCAACCCAGTTGTTCGATGTCGAGCCCAGGCAAAGGATTCCAACTGGAGCGACGTCACCCTCTAGAAGCGCGTTGGTTGCTTGAGTAGTGCTGTGGGCAATAAAGGTTACGTCTTGCGGTTTGATGCCCGCACCGGCCAAAAGTTTAGTTAAAGAGTCGATGATGCCTTTGGCCACGCCCTGGCTGGCACGGTGTGTTGTAGGCACTTTCGACCGTCCCAGCACTTCCAGAGTTTCCGCGTCCAGTGCAACCGCGTGCGTGAATGTTCCACCAACGTCGATGCCAATTCTAACTTTGCGAATCAGGTTCTCACCGCTCATTTGACATATCCCAGTGAGACGGATAAAAGCAGTCCAAACACTGTGGCGGCCCAGGCGTATGGTATAGTCCGCCTGAGCAAGACTTGTGTGTCCGTGTTCAGATAAGTAGCGATCCAAATGTTTGCCGTGTTGGTTGGATCACAAATTCCTTGCAGCTGTCCAACCGAAAGCAGCATCGACATAATCGCAGACGATGTCAGTGTATTTAGTTGTCTGACTATCGTTACCAAACCGCTGCCCATGCCCCATAAACTGAGAGGACCACGATAGAGGGCCAACGGTGCGATGATCGTAAAGACAATAACGTAAGGGAGAGGTTGCGTCGGAATTGCAGCTTGCAAAAGTGGCTTGATCGCATCCGTCACCGCTCTATGGCTGACGCTGTTGATTAGCATTCCGATACCCATCATCAGTACTACTGCTGGTATGACCGCTGTAATTCCATCGATGATTGAGCGGGTTAGCAAATTGATCGAATTGCGCTTCCATGTAATCAGTGTGCAATAAGTGATGCCAAACATAAATGCTGGGATAAAGTCCCAATTGAAGAACAGCACCAGCACGAGCGGAAGTATGGGTGTGAGCAAGGCTAGGGCTGGATTTGTTTGAGTGTTCTGCTTGTCTCTGAAGATTGCGTAAGCTCCAAGCAGTAGGATAGAAACTGCGGCAACAGTCAATGAATATTGGTCGGCAACTTTGACTGTTTTGAGACCAACTTCTTTTGGGATTTGTTGAAGCGCATAGAAGGCGGCTCCAATTACTAACATGCAGACTGCCGCGTACTTGATGTTTTTTCTATTCCTCAGTTCGATGAGCAGGAAGGCCACGATAATTGAACTGAAAACCATAGAAAATGGGAGCACGAACTGGATGATTTCAGATTGATTCAAGTGAAGAACATCCATGTACAACGCCCAGCTGGCGATATTGAACATGCCACCAAGACTGATGCCGAATAAAAATAGTGAACCTGCTGTCACAGTCGAAATTCCGAGAGACAACATCACTGGAAGCACGATAGTGCCGACCATGATCACCGCGCCCAGTCCGCCTAGCGTGGAGAAGAGCAATGTGGTCACGGCCGTTAGTACCAGAGCCAACCAGAATGGATTGTCGCCGGCAAATTCTGCCACCCACCGAATCAACGACTTGGCGATGCCTTGCTTGTTCAAAAGCTCCGCCAGCATGGCACCAAACATGGTGGTTGTGTATGTGTTGTTTAGCTTGACGGCGCCCTTGCTTATAACTTCCGTGAGAATGTCTTGTCCCGGAATTCCTGCAATGACAGCGATAAACAAAGCCATAATCGGCAACGCCAAAAGGGCACTAATCCGCCTGCTGTACATGAGCATGGCCATGCAGAGAAAGACAAAAAGGCAGGCAATTCCGATAAACATGCTGGACATAAAGTCATGATCCAGCTTTGGAAACACCTATGTCAAGCTAATTGAGCGAATCCTATTTTTCAAATATTGTAACTTGCAGGTGCGTTTGTTTATATTTCCTGCTTGCTTTGATAGGAATATCGCTTTTCGCTATGCGAAGCACCTTTAACTGGATTGATTCACATACATAGTTGATCGACAGTCCGGAAATTCTCAGAACTCCGCCCAAAATCGAGCCCACGAGGGCATCGTTTGCACTAAATCAGCGACGTTCGGGGCGAACCGCTATGATTAGTTCACGGACTATTCTGCTTGTTATTCTTCACCAAAAATGCTTGGCTTCTACATATATCAGTTCGTACCAATAATGCTTCTTGAAGCAGTCGTGATTTGGCGATTGAATTCGAGCAGCCTTGGTCGGTCCTTCGTCGATTCTTTGCTGATCAATTTTGCCTCGTTTACCGGCCTGTTGCTTGGTCTTGGTCCATATATCACAGGGTCGGGCATTTGGGGGCTGACGCTATTCGGCACCTATTCAATAATGGTGGAGGGGGCTTTTTTGATGTTGCTCGAGCGGCACTCACCTAAAAAGGTCTGGATAGCGGTTATTGCGGCAAATCTTGCCAGCTGCATCATGCTCGGTATTGAGACCCTATTTATGGTGCCTACCAAAGGCTGAGCAAATGAATAAACGCCATAGAATTCTTTTGCTCATTTTCGTTTCTGTCACCACATACGGTTGCACCAAAACGGAGCATGTCGAAGACAAGACTTGGAAAGATAACTTTGACAGCGGCTTCGCTGCTATGCAAGCGGGTGATTACGCCAAAGCTGAGACTAGTTACAGAGAGGCAGTGGATAGCGCTAAAGCGTTTCCCAAAGGCGATCTTCGCCTGGCTAAAACTTTCGATGCTCTCGGCCATGCCTTTGTCGCGGAAAATAAAATTGAAGATGGAAAACATGCATATACGAATGGATACAACCAGTACAAAGCACTGTGGAATTCCAAAGGAACTGGCGTTGACAATCGTGATTATGCACTCGGTCTGGCCACTGATGCGCTTCATCTGGCAAACATAGCTTGCGATGCTCTTCGTCTCGACGAGGCAGAGCACATGTATGATGAGGCTCTGTCCGTCGAAGAGTCTGCTTTAGGATCGGACGCTTTGAAAGGGCAAATTCTTGAAGGTAAATCGAAACTTTATAGATTGACCGGACGAAATACTGAAGCTGAAAAGATCAAAAGTCAAATTGCTGAATTGAAGGCGCTTCCTTCTGTTGATGATACCGGCGCTATGTCGTGGAAAGAATTGAACGTAACTGCCAATCAAGCCTTCCAATCAGGAAATTTAGCAAAGGCTGAGAAAATCTACAATGCCGGAATTGGGCGGGCGAAAAAGCCTGTGCAAGTGGCGGAGAGCATGCGCGGTCTGGCCAAAATATTCGATCAGCAAAAAGAATTTGCCAAAGCAATAGCAAAATTGGAGGAAGCGCGCCGCCTGCTGCGTGCCGACGAGCATCGTCTTGAGCTTGCAGACAATTTGAATTTGGCTGGCTTCTGTTTCTTTCGCTCTCAAGATTATGTCAACGCCGAGAAGATGTTTTTGGATTCGATAAAAATTCTCAATTTCAAGAACCACAACGATGCTGAACGTGGCAAGACTGCTTATCAGGGATTGACGGGAGCGTATGGTGATCAGGGTAGAGATGCTGAGGCCGAAAAGTGTGCTCAAGAAAAGCTGTCCCTGACGCAACAGCTTTATGGAAAGGCAGACGGGCGCTACGCTGAAGCTTTGCTGGCGGTGGCAATATTGCAAGCTAAGCGGAAAAAGATTGATCAAGCGACCAAAGGCTATCTTTCTGTTATCGCCCTGGAAGAGGCCAATCCAAGTCCTCGGTGCATGCTCGCCGCCCTCGATGCTTACGCAAAACTTTTGCGAGAGACAAATCAAGCCTCCCTTGCCGACACTATGGAACTGAAAGCGAAGAACCTGCGCGCCGAGTTCGAATAGCGAATTCGAGAAAATTGCAACTTTCTTAACTTCTGACAACTCTTGGTTGCGGAAGCGCATAGTGGTGAGACGCACCTTAATCGAACCAACCCCTGTAAGCGAGCTCTGAGTCAGAGCTTGCTGGCCTTAAGGCGACTGGAGGCTTTGACCTATGGAATGGCTAACGAGAACAGAATTTTGGGCGATGTTCTTGACACTCACCGGTCTAGAAATTGTTCTCGGGATCGATAATGTCATTTTTCACTCTCTGACAATCACCAAATTGCCGCTCAAATATCAAAAGAAGGCTCGCGTAGCAGGTATGTCCCTTGCTGTATTGATGCGATTCTTGCTGCTTGCTGGCATTGTCTGGTTCATGGGAATTTCCAAAGCACTGCTGGTAGTACTAGGTGCGCAGATCTCTGCTCGCGACATAGTGTTAATCGGCGGCGGACTTTTTCTTGTCATAAAAAGTTGTCTGGAACTGTGCCATAGCGACGGTGCCAAACCACACCGCAAGAGTGCGACGGAGACCGGATCAGAAGCTGCCGGTGTGATCGGTTGTATCATTCAAATTGTCATCTTAGACATAGTATTTTCACTTGATTCTGTAATCACGGCCGTGGGCATGGTCAACGACATGCGCGCGATCATGCTTGCGATCGTAGTTTCAGTTGTAGTAATGATGTTTTGCTCTGATGCGATTGGTAAGTTTCTCCAGGCTCATAGACGCGTGCGAACTTTGGCATTTTGCTTTATCGCGTTGGTTGGCGCGGTTCTGTTTGCCGAGGGATTCGATGTGGTCGTACCGAAAAGCCACATATATGTTGCAGGCGGTTTTGCTTTGTTGATTGAATACGGACTGAGTCGACTAGGCACTGGCAAGCAGGAAAAAACAAACCGCTCGCCAAGATCGACTGCGTTTTTGTCACGGCCAAGATTTCACTACGCAGCTACAGTCCCCGCTGGCGCTCCTGCACCAGAGCCAATCTTTGAGATCCCTTCGCTATTTGCATGTGACTGTGGAAATTCGCTCAGCTACGGTTTCTGCTTGGACTGTGGCGATGGTTTGGGCACAGTCTCGCTTGAACTTGGGAAATTGGATTATCCGCTCGCTGTTTGATAAAATCGCCAACTATTCTGTTCGATTGATCGATTTTATCCAATCATTCTGCAACTGGCTTCGCTAACCTGCGTCCTTTTCTTGTTCTTAAATGCAGAGCCGAAGCTGATCACAAATGGAATCTGCCCTTTAGCTTTTGTGTAAATGTTTTTTGACTCGGGTTAGCACTTGAGACTGCACTGTCGGGAACAGGAGTCGTGTTGACTGGCATCCCTCCATGCTTTGCCAACCAATCAAAGGTGTCCTTCAAAACAATTGGTTTGATAAATGCTGTTCCTAGAAGAATGTGGCCGCAGCCAGCAATTTCCTGCAGCGACTTGTCCGATGTTTTGAAGCCATCATAGACGCAGCGAACTGAAGCTGCATTGACGATTTGATCGTCGCTTCCTTGCATCAATAAAACTGGGATCGAGCGCGGTAACTGGCTTGCGAGCAGAGGCATCTGACCAATGAAATTCATTGTGCCAATCAAACTCAAAGCAGATTGGTGACTTTTGTTGAGTGGATCGTGCACCATCTCGTCAGCGGTCCTTTTGTCGTCCGATACATATTTGGCATAGTAGTCAGTCAAATCAACAGGTTCGACAAGCTTTGCCATTCCCATCATGAACTTCTGACCCATGCCGCCAGGCTTGTGGATGTGAGGTTGGACACCTGCTGCGCAGAGGATCAGTCCTCTAACTGCCTTGGGCTCGTTGCTCACAGCTTTGAGAAGAACTGCACAGCCTGCGCTTTCCCCTAGTCCGAAGATCTTCGCTCCCGGGTGGTTCTTTCGAAGTTGATCAAGCAAGCGACTTTCGTCATCGCAGCTAACGTTGAAATCGTTGTTCGTGCTGCCCGTAGTACCAACCCATCTACCGTGACCACGCAAATCGGGCGCCACAACTAAATATCCGCGAGCAGCCAGTGATCGCGCTAGAACGTCGAAGCAAAGACCCTGTTGAGTAAAGCCATGTACTGCTAGAAAGATCAGTTTTGGATCTTGGTTGGCATCGTCTTGCCACTCGTAGAGCGGAATACCGAGTTTCCGTGCCAGCACGCCGCTGTCAGTACGTTGTACGGTAGCTGAGGCTGGATGGGCACAGCCGGTAGCGAAGGCGCCAGAGAGTAAGGCTGCGCCAAGCAGGAGCCGCGTAAAAGTTGAAGGAATGAACATCAAGTGGCTAACTCACCCAGGCTTGCTTCCCATTATAGTGACGACCGAATTTCTATTTTGGTCCCTGCGCCGTAAATCGAGCCGCTGGCTGCGTAAATTGCCCTCGGGGAAATCTGGCATCTACTGCATCGATTATCCTCGGCTGTATCCGATCAGCCCCCAATTCTTGTAAAATCCACAACGTCATACCCGAAATCAACTTGGAAGCGAACCACATGAGTGCAACCATGACCGATGTAATTTGGCATCCCAAGGGCGAATACCTGAACAGCCGCGTCGCTGACTTCATCAAGAAAGAAGGCTTGAAGGATTGGCAAGAGCTTATCAAGAAGTCTTCAGAAGATACTGAGTGGTTCTGGAAGGCGGCCACTGACTACATGGGCTTCCAATGGTCGCGTCCTTACGACCAATTAATTGATCAGTCAGGTGGATTTCCCTGGACTAAATGGTTTGTCGGCGGAGAGATGAACATCGCTGCCAACTGTCTCGACTGGCAGTTGGAAGCTGGTAAAAAAGCTGGTTCCAGGACGAGCGTCGGCAAGGATCACATCGCCTTGATCTGGCAAGGTGAAGATGGTCAGAGTTCCAAATTGACCTACGGCGAACTGAATGAAATGTCTGGCAAGGTAGCTGCGGTGCTGGCTAAGCTTGATGTTAAAGCCGGCGACGCGGTTGGTATCTATATGCCGATGGTACCAGAAGTAGTGGCAGTATTATTTGGTTGTTTGAAAGCTGGCGCAGTCGCTGTTCCTGTGTTCAGTGGCTACGGCGCTCACGCTCTGGTGGCGCGCATGGAGGATTCCGAAGCAAAAGTACTTTTCACCGCTGACTTTGGCAAACGAAAAGGAAAATTGATTCCGATTAAAAATGACGTTGACGAAGCAGCAGCGAAACTGCCTGGCCTCAAGCACGTAGTCGTGCTCAAGCACGTCGGCAACGAAATCAATTGGGTTGAAGGACGAGATATCTGGTTTAACGATCTGGTCGACGCGGCAGTTCCCGCGCCAACCAAATTGGATTTGCCCGCAGAGCATCCTTCCATGTATCTCTACACTTCGGGCACCACAGGAAAGCCCAAGGGCTGCGTGCACACTCACGCTGGCGCCCTCTCTCAAATCGGCAAGGAACTCGGATTCACCTATGACGTTCAACCTGAAGATGTCTTCTTCTGGGTTTCTGACATCGGCTGGATGATGGGTCCGTGGGAGATGATCGGCGTCACTTTCTGGGGCGGCACGATTGTTATTTTCGAAGGTGCGCCAACGCATCCTGCGCCAGATATTTTGTGGCAAATTGTCGAGAAATATAAAGTCACCACTCTAGGAATCAGCCCCACTGCAATTCGCAGCTTGCGCACATTTGGTGATCAGTGGATTCACAAACATGATTTGAGTAAATTGAGAATGCTTGGATCTACAGGCGAAGCCTGGGATGAAGACAGCTACATGTGGTACTTCAACAACGTTGGCGGCAAGCGTTGTCCGATCATGAATATTTCGGGAGGCACCGAAATAGTCGGTTGTTTGTTGATGCCGCTGCCTGTTATGCCAATCAAAGCTTGCTCACTTGGAAGTGCCGGATTAGCTATGGACGTCGATGTCTTCGACGAATCTGGCAACAGCATCAAAAACGCGATTGGGCATTTAGTCTGCAAGAAACCTGCACCGTCTATGACCAAGGGTTTTTTGAAAGATCCTGCTCGCTACATAGAAACTTATTTCAGCAAATTTCCCGGAGTGTGGTATCACGGCGATTGGGCGAAAGTTGATGCCGACGGTGCGTTCTTCTTGTACGGCCGTTCTGATGACACTGTTAAGGTGGCGGGCAAAAGAGTTGGTCCCGGTGAAGTCGAATCTGTCTTGGTTGAGCACGCAAAAGTCGCTGAAGCGGCTGTGATCGGCGTGCCGCACGAAATAAAGGGCGATGCGCTGGTCTGTTTCGTGGTGCTCAATCCAAACGTTGCCGAGTCACCAGAGCTGGAGAAGGAATTGCGTTACATGGTTGGGGAAAGGCTCGGTGCCGTTCTTCGACCTGAGATCATCCACTTCGTGCAGTCGTTGCCTAAAACTCGCTCTGGCAAAATCGTCCGAGCGACAATTCGTCGACGCTATTTAGGCGAACCAGTCGGTGATTTGTCATCAGTCGAAAACCCTGATGCCATCGAATCGATCAAGCCACTTTCGAAAATCTGAGCGGGCAATTTCCGAGATTTTGATCTGGTGATTTCTCAAAATTTAATCGGAAAATTTGCGCAGATTAAAGTGCGGGGTATGTCCTCCTGAGGCATTACCCCTGTTCATGTTAAGCAAAATACGCGGGTTTTAGCTGTTCCCGAAAACGTTCCGGCGCAACGACTTTCGGCATGGAAGAAGTCTGAAAACGCTGATGTAATATAACTTCATTAAGCTGTGGATAAGTCTTGGGAGGGAGTATACCCGCCCTTTAATAATTGTCGTTTTGACGCGGACTTATGCCAAGCTCTTTCTGAATCAACACAGTTCTTCCCGGAGCATGATCACAATGCCACAACTTTGTGAAAATTGGACTTTACTATAAACCTACTCAGCTCTGTATGGCGTGTTTGCAACTTCTCCTCTTGGGAGAGCAAAGTTCTGCCAACAGGATTCTTCACGGGCGAACAAGGGAGATTCAATCATGGCTTCGAATGACGCACTGATTGCCAGAACAGTACAAGATGCACGAAGCGCCAGTCCGTATGACGAGGTTGCGTTGAAGCACGTGCTTGATGAAATTCACCAGATCAAAACGCTCGACAAAGGTGATTCCAGTCGCTTAAAGAGTGACTATGGTGCTCTTTCCACAAGGCTGCATCAAGAGGGACTTCTACCTGGACTTGTGATCACTGATTCCAATTCTGGCAGTGTCACTGTTACCGGTAGCGATGGCAAAGTTCAGAGGCTCGACTCGCATTCTTTTGGCAAGAGTTTGGAGTACCAATGCCGTGCACCGCTTCCGTACGATCCTACTGTCGGCGATCAGAATCCTGCGTATGAAGAGATCAGATGCCTCAAAGAAAAACAGTCAAGACGTGTTCCCTACGCCAAGCCAGTATAAGGTCTGTGACAATGCGCTTTTCTGAATACAAGAATTTCACAAGTTTTCCGTAAAGTCACCGAGCCCACAAATATTTACTGCGACATGAATTTCGGGAGAAGAATCATGGCTTCCAATGACGCACTCATTTCCAAAACGGTGGAAGATGCAAAAAACGCTAAGCCGAATGACTTAGCGGACTCGAAGCACATTCTCGAAGATATCTACGATATTAAGAGGCGCGATCAAGGTGACGCTGATCGTCTGAAAAGTGATTACAAGAGTCTTTCGCTAAAGCTTCATGAGCAGGGACTTTTGCCGGGGCTAGAAATTGGCGACTCAGCTTCTGGCGGTCTAGCTGTCACCAGTGCTGATGGCAACTCTAGAACACTTGATGCCGATGTGATCGCCAAAACTTTCTATGGCAATCCCAAAAATGATGGAAGCGATGACGAAAAACTTTTTCCCGAAGATACCGAAATACCGGAGGGCACTCATGGTTCAAGAGATTCAAATGATCCCATCACCTCAGATAATCTTGGACGTGTCGAAGAGATAAGGAATGCTGATGGTTCAACAACGACAGTCGAATATGAAGGCATAAACAGATCACCGAACAAAATTACTACCACGAACAAAGACGGTACGACTGTAACTTACGAGAAGACCGGAGACACCTGGAGTGAAACCACTCAGCCAGTTGATGGAGCGCCCATAGTCAAGGCAAATGTCGATTATGTAGTTGTTTCGAGTACTGGCGATATCACCATTAAGGATGGCAGCGTTACTCAGGTTTCCCACACCGAAGGTAGTGTCGATGTGACCTCTCAACATGGAGATGATGGACCGAAGACTACGGCGCATTATCAATATAAAGCAGATGGTGAGCTTAGTTCAGTTACCCGCAATAATCCAGACGGAACAACCGATCGGTTCGGCCGGAACAAATTGACCGGTCAATGGGGCATGACGACCTATGGTCCTGATGGTCAAGTCTTAGGGCGCGCGCCAGCGTCAAATGTTACTGTCAATGCTGATGGCGGTATCAGCTATGACACGGGAAATGCGCATGTCGTTGTGGAAGGCTATGGTGCTACGCACATAACTGAAACAACGGGCTACGGAACCTATGAGCAGAGCTTCGATCCTTCGGGGAAACTGACCACTGTAGTGAGAAGAGATAACACGACGGATCAGACTGAGTTGATTAGCTATATCAACGGCAGTCAAGGAACACTGCTCGTCTTGCACAACAACAGTCCCGATAGTTACTCGACTCCTGATGTGCATATTCATCCCGATGGGTCATACAGCTATGTCGATGACAAGGGTGTCAAGATTGACAGAGCCGTTGACTTTACTAAAGATGGTCTGGAACAAACTCCAATCGACTCCGAAATTTCTGCCGTTGCAAAAGTAAATGGAGTCAACCTTACTCGGACATTTGTTGATGGAAAGGCGCATTACGAATACAGCATTGAAACAAACGGAGAGCGTGTGACACTGTTGGTCAGCGACGGACCTGCGGAATTGGATCAAATAAAATTGCAACAGATGCACGACGAAAAGTTGAATGCGGTTGAGGATGACTATGGAGTCAGATTCGGACGTGATGGAGAAACAACCGACGTCGATGGAGATCAAATTCCTTTAATAACACCTGACTTGGGACAGATTTACGGTGTTGAAGCGTCGCTGGCTCGTTCGCAACCAGATGTGGTGACGAAAGATGGTAAACCCCTTGAAATTGACTTTACTGCGGAACAAGGAAACAATCCAAACAAGGGCGGTTTCGCCGATGGGCAAAGGGTTGTGATCGAGCCCAATGGTGGTGACGACACGCCAGATCAAGTGATGCGAGTGTTCATGCACGAACTAGCCCACAACGGACAACATCGGTTATACAGCGATGACGAAACATTCCAGACGTCTTATGCTGCTAAATTTGGATTTGTCAAAGTTGGTGACGATTGGCTTTTGCAGACAAAAGACGGTTGCTATTTTAAATCCAGCCCAGGTGAAGGTGGTGTCGGCAGTAGTGGCTGGGAGCGTACCGACAAAGACGGAAATACAGTTGATGAGAATGGACATTTGTCGAACCACCCACAAACTATTAGTAACGAAGAAGCCCGCAATTTAGCACTAGTAAAACCAGCTTCGGGTTACTTCCCAAATCCAGCAGAAGCAGGCGCTGAAGCCACTTCAATGTTTCGCGGTGGAGAAAAGAGTCGGGCAGCATTTCTGACCGGCAATCCAGATACTTATGCCGTCATCAAGCAACTCGACCAGCTCGATATAAACAAAACGTACGGACTCGACGCTAACGGTCAACCGAAATTGATCAGAAGTGCCGATGGCTTGATCGTTCCGAATACAGCTGAGAACCAAGCCGCTGTGAAGCAATTTGAAGATTTCGTTACTTCTGCGAATCTCGGCAGTCTTGATGGAATTACTGCCGGACTGGGTAATCCGGGTCAGAAGAGCAATCCTCAAGGGGCAGCTATGGTCGGTTTGAAGCCTGGGGTCGATTATCTGCCTGCACTGGCTGGAGTCGATTAGTCTTCGAGGTCAGATTTATTCGTTTTAAGCTTCCTGTGCAATGTCATGTGGGGTAGGCGATAATGCAATCAGGTGACTAGGGTCGTCCGTTGGACTTCTTCTGCACCTGACTTTTGTTCGTGGCGCTAGGAGGCAGTATGAGTACAGGTCGAATCTTGTTGGCACTGCTTGCCTTTGGAGCAATCCCAAATGCTGCATTGGCTGAAGAAACTTTGCGTGCTGACACACCTCGTCTTGATACCAGACCCGTGCCAAAGCGAACTCCCCTCGCCGGAGGCGTCAGCGTGCAAGCGCACCATAAAGTGCCCGCACCAGTGGTTGCTCGTAAACCAGCGCCAGTAGCTCAACCGAAAACAGTGGTATCAGTTGCACCACAGCGTTCGCCTTTGAGTGCCTCGGCAAACAGTTTTGAAGGCGTTCCAATGCAGGGCTCTGTCGACCGAAATCCCTACATGCGCGGCTTTACCGGATTCAATCCCTGGGCTATGCGCGCTCAACAAATGCAGCAGCAAGTACAAAAACCTAAGTGGACTAATCCTGATGACGCGCCATATCGTTGGGGCCAGTGCGGAACTGGTGGCTACTATGACACCACCGGCACATATAAAGGTGCAATGGTTTGGGGTGATAAACTCGCATCTTATGGTGGACGTTTCTTTGATGGCACGCCTGTTCCCAAAGGCGAAGTAAAAATCAACGCCATGGGTCACATTTGGTGGCAGAATCAATTATCGACTAACTTCGTCAAGCTAGAAGAGTTGCGCAAGAAAGGCTTGCCTTACTAAGTCGAAGCAGAAATCAGTCTCAGCAGAAAACCATCTAAGCAAACAAGGCTTCGATGAACATATTTGGTTCGAAGTCTCGCAAATCGTCCATTTGTTCACCCAGTCCAATCAGTTTGACTGGAATTTTAAGTTCGCGCGCCACACTAAATACGACACCACCTTTGGCGCTGCCATCTAGTTTGGTTAAGATTACGCCTGTTAGCGGGCAAACTTCAGTGAATACTTTCGCCTGCTGCAGTCCGTTCTGACCGATCGATGCATCCAGCACTAGCAGCGCTTCCAGAGGCTTGTCGCCAGCATGTTTTTCTACAACTCCACGCACTTTCTTCAACTCAGACATGAGGTTTGCTTTGTTGTGTAATCTGCCGGCGGTGTCGATTACGAGGACGTCGTAGTTTTCGTCCTTGGCCCGTTGGATGGCTTGAAATACGACAGCGCCTGGATCTGATCCATCTTGCAGGCGCACGATATCGACGCCAGCTCGATCTGCCCAGATTTCCAATTGCGTTTCTGCAGCAGCTCTGAAAGTGTCGGCGGCTGCCATCAAGACTCGTTTTCCTTCTTGTTTAAAACGCCAGGACAACTTACCTATACTGGTAGTTTTTCCTGTGCCGTTCACGCCGACAACCATGTAGATGTTGAGCACGCCCGGCTTGTAGTTCAACTTATAGCTGGGGATATCGGCCAGCATTGTGGTGAATTCTGACTTCAGAAATGACTCGACGTCACTGCTGTTCCAGTTTTTTGGTTTGGCTTCTTTGCGCAAATGGGAACATAAAATCTCTACGGTCGGCAGACCTAGATCCGCTCTAATCAGCTTCTCTTCGATGTCTTCGAGATAGTCTTCGTCAATCACTCGCGGCGGAGCTGGTGGCGGCGGTGGTGCAACTGACTGTGATTGATTTGCACCTGAATGGATTCCAGCAAGTTCTTGAACAGCAGTTTCACCTTCGGTGCTCCTGTCGACCACCGAGTCTACGACCGCCGTTTTTGTTCGCGCAAGCGCCGTCTTAAGTTTCCCTAAAGTGGCGCCCCACCAGTTTTTGCCTTGCTCTGGCGACTGTCCTTGCTCTTGCTCGTTTTCTTCTGTGCTCATAGTATTCTACAGTTTGCTCAAACTCTCGTCGTCGACATTAGCGTCTGCTACCGAACGGTCTCTGAAAGTGCCCTTCAGTCGGAAATGTTTCGCTTCTTCAGATAAGTCGGAGAGCACGCCGTTGATGAACTTGGCTGCTTTTTCGTCTGCGAATCGATGTGCGAGTTCTACTGCTTCGCTGATTGCCACATTGACCGGCACTTCTTCTATAAAGAAAGCTTCTGCGCAAGCCAATCTCAGAATGTCACGATCAATGCTGACCATGCGATCGACATTCCATTTTGCTTTGGCGAATTTGATGAATTCGTCAATCTCTTTGCGGTGCTCAACGTAGATAGTGATCAGCAACACCAAGAAATCACGCACATCACTCTTGTCATTCTTCGGAATATGGCTTTGTCCAGCGTGACCGCAATTTTTGCATTCAACGGTGAGTGGGGTGGTTCCTTCCAGCAAAGCCAAGTCTGGAACGTCGAGCGCTTCGGCCGCGAAATTGAGTGCGCGATCTAACTTTTCGACTGCTTCTTTTAGCTGTCCTGTTGTCACAGGCACCGGGCGAAAATCATCGACTGCGTCTTTGTTACGGGGATGATCGAATTCGATATCGGCGAGTGACTGAGCGCAGTTGAGCAAAATGGCGTTCGCATCAGCAAGATTTTGTTTTGCGTAGTCACAAAGCATTCTCACCGACTTTGAAACGATAGTGTCTATTTCTTGTTTTTCAAGTTTTTCGCGTTCTTTTGGAAGCTGCGGCATAACAATTACCGCTAGTTCTCTCGCTATTCTTCGTCCTGTTGCCACTTGGTTTTTTACCGATGAGAGTTCGCGCCACAAGCCACAGTGCTTGTTCTTCCGAGCCATAGATGTCACATGTTACCATGGCCACCCGTACGCGAACGATTTCGCAGTTATTGCTTAAAGTGTCGAAAAGGAAATTAGCACCAAATCATGCGCATCACAGGTGGAGAAGCTAGAGGGCGCTTGATCCCCAGCCCCGAAGGGCTGGCTGTTCGTCCGACTGCTGCCAAAATCAGGCAGGCATTTTTTAACATTCTGCAAGGCAAAGTTGGTCAATCCGATTTTCTAGATGTCTTCGCCGGTACCGGGTTGATGGGCTTGGAAGCGCTCAGCCGAGGCGCTAACTCGCTGGTGTCAGTGGAAGCCGAACGTCGCATGGCAAGATCACTTGAAGACAGTTTGAAGATGCTTGGATTTGATGGAGAAGTTATCTGCGGCGACTATAGACACATTCTTTCGACATTGCCGCCTTTAAAATTTGATATCGTCTATGCCGATCCGCCCTACAAAACAAACTATCCTAACGGTGTCGTCGAGATGGTCGAACTCCATGACTTGCTAAAACCAGATGGAGTCCTGGCGATCGAGCATAAGCGCGACTTTCGATTTGATCAGACCAAGGGAGCACTAACATTTTACGATCGTCGGCAATATGGGCAAACCGCGATTTCTTTCTTCCGTACTCAAAGCGAATCAAGCTGATATCCTAAGACGGTCCGTGGTATAGGGGTCTTTACATAAATATGGTGGATCAACAGAACCAGATTCGCATCGGCGATCTCCTGATGCAGTCTGGCATTTTGACATCTGATTACATTCGTGATGCTCTTCACAACTTTGAGCAGCGCGGCCTACCAATCGGAAAAGTGTTGGTCATGTCTGGCTATCTAACCGAGCCTCAGTTGCGCACAGCCCTGGAAGTGCAGTCATTAGTCAATGATGGTTTGCTGCCGCTGGAAGTTGGTCTTGCTGTTTTGCAGATTGCACATAGAGATAAAATTCCACTTGCCGAAGCCCTGCAGTCATCGGGTTTTGTGCAGCCGGAAGATCAAGCTACGAATAAATTGGGGCAACTTCTAGTTGGTGCGATGGTCGTAACCAACAAAGAATTAGATGAAGCTCTGCAAACCAATATAAGAACCGGACTGCCTCTTGGACACATATTTTGTTTTCGCGGCTTTGTCTCGCAGCAGCTGATCAATACGGCGTTACTTGCTCAACAACTAATTCGTCGCGGCATGATCGATCGCGAACAAGCTATCCTCGGGATGCGAGCCGCTTCAGAGCGTGAAAAGAGACTGGAAAAAGCAGAAATCAATCGCGGTTTCGTGCGCCTGCAGATGAAGCCTACATTGAAGCTTGGTGAATTGTTTATGGAAGCAAATATCATTAGTGAAACAGCGTTGTTAGACGCACTGAATCGCTCATTGAGCATTGGTGCTTTTGTTGGTGAAGTATTTGTGGAATTAAGTCTGGCTCCACAGAACGTGGTTAGCGCAGGCGTCGAAATTCAAGAAATGTTGGATAACGGTACCTTGACTGGAGCTCATGGAGCAGAAGCACTAATGATGGTGCGCAAGGATAGCACACCTCTCTATAAAACTGTGGCGGAAGTAGCGGTGTTTGGGCAACGCAAAAACAAAGCAGTCGATTTGATGGAGATTTTAACTTCATCTGGACAGGTGACACTGATCAACGTGCCAGGCGAGATTCAAGAACGTCTGGACTTAAGCTATAACCAGGCTTCAGACGTATGTAAGCTGCTGTTGCAACATAATTTGGTAAACGAAAAAGCTATGTATTCAGCTCTCAGATCTGTCTATTTAATCGACCAAAAAATAATCAATTTGCAGCAATCGATCATGGCTCTCGATTTTTCATTGCGTGCGAACCTTACCCTGGACGAAGCTATCTTTCAACTCGGATGGACGCAAAGAACACGTCTGCGTGTGCCTCCTGAAGGTGAACAGTCCGTCGCGACGATTTAGTCGGTGTCTAGTTATTCTGATTTTGAGCTTTCAGGATTTGGCTCGGCTGACACGGTCGAGCCTGTAGGAGTTGTTCCGGCCGGCACTGCTTCTGGTGGCACTGCCATTCTGCCGGTCGTCGTGCTCGGGTACTTTAACCGCTCGTGGTGCAGTGTTCGCCATACGTGAACGAAGGCTTTTTTAACTCGCTGCAGTTCTGCGTAAGTGAGTGTAGATTCACTGAATTGACCATCGTCCCATCTGTTCTGGAAGACTTTAGTCATTGCTTCTTCCACTTCTTCTTGAGATGGATCTTTCATGCTGTGTGTTACAGCTTCCGAAACGTCGGCCAGCATGACGATGGATGTTTCTTTAGATTGCGGCTTAGGTCCTGGATAACGGTAGAAATTTGCGTCGACTTTGTCTGTTCCATCTCGCAAACAGGCTTTGTGATAGAAGTACGCCATCAACGACGTTCCTTGATGCATCGGTATAAAGTCTTGCACTGCTTTCGGCAAGCCGTACTCGTGGGCTAAGGCGATACCGTCGGTGACATGGGCGAGAACTCGATCACGACTGTCTTCGGGCGACATCGAATCGTGCGGGTTTTTGTCTCCTAGCTGATTCTCGATAAAGTATTTCGGGCGCACCATTTTGCCAACGTCATGATAAAAGGCACCGGCGCGCACCAGATTCACATCTGCTCCTATATCTCGGGCACCAGCTTCCGCCAAATTGGCAACGGCCAGACTATGTTGATACGTTCCGGGTGCGTTTTCTTCCAGTTTGCGCAACAGGGGCTGGTCCGCGTCTGTCAGTTCGGCCAGCCGAAACGGGGTGAGCATGCCAAAGATGCTTTCCAAAAATGGCAGCGATCCGATCGAAACGATGGCCAGGATGATGCCACCAAAAAATTCGTAGGTCAGACCTTTAACAAGAAAAGTCGGCGAAGCGTTCCCGTGTACAACTGAGGCTATGACAAACCCAAGACCCTGAGCCACTGCCATGATCAATCCGGTAGACATTAGAGCGTGACGTTTTTTCGAGTAGAATCCGATTGCCGCACCGGCAGCAGTGGCGAGCGCGACTAGATTGCTGATCTCGATCAATCCATCTACACCCAGAAAAATCGCCACTGTAACTGTCACTGCCGCGGCCACTCGTTGACCTAAGAAGATAGTGAGAATCAGTGCCGCCGCCGAAAGTGGAACAATTTGTGGATAGCTTTTCCCCCACAATGCCGACATGGCGAAAACCACTATTGAAACTGTATACATCAGTCCAACAGAAGCTGTAGAGAACAGATGATTTTGCTCGAGTGCGAAGAGAAATAGTGCCACCAGTGAAACTGCCGCCGCGAGAGAAAGACCTAGCCCCAGTACAAAGGGCCAGCGGTTGATCTCGCTAATGCCCATGACCTGCAAGAGTTCAGCGGTCTCAGGCGTAATTGTCGAATTCTTTTTTGCGATCAGTTCGCCGACTGTGACTTGCTTCATTATTGGTTTGACGGCATTGGCATTAGCTGAAGCCTTGCTTTCTGTTGCCACCAGGTCAACTTCCATATTTGGTCGAAGCTGAGAACAGATCAATTGAGCAGATGCCTGGCGCAGCGGCGGTGACCAGTCATCCGGCAGAAACTCAACAGCCGTGTCCGTCCAGGCACTCGGATTTTCCGGAAGCCGATGAAAAATACGAAGGATGCGAGCCGCTGTTTTTTGAACTACAGTTTTGTACTGACTCAGTTCAGTATCAGGAACTACCAGGGCGATTGTCACCAGAAACGGCTGAACTGAGGCGTTTTCTGCCTTGGTTCTCTTGAGTGAATCTCTTTGTGTATTCAATTCAGATGCGGTTGTATTCAATCCAGTCGCTGAAGATTTGGCCTTCGCAGCAAAAACTTGATCGGTTTCGTTGAGCAGGTCTTGATACTCGAGAACAGTTGCGACCGACTTAGCTGAAAGCGCCTGCAATCCTGCGGCATGAATTTTATTGATTGCACTAAGAAGGTCGGCGATTGCGTGCTCAGTTTTTTGATCTTCTTCTTTGTTTGTTTTGAATACCGGCATGACCGCTTGTCGAGCCGCATCTCTAGCCTTTTTCGTTGCTACCTCATCGACTACCAGGCTGGCATGTGATGCAACCAGGTCGTGATCAGCAATATCTCCGACTCGAAATTGATTGTTGTATATGTGATGTGCGCTCAATGCAAATACCAGTGAAGCGAAACCGACAGCGCAAACTGTCAGCCAATTGAAGAACGAGCGCTCAGAAGGAAAAAGATCGTGATGCGTTTCATGCGCAAGCTGCGTATCGTTAATTTCGTTTGTAGGATTCTCAGACCGATTGGCTGGTTCAGGATTGTTGATAGCCATACATTCCTTGCGGATTTGTCATTCGATCATAGTCTTGCACGTCTGGGCGGTTCTCTCTTTCGCCATTGCTCTGCTCCGCCGTCATCTTAGCGCGCATTTCACCTTGAGTTCTTTTCATGATTGGCTTTGATTAGCGGAGTTCATTGAGTACGTGCGTTTGCGATAATTGCTAACGATGACAATTATTCCCAGCTACCAAGGCAAATCACCGGACAATTCGCCGCCTCGCCCTGATAAAGACGCACAGGCGAAGGACGAAAAGTCTGTTCTCGATGATCCACAGACAGTTTCGGTAACCGAGTCCAAGGCGAGGAAGCGCTCCCTTGTACTTTCTGCCCAAGAGACGCCGGCAGACAACAGGTCGGATAACGCGCTTCGACCGCAGACTTTGGCCGAATATGTCGGGCAGTCCCGAATAAAATCGATGATGCAGATGTCGATTGTGGCGGCGAAGGGACGTGGTGAATCGCTGGATCACGTTCTTTTTTATGGTCCGCCCGGTTTGGGAAAAACCACGCTTGCGAAAGTGATCGCTAATGAAATGGGCGCCAATATCCACATGGCTTCAGGACCGAGTCTCGAGCGCCCTCGCGACATCATCGGACTTGTTCATCAGTTGGAAAAGCATGATGTTTTGTTTATCGATGAAATTCACAGGCTCAGCCGTGTGGCTGAGGAGCTACTATATCCGGCGATTGAAGACTTCGTCATCGACCTGACTTCGGGAAAGGGCCAGGCGACGCGCACGATGCGATTGCCTTTGCCGCGTTTTACTCTTGTCGGCGCAACCACCAAAGCCGGAATGATTTCCAACGCTTTGCGAGATCGTTTCGGATTTGTCTGTAGACTTGAGTTCTATAATCACGAAGAGCTGTGCTCTATCGTCGCTCGCACAACGAAAATTCTCAAAGTCGCAGCAGAAGAAAAAGCTGTTCAAGTGATCGCATCGCGGGCGCGAGGCACTCCGCGTATCGCCAATCGGCTTGTCCGGCTGGTTCGCGACTACGGTCAATATCAGGGCAAAGAAGTAATCGATGAAGCAACTGCTATTGCTGCGTTGGAGTCTTATCAGGTCGATACTTCCGGTTTGGATAATACCGACAGGCGTTTTCTCGAAATTCTGATCGACAATTACAACGGTGGACCAGTTGGAGTCGAGACCATCGCTGCTACTTTGGGTGAAGATCGAGACACACTCGAAGACGTTTATGAGCCATTCTTGATCCAGAACGGCTTTATTCATCGCACTCCGCGCGGACGTATGGCTACGGCGAAAGCCTATCAGCACTTAAAGCGCAAAGCTCCACATCTGCAACTGAACTTGGATTTGGCGGTCGACCCGCTTGAAGAGAAGTGGTAAGCGTCCTAAGAAAAGTGGTAAGCGTTCCAAGAGAAATGGTAAATCGTACACGTTTGCCGTTTTTGATATTGATCTGCCTGGGCATCATATTCGGTGCCTGGGGCACTGTTGCATTGGCTCGAAGCGCTGATTCTACCCCCGATGGCACGCTTGTCAAAATCGATGAACAGTTTGTGGTTGGGAAGGTTTTGACAGTTACACAACCGAAACTGAACAATCAATTGATGCAGAGCACCGGAATGGTTAGCACCCAGCAGCTGGTGCATGTGGAAATTCTCGAAGGTCCGCTAAAGGGCTCTGACGCTGTGATTACCAACGAAATCACTGACAATCCTGTTTTTAATATTCTGGTCAAACCAGGGCAGGAAGTGGTGTTGTCCATGGTCACTGAAGCCGGAGGCCAACCTGATTTTAACATTGCCGATTATCATCGTGCACCTGTTCTATGTTGGCTTCTGGTCGTATTCTTAGTCGTCTTCCTGATTTTTGGTGGTAAGAACGGACTCAAATCTTTGGCCGGTTTGGTGATCAGTGTTTTGCTGATTGCGTTTGTACTTTTGCCATTCAGTATGGCTGGCGTTAACCCCCTGTTGACCGCTGTCTTCATCTGCTTAATTGCCACCAGCTCAAGCATGCTATTGGTGGCCGGTTTTTCGAAAAAAGCTGCTGCCGCCGTATTGGGCACCGTCGGTGGTGTGATTATCGCAGGCATCGCGGCCCAGATCGTGATCGTCATGGCTCCTTTGACTGGACTGTCCAGCGAAGAAGCGCAGATTCTCAGAGGCTCGGTTCTCAACCAGCCGCCGGCATTTTACAGCGGTCTCCTCGCTGCCGGAATGCTGATTGGCGCCCTGGGTGTGATTATGGACGTAGGCATCTCTGTCGCATCCGCGGTTCAAGAAGTAGCCAAGACCGGCGATAATCTTACGGCAGGTCAACTTTATGAGTCTGGCATGAACGTGGGGCGTGACATCATGGGTACAATGACGAATACTTTGATTCTGGCTTACACCGGGAGTGCCTTGCCCCTCCTGTTACTGGCAGCTCAAGTACCGAGCATCAAATTGCTCAACCTCGACTTAGTGGCAACTGAAATTGCTTCTGCGTTGAGCGGCAGTCTGGGTCTCGTTTGTACGATTCCACTGACGGCTATTGCAGCGGCAAGACTGATGGCGAAGAAAGAAACTGAAGAAGTATCAGGAGTCGGTTAAGTACATTCCATGCGCATCGTCTGGGGCTTCCTTCTATTTTTCTGTGCCATTGCCAGCATCTTGTTTGGTGGTCTTGTGATGCCGCTTGTATTAGGTTTCGGCTGTTATCAAGGCGGCACTGAGTTCATTATGATGGCGCGGGCTAAGGGGATGAACCCATCTCCGCGCATCATCCTGAGCATGATTATCGCTTTCTTTGCGGTGGCTGCGGTGCCGTGCATTCCGGGCATACCGGTTGAATTTACGACTACTCAGTCTGCTCTTTCGCACTTTCCACTTTTGTTGACAATTGGAATTTGCGCCTCATTCTTTCGCCTGCTATTCAGACGCAATTCGCCTCCCGCCACAATCGCCGATATCGCCACTACAATTCTCGGATTTATCTATGTCGGTTTTCTACCAAGTCATCTTGTCCTATTGCGTAATCTCTACCCTGCCACTCGGCCCGAGCTGATCTCAAATCCTCTACTACAGCCAGGATTGGCATACGTTTGGGCGACACTATTCATCGTTTGGGCGACGGATGTCTTTGCCTACTTTGTTGGTAAGAAATGGGGCAAGCATCTGCTTTATCCGTTAATTAGCCCTAAGAAGACGGTGGAGGGAGCAATCGGAGGTTTCGTTGCTTCGATCTTTTGGTCCGTGGTCGTTGTTCATCTCGCTGACAATGTTATCTATCCGAACACGGTACCGTTTCAACACAGCTTCTGGCTGGCTGCGGTGATGGGTGCCGCTATTTCTATAGCAGCTCAGCTAGGTGACTTATGCGAGTCTATGCTCAAGCGTGACGCGGGTGTTAAGGACTCAGGCAACACTCTTCCTGGACATGGTGGCTTTCTCGATCGCGGCGACAGCATGATCTTCGGCGGAGCGGTTGCATACTACTTAATCAGTTTGGTCGTTTTAAAGAACATATAGTCACGCAGGCTATTGGTCGGCTATGATATATTCCTGACTTGCTTCATGGAGAGGTGGCTGAGTGGTCGAAAGCGGCTTCCTGCTAAGAAGTTGTACGGTCAAAAGCTGTACCGAGAGTTCGAATCTCTCCCTCTCCGTATTTTCAAATTGAGTTAGAGAATACTTTCCAAGGCCGTTGGCTTGGTCTGTATTTAGGCTTGTCGACCGATTCGCCGATTATTAAAAGGGCGGGTGTACCTTCCTGGCGGACTCTCTTATGTTAAGTAAAGCTATATTACATCAGGGTCTACAGACTTTTGTGAATCTGCAAATGGCGATTAGTCAAGAGTCTACAGACTCTGCGAAACCTGTCTTTTTTGCTTAACATGAAATGGGTTAATTCAAGGCAAAAGTTTTGGTAGACACCACCCAAGATTCATTTTGAAACGCAATTTGGCAACTTCGTTGGCACCAAATATGATCCCAGCGAGTTTAGTGAGACTTCTTGATCAGGCTGCGACCGTATGTGAAATAAAGTGTTGCACCAAGCATTAGCGCAGACGCAAACACCCACATGATGCTCCAGAATCCGGCTGGTAGTCCGGTCATCTGTTCCATACTGCTTGCGTCAGAGAATGATCCAAACGGTGTCATTCCCAGAGAAACCTGAGCCAGATAAACGATGCTGGTGACGCTGTTGAGCGCAGTTTGTACTGCCAAAAAGAGGAGCAGCAAATTAGCGTAATGTGCGCGCCATTTCATTCCTGCCCAGATCAAAAATCCTGACATTAACAGTCCGGCGATCATGCTCAGGAAGCCTTGCCAGCCAGTATTGAGCACATTGAACCCAACAAGAAAAATACTCGCCAGTCCGATTGTGCCTCCCATAAACATCAAAATTCCTTTTGAAATTTTTTGAAATTGTCCAAGGAAAATCAGCAAACAGCCGAAAACCGCGGCGCCTAAATATCCCGCTTGTGTGTAAAAGAAGGGCATTCCACCGCGGCAAAAGGTCAGTCCACCGTGACCGCTGCCGTCCGAAACAATCGTCATTCCTGTGACGTAGCCGCCTGTGGCAAGGCAGACAATTGCGTGCGACATCTCGTGCACCATCGTCGCGAAAGTGCTAATTGGCGAGAGCAATAAACCGACAATCGGTGCGTTGTACAGAAACAGGCTGAGGATTGTGATCAGCCAGAACGCCCAGGCATTTGATTTTTCAGAACCGGTGATCTTCTGCTTTCCTGCTGTTTCTTTCGTTTCTTTTGGTGCCTTTGTTTGGTTCGCTATTTCGGCGCTCAAGCTCTCTAATTTTTCTGCAGCAGTTAACGGATAAGCTTTCGGCTCTTCTACGAGCTTCTGCTTCGACTTTTGTTTTGACGCTGTTGGTTTTGCTTCCTTCATCCGCTCATCCGCTTATTCCTGACGCCGCCTCCTTCCGTTATACCTTGGGCGCAATCGAGAGATCCAAAATCCGATCATTTCCATAATACTATCCTGGGCTGGGCGTCTGGCAGCGGATAATTGTCGGCATGATTCTCAATTTAGCCGTCCTGGCAACGATTATCTGTTGGGGCGCCTGGGGCATCTTTGACAAGAAAGCGCTGGAGACTTCCGGCGATCGCGACGTCTTGCTGATTCTGTATCTTTTGGCCTTGCCAGAGATCCCGTTAGTGTTCTTCATTCTGAATGCTACCGCGCCAGGTTGGCATTTGACCGGACCAATTGCCTTTTGGTCAGGACTTGGCTCATTCACCTCATCCATGTCGATGTTCGCTTATCTCTTTGCGATGAGTCGCGCCGAAGCCAGTTACGTTCTTGGAATTACGGCCAGTTATCCGCTAATGATGCAGTTTTTGGCTTTTGCGTTTCTTGGCGAGAAACTTGTTTTGGGTCGTTTGATTGGTGGCGCTTTGATCGGAATAGGAGTGGCGGCAGTCGGTAAATCTGCCAAGTCTCAAAAAGCTCAAAGCAAGAAAGATCGCATCATCGTCGTACTTTGCATTATTTTTGCCACGATCGGTTGGGGTCTGCATGGACTGTTCGACAAGAAAGCGGTCGAGTTAGCTGAGCCGCTTGTTGTCTTCTTCACACGAAGCTTGTTCGATGCGCTCACACTTTGTGTGTTCGCCACCGTGCTTAAAATCAGTCGTGTCAAAGTTAGCATGAATTCGAAGCGAACCTGGATTTTTGCTGGGTTTTCTGCTCTTTGTCTGGCTATCGGTTATCTCTGCTATTTGAAAGCTATGTCGCTTTCCACAGCTTCTTACGTGGTTGTAATTACTGGCTGCTATCCGCTCCTAATGTATTTGTTCGCGCTTCTCTTTCTGAAAGAAAAATTCAATACGATTCGATTTGCCGGAGTTGTTCTAGTTGTGCTTGGTGGAGGATTGGTGCAGTTGAGCCAGTCGCAATAGTTTGGCGCTGATTTATTTGAGCCGCTCTTAACCACTTCCGTGCTCTCTTGCGGTAATATCTGTGCGTCTAAATCTGTCTCAGACATGCGAAGCGGGGTTCCAATGCGCCTGGTTGAATGTGTTCCGAATTTTAGCGAAGGACGAAACGAGAAAGTGATCAACGCCATCGCTGATGCGATTCGAGCCGTCAGTGGCGTCAATTTGCTCGATGTCGATCCGGGGTGGAGTACGAACCGAACCGTAATTACTTTCGTCGGCGATCCACAGGCAGCTGTTGAGGCAGCCTTCCAATCGATTGCTGCTGCTGCGACGCTGATTGACATGCGTCGTCACACCGGTGAGCATCCTCGTATGGGTGCGACGGATGTCTGCCCGTTTGTGCCTGTAAGCGGCATCACGATGGAGGAATGTGCGGCATTGGCAGAGCAACTCGGCAAGCGTGTCGGCGATGAATTGAAAATTCCCATTTATCTGTACGCTGAAGCAGCAAAACGCGAGGATCGTCGTAGTTTAGCCGATATCAGAAAAGGCGAATACGAAGGACTAGCTGCAAAAATGACTGATGCAGAGTTTCGTCCTGATTTTGGACCCCAGAGTTTCAACGCTACTAGTGGCGCCACCGTAATTGGTGCTCGTCCTTTTTTGATTGCTTACAACGTCAACCTCAACACCAAATCGAAAAAACTGGCTAACGACATTGCGCTAAACATTCGCGAGGCAGGACGCACTAAGAAAAATGCCATGGGCGAAACTGAGCGCAATGCTGATGGAACGCCCGTTAAATTGCCGGGATTGTTGAAAGCATGTCGAGCCGTGGGTTGGTACGTCGATGAGTATGAACGGGCGCAAGTCTCAATCAACTTAGTTGATTACCATCAGACTTCACTTGAAGATGCCTTCGATGCCTGTTGTAAGGAGGCTGATAAGCTCGGTGTTCGCGTCACCGGCAGTGAGATCGTCGGACTTGTCCCGCTAGAGCCGATGCTCAATGCGGGGCGTCACTATCTGCAAAAGCAAGGGCGCTCGACTGGGGTATCTCGCAAAGAGTTGCTCAGCGTCGCTATCCAATCTCTTGGTCTGGCTGACCTGGCGCCATTCGATCCTGCTCAAAAAATCATTGAGTATCGCGTCAATAAATCCACGAAATTGTTAAAGGAGCAGACGGTAACCGATTTCTTGGACGTACTGGCATCCGAATCTGCCGCACCTGGCGGCGGTAGTGTTGCAGCTCTGTGCGGATCTCTTTCCGCTTCGTTGTCGTCGATGGTGGCAAATTTGACTTTCGACAAAAAGGGATTTGAGAGCGACAAGGTATTTATGAGTGGCTTGTCTGAGCGGTGCCAGCAACTGAAATATGAGTTTATGCTGGCAATCGACGAGGACATGCAAGCCTTCAACAAGATCATTGAAGCTCGACGTTTGCCTAAGGGTTCGGCGGATCAAGTAAAAGCTCGCGATGCCGCCACACTGGAAGCAAATAAAGGGGCGACGACTGTGCCTTTGAATGTTCTAAGAAAAACTACTGAGCTTCTGGAATTAGCCGACACGGTTGTCGAGAAGGGCAATCCAAATTCGTTGAGCGACTCAGGTGTAGCGGCTCTAACCGCACTGGCTGCGGCTGAAGGCGCTTACTTGAATGTGCTGATTAACATTGGCGGACTTTCATCTACAGCCGGAGCAAGTGATTTTTGCTCTTCCACGCGCAATCAGGCCGATGAACTGATAGAAGAAGTGCGCGAAAAAGCTGAGCATATAAGATTGAAGGTACTCTCCCGCCTATAATGTACGCAGTCAATTTTTACGGGCGCGAATCTTTGAATTCGCAGAGTCGCATACTGTCGGTTAGAGGTTGAATAACGATGACTACGGCATCCGAAAACAAGGGGTCAAAGAAAGTTTTGCTAAATGAATGGGAGACCCCCGATTTCCTTATGGCTCAGCAGCGACTGATGAAGGTCGCAAAAATCATGAAACTTGACGACAACGTCGTCGAACCTCTCAAGCATCCGAAGCGATCACTTTCTGTGATCATTCCTGCCCGCATGGATGACGGCACCGTAAGCACTTTCATCGGCTACCGAGTTCATCATGATCTCGCATTGGGACCCGGTAAAGGTGGCGTTCGCTATCACACAGATGTCGACCTCGGTGAGGTTACTGCGATGGCGATGTTGATGACATGGAAATGCGCATTGATGAATCTGCCTTTTGGTGGAGCACAGGGTGGAATTCGCATCAACCCGTCGCTTTACAGCCAAACTGAGTTGGAAAGAATTACACGCCGATACACGTCTGAGATCATTGACGTGATCGGACCTGACATGGACATTGCCGGACCTGACTTGAACACAAACGAACAGACGATGGCCTGGATGATGGACACTTACAGCGTCAACAAAGGCTATACGATTCCGTCGATCGTCACTGGTAAACCAAAATCTATCGGTGGATCGCTGAGTCAGTACGAAGCCACCGGATATGGTGTGGCAATGTGCACCAAGCACATCGTCAAACATCTTGAATTTAAGAGCAAAGCGCCTACAGTCGTAGTCCAGGGTCTAGGTTCCGTGGGTTCAGAAGTGGCGACGATTCTCGACAAAGCGGGGTTCACGATCGTTGGCGTTTCTGATGTCGATGGCGGACTCTATAACAAAGATGGTTTGGACATCAAGAAAGTCAACGACTATGTGGCGAAGAAAGGCTCAATGCATGGTTATCCCGATGCATCCAGCGTCACCAACGAAGAGTTGTTAGAACTTGAATGCGACATTTTAGCTCCCTGCGCAATCGCCAATCAAATCCACAAAGGTAATGCTGCTAAATTGCGTTGCAAGATCGTCGTTGAAGGCGCCAATTCGCCGACCACTCCTGAAGGCGAAGATATTCTCGAATCACGAGGAATCACGCTGGTTCCAGACATGTTGGCCAACGCCGCTGGTGTGACCGTCGGTTACTTCGAGTGGGTGCAAGGTCTAATTCGACTGTTGTGGACTGAAGCAGAAGTCTATGACAAGTTGGATCAGCTCATTGAAAAATCTTGCCAACGTGTTTTCGAAAGCGCTACCACACACAAGTCAACATTGCGAACAGCGGCAATGAGACTGGCTCTCGAGCGAGTCATGGAAGCACGCAGATTGCGTGGACTCTACCCGTAAGCAAATCGCTCAGGCGTTGCGAGCATTGAGATGCGCCTGGCTACCAAGCTCGGTTTCACCGAGGTCCAGGTACACATCTCCAAGCAGTCGATAGTTCTGTTTAACGATTGCATCGTTAGCAGGTAAGTTCTTGCGGCGGCCTTCTAACGCTTGCTTCAACTCGTCGATGGCCTCTGCCAGTCGACCGCTGTCTCTATAGATCCAAGCCAATTGCTCGTGCGCTTCTGCCACTTGTAGATTGTCGGCGCCAAGTATTTCAGCTTTAATCGCAATAGCCTTTTTAAACAATTGCTCTGATTTTTCCAAGTCTTTTCGGGCCTTGTAATGGAAAGCGAAGTCGTTGAAAGTTGCCGCCATGTCTAGCGAATTCTCTCCGGATTTTTTAGAGCGAATCTCAATCAGCTCTTCATAGATCTTTGCTGCTTCTTCGAACTTCTTTTGATTGGTCAAAAGAATTGCCATCCCGTTTTTCAAAAATAGAGTCTTCGCATCGTTTAAGGGCAGGTCTCTTTCTAATATAATGCGGGCTTCTTCGAACAAGGCTGCCGCTCGTTCAAATTTTCCGGTGCTGTCGCTTAGGGTGCCCAAATCGAGGAGTGTTTCAGCCAGGTCTAATGGATGCGCGCCGTTTTTCCTCTTTGCTTGCAATGCATTTTCGTAGTGTTTCGCGGCTGCTTCTCGATCGTTTAGCATACGGTAGGAGAGTGCGATACTGTCATAAATGTCTGCCGTCCAATTAAATTCTGAATTCAAATAGCGTTGATTGAAATTTATACATGTAAGTAATAGTTTTACGCTTAAATCGTATTTGTGAATAGATTGTTGAACCATGGCGAATCGGCGGAGAATGTCGACTAGGCGCTCCGTGACTTGATTAGTTGATTCAGCCAGATTTTGAGCGTGTTGGTATTGTCTGAGCGCTTCATCGTAGTTTCTATTTTTTTCTGCTTGCACTCCGGCATCGATATAATCATCGACTGTCAGTTCGCTGTCTGCCTTTGTGCCAATAGTGGCTTCGGCCCATGATTTGAAGTGCGGACAAACTGGTGTTCCATTTGGAAGCAGACCGCGAAAGTAGTCTAAATTTCTTTCCACCCCTTCTTGTTTGACTTTCCAGTCAGGCCAGATCGGCGGATAACCATCTGTGGTGCCTAAACCATATTCAGCATGTTCGCTGTTGAGGACGAACATTTGAGCCAGGGGCTCGCCTTTCTTGATTGTGAATTGGCCTGGCTGATTGAGCAGGCATACTATGCCGAATTCAGACGGATTCCACCACGATTCAATCATCTCTTCCATCACGCTGTATGGCAGTCGAACGAAGTTTGCGATTCCTTTGACGTAGACGAAGTCGCCTAAATTTTTTGTGCAGGCGATAAAAGAACTCTGCACCGTGAAGCTGCCGTGTGCTGAATCGGTGTCGATTACTGTGTGAGAACTGGCGTCGATTATTTCGATTTTCGCATCATGGGTATGATCGCCATCCCATTGCACTGTAAATGTCGCTGGTGACAAAATGTAGAATCCGAGCCCGCTGGCCATCGTGATTGGCAAGCAGAAGCGGGCATGCATGCGCGTTTTGGCGTCTTCTTCCCACCAGTTTCGCAGGTGCTGCGCTTTTGCTGGAAGCAGGCGTTTATCGTAACCATCTTTGAGATAGAGCGTGATTGCTGAACTCTGCAAATCTTTGTTCAGTTCAACGATTTGTTCAGGAGTGTAGACTCGCTCTGACTGCGGGTTTCCGGATTGCATGTTTTCGTCTGTAGAATTTGACTGTTCCATTTAGTGATACCAAATCGACTCGCTCTCGAAAAATCTTTGCAGTTATTTTCTGGTGACACTCTTGGCTTCGTCGAATAGCTCTTTAGCTTCTTTGACCTGATTCTGCTGTCTGTACCAATCGCCGTAGGCGTTTAAACATTGTGAGAGAAGTTGCTTGTCTGGCAGTTTGCGTGCCTGCTCAAGTGCGCCTAAGAGAAATTGCTTAGACGTGTCCCAGTGACTCTGGTCCTTTTCAAAAATTCCTAACTCAAGTAATCCTCTTGTCGATTTAACTGAATTAGGTGCCGCTTTCTTGTAAATCTGATTGGCGTTTCTATAGCATTCACCAGCCGAATCCATCTTCTGCTGCGATTCATAGCACCGCCCCAGAGCGCTGTCAATGTCGCCAAGCTGCGCATCATTTGGTGGCAAAGCCCGTTTATAAACTTCACTTGCCGCAAGCAGGATATCTTCTTCTTGTGAAAACATTCCGTACTCGTGCAAGGTGGCGGACAATTCCTTCACATTATTAAGATTGACCACAGCGTCATTCATATTTTTATTCATCGCTGATGCTGTTTTTG
>JBBQFO010000004.1:0-51395 GCA_038322035.1 Candidatus Obscuribacterales bacterium
GAGCAGATTCAATGCTTCACTGCTAGTTGTAGCGAGGTGAAGATCAATCGTGAGATGATCGCTTATCAATCTCATCAGTTTTTGGTGGGCGAGGTCATCGTCGACGACGAGCACCTTCGGGCGACGTTCTGGATCTATCTCAACTGGCAGCTTGAATCCCATGCAGCACCACGTGGACTATCAACCACATAATTATGCCCTAAATTCGCCCACATCAATGTAGACTATAAGTTTCTATTTGCAGCAAGTTCCAGCTTTGTGGCCATCTTTAAGCTTATTCGGAGCGGATTTATCGGCGTCTCCCGACTTAACGCCCAGAGCCATAGTGCGGTATTTTTTTAATGCTGCTGATTCTTTCTCGAACGGATATTCCGTGGCGAATTTTTTGTCCACGGCTTCTTGAATCTCGGCGATCTTTTTGCCTTCCTTCTTCATTTGTGCCGCGATCAACGCTTCTTTCGTGCAAATTTCACAGTCTGCGCCGTGAGTGGTTGTGAAGCAATCGAGAAGGGATGAGTGTTGGTCGGTTTCATCGCAGCCGCAGTAACAGAAGAGTTTGGCGATAATTTCCGGACATTGCTGCGCGGCTTGATAGCCAACGGCTGCCTGACCGAAGAATTGACCGGCGGGCAAGACGGTTTTTGAAGACCCTGGTATCGCATGCGGAGTTTCACTAGCTTGAGTGATTTCGCTCCATTCTGACCAGGCGAAGACTCCACCCAGTGTGAGTGCAACCGCTAAACCGCCAAATATTGTCTTGACTCCAGAATTCACTTGATGATTCCGCTTGGGCTTGACCGAGTGCTTTGTCAGTGTTGCGTCCGAAACATTGCGTGGAGCAGGCTGATCTGCTTATGTAAACTGGAATAGGCGCGCAATCGACTATGTTTGATATGATGGCACACTTAATCTGAGATTGGTAAAGCGACGCCGTTGCCGATGAAGTGCCTGTCACATTAGTGAGCGGCTCGAAAAGACGAATCATGACTCAAAAATACGACGTAATTGTTATCGGAGGGGGGCACGGCGGCTGCGAAGCAGCCAATGCTGCAGCGGCACTTGGTTGCTCGACTTTGATGCTGGCCGTCAACCTCGATACAATCGGTGCGATGCCTTGTAACCCAGCTGTAGGGGGACCTGCGAAGTCTCATCTGGTTAAGGAAATAGACGCGCTCGGCGGGGTCATGGGCATAGCGGCCGACGCTACGTACCTGCAGATGCGCATGTTGAACATGAGCAGAGGTCCAGCAGTTCAGTCTTTGCGGGCTCAGTCGGATAAGCGCGAATACAGCGCCTGGATGAAAAATTACATGGAGTCGCTGCCCAACGTGTCGTTACGTCAGGGCATGGTGAAGAATTTTCTGCTCGAAAACGGTCAAATTGCCGGCGTCGAATTGGCCTTCGGCGATCGCATCGAGTGCCATGCCGTGGTACTTTGCGCCGGTACGTTTTTGGAAGGAACCATCTGGATCGGCAAGGAGACTATGCCCGCCGGACGCGCCGGTGAGTTTCCAGCGATCGGTTTGTCAGCCTATTTAAAGTCGCTCGGTTTCAAGATGGATCGTTTGAAAACGGGAACACCGCCACGTCTCGACGGTCGCACAATTGATTACACCAATTTGCCGGTAGTGCCCGGTGACGACAGTCTGCAGTTCTTTTCTTTCCTGGATAATCGTCCTGTTCGCGAGCAGATGCCGTGTCACCAGACGCGAACCACCGCTGTTACGCACGAGCTGATTCGCAATAATTTGCACGAGTCGCCCATGTACTCGGGCATGATTCACGGTGTTGGTCCCCGCTACTGCCCATCTGTTGAAGATAAAGTGGTGCGTTTTGCCGACAAGGAAAGTCATGCATTTTTCTTGGAGCCGGAAGGGCGCTCAACCTACGAAGTCTACTTGCAGGGGTGTTCGACAAGTTTGCCAGTTGCGGTGCAACATCAAATCGTCCACTCGTTGCCCGGTCTCGAGAATGCAATTATGGTGCGACCGGCTTATGCCGTCGAATATGACTACTTGCCGGCGATTCAGTTTACGCATGCGCTGATGTCTAAGGAAATGCCTGGATTCTTCGCCGCTGGGCAGATGCTTGGCACCAGTGGATATGAGGAAGCTGCTGCTCAGGGCATCATGGCTGGTATCAATGCCGCGCACTTCGTGCTCGGTAAAGATCCATTCGTACTGATGCGTTCGACCAGTTATACAGCCACTTTGATTGATGATCTGGTCACTAAAGAAATTGGTGAGCCCTATCGCATGATGACGTCTCGTTCGGAATATAGATTGTTGTTGCGCCAGGATAACGCTGACGAAAGGCTGACTCCGCTCGGTCGTCAGATCGGAACGGTCAACGACGAGCGATGGAAAATTTTCGAACGCAAACAAAATTCGATCGTCAATGAGCGCAAGCGTTTGAACAAAACCCGCATCCATCCCTCACAAGACTGGGATGAGGCGCTGTCTGAATATGATGAGCAGCTCAAAATTTCAGTGACGCTGGAAGAACTGCTTCGACGGCCGCGAGTTCCATACTCTGTGATCGCGAAGATGAGCCCAGCTCCAGACAATTTCGACTATGCGCTCGAGATCGAAACCGAAATTAAGTACGCTGGATACATTGAGCGGCAAAAGAATCACGTAGCGCAAACTGAGAAGTACGATTCAGTCAAACTTCCAACTAACATTGATTATTTATCGCTAGCAAACCTCTGCAAAGAGGCTCGCGAGAAGCTGAACAAGATTCGTCCGGAAACCCTGGGTCAGGCTGCGCGCATGGGCGGAGTCAGCCCGGCTGACATTTCTGTTCTTCTTGTCACCCTGGAAACGGCTCGCAGAGCAGCAGCATATACAAATCGGAATGCAAATGAACGCACAGAACTCGTCTCCCACTAAACCTGGAATGGTATGGAGCCTGCTAGTTGCAGGTTCTTTCTTGATCGGGCTCCCGGCTTTGTCTGAACAGTCGCCTAAGCCTGCACAGTTGACGCCATCTGAGACTAAAACACAGATGGAGCCCAAGGACTATCCCGATAGTCGCGGAAAGTCGGTTCATTTCCCTGAAGGCGATCTATCTTTCGCTGATGAAATTGTTTCATTTGAGAAAGGCTCTCCAAGCGCAACGGCACCCTATTCTGATCCCAAAAATATGTTGGGTCCGCCCGATTACAAATATGGTTCGCAAGATTCACGTCCTATTGTTTTGACACTGGGATGTGGCGGGGAAGTAGTTTTTCGTTTTACAAACAATGCGCTGGTCGATGTGAAAGGTCCGGACCTCTATATCTTTGAGGTGGGTGAAGACGAGGAAGCGTGCGAGCTTTCGATTTCCGAAGATGGTCGCAAGTGGATCGATATCGGCAGTACTTCCGGCGCCACTTCGGCGGTAGACATTGGCCCTCACATTATGCCGGGCGAGATCTTTCATTATGTACGGCTGCGAGATTTGCGTTCGCACTGTGATGGCGATTATCCAGGAGCCGATATAGACGCTGTTGGTGCGATCGGCTCAGCGCTGAAATTATCCATGCAGAGTTCAGTTGTTTTTGACTATAAAGACTCAACAGTTAAAACTGGTGCGCGCAATGAGTTGCATGAGATCGCTCAAATTTTGAAGCAACAGCCAAATGCTAAATTGATCATTGAAGGGCATACGGACTCAATCGGCGGCGATGTTTACAATCAAAAATTGTCAGAAGCGCGTGCCGAAGCTGTCAAAGATTTTCTTGTCTCTGATGAGAAGTTGGGGAATCTGAGGATAGAAACTAAGGGCTATGGCAAAAGCAGACCGATAGCTCCGAATACCACAGACGAAGGGCGAGAGAAAAACCGCCGGGTCGAAATTATTGTTCTGCCGAATTAATAGACGGCACTGAATGTGGTGGCTCGCTGGACGCCGGTACTGATGCGTTGCTCGGCGGCGTTACGATATTGTTATTGCTTGGGTGCGCTTGCGGTACGACTTGATAGGCGCGGCGATGTGGGTACACTGGCAAGACGTCCGGCGTAGTGTACGGAACGATCGGTTTATTTTCCACAGCCGGTTGCGTGATCGTGATTGTGTTGGAACTTGGGTTGTATGGATGCGCCGTTGACGAAGAATTGCTGTGATGAACAGCCGGTGCGTGATATGTCGGCGCGCTTCTGACGACGCGCTCGGGTGCTGCTGTCTGGCGTTTAGGTGACGGCAGCAAGGTTAGTTTCATTCCTCGAATCATCGGTTCCAAGAAAACCCACGCCTGGTAGACCACAACAATAGCGACAAGCACAGCGATCGGCTTGGCTAGTTTTTTGATCACGTGTGCAGGAGCGGTATAGAGGCTATAAAAAAAGTATCCGATTCGTTTGCAGAATCTGAAGATCCAAGGCTTCTTCTTTTTCATCTTTTGAACGCCGGGTGGTCCCAGTTCAGCCAGCGCTCGCTGTTCCATCGTTGTGTACTTCTTCTGTGGTTCTTCTTTTTCTTTTTCTTCTTCTTCTTCTTCTTCGTTGACGAAAACCTCGGCGGCGCGGGATACCGGAACCGAGTGCCATGTAGATTTTTTCTTCTGAGGTTGGCTAGGCGCCGCCAGCTCAACCGCAGTGGCAGCCCTCACTTCCTGATGGCTGAAGATCCGATCGAGCAGAGAGTCACTGTCCTGCAACTCAGAGACGTCTTGCGGCAGGTGCGGCAGACAGAGCAGCAGTTTTTCAATTTCAATATTGAGGTTTAGTTCGGTGTTCTCGAAAAATTCCGGCGGCGCAGTTATGTACTTGAAGTTGGCAGTAACCAGTCCGGCGATTATTTTCAGGGCTTCATAGCCTGTGGAAATGCGTTGATATTCGCCATTTTTGAGCTCGGCGCCTGATATGTAGCGACTTTCAGAGATGCAAATTGTTCCATGTCGCCCGTTTTGTTCGTCTGTGAGCAAAAGCGCGCTAAGCGCCTCCGGCTGACCTTCCATCACCCTGCGGAGGACTTCGGACAGCTGCAACTGATATTGAAGTGTGCCAGCGAATTGAACGTTCAAAGTCAGGAAATCTCAATGCGTCACTTCTGATTTTCCCGATGGAGGTTCTTTCTTAACTCTAATCGTACGACGGCGCAAATAATTTCTATCTTGTCGTACCTAATTTCGGATGGGCGGACCGTAAAGAAGAAACAGAACCTCAACACTTCGGCGGCGCCCCTGGGGTTAAATGTATACTTAAGATCAACTCTGAGGAACTGAGCGTGTTTGTTCGTAAAAGCTTATTAGGTGTGGCTCTCACAGTTCTTCTCGGCTCGAATTTGCCTGGTGTTGCCCTGGCGGCGGAAAGCGATGGCTCCAAGGCTCTTCTCGGTGCAGGCAGGTGGAAACAGCTTCATGTGCCTACGGTTGCAACTCTAAACACGCCCACTGTTTCATGGCTTCCTGAGACCGGCAAGCCTCGGGTGGCTTTGCTTTGCATCCACGGTTTCAGCTTGCACAAGGCGTGTTTCGATGCCTTCGGCAAAGAGATGGCGAAAGAGGGTATTGCCACCTATGCCACTGACCTGCGCGGGTTCGGCGAGCTTAAGGCGCCAAAGGCAACTGAGCACTCAGCTTTCGATTTTGACGGCTGCCTAGTAGACATCAAAGCCGCACTGGAGAAGATTCACAAAGATCAGCCGGGCGTTCCTGTCATTCTCCTTGGTGAGTCGATGGGGGGCGCGGTTGCGCTTCGGGCGACGGCATTGTATCCCAGCTTGATTCAAGGTTTGATCGCGGCAGTGCCAGCTCGTGACCGTTTCGGGATGAGCGAGGGCGAGAAGAAAGTGACGCTAACTTGTGTGACTCGCGCTTTTATCGGCGAATACGACAAACCAATCATCGGCGCCGCGTTTGGTGCTGTCCAGAAAATCTCCGACAAAGAGGCTCTCCGAGCTGAATGGAAAAACGATCCTTTGATGCGAACTGATTTTTCCGCAAAAGAGTTTGTCCAGTTTGATGAATTCATGGCAGGCAATTTGAATGCTGCACCGTATATTAAGGAGACACCCGTCCTTTTCCTTCAGGGTACGAACGACAAGCTGATTCGTCCGGAAGGAACCTGGAGGCTTTTTGAGAAATTGGCGACGTCAAATCGTCAGCTGGTTTTGAGCAAAAATTCTGAGCATTTGATTTTTGAGAAGGCTCAGTTTAAGCCAGAAGATCTGCGCTTTGTCACCACCTGGATCGATCACAATGTCGCGCCATTAGATCCCGCTATTGCTAGTGTTGGAGATAAACTGCCGGTGGTGGCATCCGGTAGAGTAGATGGCACTACTCAAATAGCTAATCTGGCAAAGACGAACGCAGCCCCTGTAGATACGGTTGCTCAAGCGTTGGCCAAGATACCTACACCGGTTGCTCCAACCGAATTTAAAAACAAAATCGCTTCCACTTCACCGCAAATCAATTTTTGGATCGAGTTGAATCGTGACAACAAAACTTTCCGTTGTAACAACAAAATGGAGTTCAAAACTGGCGATAGAATTCGCTTCCATTTGATTCCAGAAACTGATGGTTTCGCCTATCTTGTCATGAAGGCGGGAACGACGGGCAAGAGCGACATACTCTTTCCGAATGCAAAATATGGTACGCAGAATTACTTGAGTCACGGAAAGGATTATCCAATTCCTGCGGTTGGTTGGATGCAATTCGATCATAACCCCGGCACAGAACAGTTGGGCTTGGTGTTCGCGAATGTCAAAGTCGACGTTACTCCAGAGAAGCTCAAGAACCGTACACTGACTGCTTTCGTATCGCACGATCAGTCAGGTTCAAAAGACTTGTGCCCGACTCGGATGAAGCTTTCTTGGGATGATCCGATGCCCGTTATGCTTCCTGATGATTTTTCTGCAATTGCTCAAGTGCAGAATGCCAGCGACAGCAGTTTGGTTCGACTTGGTGCGCAAAACGGTGGAATGGTATCGGCTAGTATTTCGCTTTTGCATAACAAAGGTCGTTGAGGATTAAGATGCGAGGCTCGAAGTTGTTCTCTCTGTTTTGGGCGACATGCTTGAGCGGGTCTTTACCAATTTTTTGTGATGCTGCTCAGGCAGCAGCCCCATCACTGACACCAAAGGCAGTGCCTGGAATTGAGTTTACCAAGATTCAGGATCTTGATCCGAAATCGCAGGGAGTAAACAGACCAATCAAGCAAAAATGGGCGGTTGTGATTGGTACTTCGAAGTTCAAAGAGTCCCGCCTCGCCCCCGCTGAAGCTATGGATATGGCTCAGTCGGCAAAGGAATTCGACAATTATTTGGTTGACCCACATGGTGGCAGATTCGATCGCAGTCACGTGAAGTTATTGATGGATGCTGGCGCATCTAAACAAGGAATCACAGCCGCCCTGGGACCAGGCTTTCTTGGAAGTGTGGCGGGTAAGGACGATCTCGTGGTTGTCTATCTTGGCACAAGTGCATTTCCTACAACTGACGGCAATACATATTTGTGCACCTATGATTGTGCGCTCGACAATATTTATGGCACGTGCATTTCAATGCAATCCATTATGAGTACGTTGAAGGAGAGCATCCACTCCGACCGTATCTTGCTCGTCCTGCAAGCCGGCTACAGCGGCGGAGCTGAACTCGCTGGCGCCAAGGCTGAGGATGTACAGACGCAAAACTTCAATCTCGACTTGCAGAAGTTCGTTTTGGGCAACGGTTTTATCATCTTATCGTCCAGTCAGCCTAACGAAATGACCTGGAGTACTGCATTTTCGAGGAATCTGACCAAGGCGCTTCGCCTGGAAGATGGAATGATCTCTCTCAACAAAGCATTCGAAATAGCCAAGCAAAAAACCGAGACCGAAACTGCTGCAGCTGGACCGGCCAAGAAGCAAATTCCACTAATGAAGTCATCTTGGACGGGCTCTGACCTCGTCGTTGGGGCACTACCGGCGGAGCGCGTTGCTAATCTTCCTGCTTCTGTAAGTTCATTTCTTTCCGCTGAAGGTTCCTATTTGAAGGCGAACCAAGCTGTTGCTGATGGAAAGCTCGATCAGGCGTTAGAGCAATACAAGCTGGCCATCGTTGCCGATCCAAATTACGCAGACGCTGTGGCTGACTGGGGTGCAGCGCTGACTATGAAGGATGATTGGAAGTCAGCTGCGGATATGTACAAAAAGGCGATTGTAATGCGCCCGACTGATGAGCTTTTCCACCTGAACTATGCGCGTGTGCTGGACAAGCTTGGTGACAAGGACTCGAGCCTCAAGGAGCTGAATACCGCATACAAACTCAATCCCAAAGACACGTCGGTACTTCTGGCTTTATCGAACAAATCGCTGACGACGAATCAAGCCGGTGAAGCTGTGCGTTATTTAGAGCAAGCTGTGGACCTGTATCCTGCTCGCTCTGATTTGCGTGAGCGCCTCAGCTACGCTCTGATGAAGAGTGGCGATGTGGAGCAAGCATCCGCGCAAGCGAAAGAAGCAGTGCACTTGGATCCTAAATCTGCTTCTGCGCAAACAACATTGGGCTCGGTGCTCATGGTGCAAAGCTACGTCACGCCTGCTGTCGATGCATACAAAGAGGCAGCCCGACTTAATCCTGCCGACCCTAACATCTATTGGTTGTTGAGCAAATCTCTGGAGAAGAGTGGTGACCGCGAAGGTGCAATTGCAGAACTTCAAAAATTCTTGGGGATGTGTTCACCCTCAGACCCACGTGGTCCGCAAGCTAAGCAGCATGTGGATGAGTTGAAGTCCCGCTAGGATGTTTCGAGATGCTCGATAGGACGCATTTTTCTCGCCCGAATCACTAAGTCAAAGCACCCTTTTGAGTGCTCAAAATTTCCTCAAATTTGAGGCTTATCTTACTTCCATCGGACTCACCTGAGACCGATGGATCTAAGTCAAGCCCCGTTTCGGCGATTATGTCGAATTGACGATTATAGGAGATGCAGCTATGTCGAATTCAGGTCAGTGGGATCATGCCCAAGTCATCGAAGAAGCGAAGACGATTGAGGAAGCCGCTCAGCATGGCGATAGTTCCAAAGCATTTCGGGACGAAGACGACCGAATCACACGTAGCAGCAGGGACCCAGAGGTTCGCCGAGCCAACGCGGCTGCAGTTACAGCTCAACTAGAACGCGACGGATATCTGCCCGTTTGCGGATTTGATCTGGCTGCAGCGGCGAATGGCCGATATCGAGCTCCAGGATGTGGAGACAAAATGGGCAGTGTTTCAAATATCCTGACCAACTCCCCATCCGAGTCAATTGAACGTGCAATTTATAGCAGAGAGCAAAATGCAGGTAACCTTCAGTTCGGAGATATTCGCCCCTCGATGCCTAAAGAGCAGCATGTGGAGGCTCCGAAAGCGCCAGACGTAATACGCGCCAAGATTGACGCTAAGGGCGAAGGAAAGAGCGAATTGGATCACATGAAAGCCCTCGCCGAAGAGATGCGCAAATTGAATGAGGCGAATCAACAGCTTCGAAAAGAATTGGAAGCGCTAAAGGCTGGCAAACAACCTGTTGATACCGCCCATGATGCCAAAGCGGATGCAGCTGGTAAAAATCATTCACAAGAGATCAACAAACAGGTAGAAGAGTCAAAAGCGGCTGAGCAAGCTCTTTCGCGCACTCTGCTCAAAGAGATGGTTGGCAAACTGGATCTGTCAGTGGCAGCCAAGCGAATCGATAAGAGTGATGGAGATAAGCAGCCGGAAGTAACGGCAAACGTCGCTGTCACTGCTAACAAGGATGGTTCAATGCACATTGCTGGGGAGCCCTACGGCACTATCGATCTAGATGCTAAAGCGAAGCTGAAAGTTGAGCAGGATGGTTCCATTTTAGCTACGGATAGTAAAGGTACTACCTATCACTTCTTAAGTAAGCCGGATGCACATGCAATGTTGCTGGAGACAACTGACAAAGACAATAATATCCTCAGAAAATATGCGCCTAACAACGAAAAGTTGATTAGTGAATCGATTACGAGAAATGCGGACGGAGGCTACACTAGCTCCAAACAATTCAACAAAAACGAAGTGCCGTATGCTGAATATTTCCACGGACAGCAGCTCACTAATCCTTTGAACACCAACCGCAACGACTGGATTACCGCCACCAGTGCAACCTATGGCAAGGACAATCTTCTCCAGTCCGAGACAGTTGACTACGGCAAATCAGGTTACAAGGAAGCAGGTGAAATCAGAAAGGTCAAGGAAATCTTCCACTACGACCACGGCAAAATTGCAGACAAGGGACTCTACGCGGAGCACTTCTATGACAACGGTTACAAGTTCTGCGAACTGAGTAGTGGTCAAACCTACATCCAAAGACGAGTTGTAGACCACGATGTTGACCCAGTCAAGTACGACGATCAGGCAGCCAAGAACGGTAGCGTCAAATATCACGGAAACGATTGGGCGCTATCAAACAAGCAGCTGCGACCAGGAATTCACATTTTGAGAACGCAACGGGATTTGCCCGAATCATATTGGAATTGGTCCGACGAAGGTGAGCTGGAGCGATAAACAAAGTTGAGATGGATGATTTGGGCACCAAATGCAGTGTCATCGGCGAGTCGCGGAATAGGGGCTGTGGCTCGTCGGTGGGACAGCATAACAAGGGAGATGTAATCATGGGATTTGATAACCTGGTCAAGCAGTGTGGAGATAGTTCAAAAACGCTTGAAGAGAAGGGCTTGCTGCATCGGTTTACGTTGCACGACCAAAATAAAAGCGATCAGATGTCTAGATCTGAAGACTTGTATCGATTTAGTGGTGCCGAGCGCACCAACAAAAGAGTTGAACAGGCAGTTGGTTTTGAAGACTACGAAGCGCGCATCAAGGACCTCGAAGCGCGGCTTGCAGCGCAGACCGAGAAACTCGAAAGACTAATTGCTGCCCAGGTTTTTTCGTACGAGTCTACTGACAGTAATAATTACAGCAATCGTCCAACTAATCTAGCTCGACCTGCAGATGGTGCGCACTATATCTTCGATCGAAGCGGCAACGGACAACTGATCGGACCGCACGGTGAGCGTCAGTACAACTTGATTAACGGAGAGCGAGTCTGGTTAAAGGATGCGCATAAAACGAATGACTACACGCCTCAAGTAACATCCGGATGCTCAAACGGAAGTTGTGGAAGTTGCTCTAGTTGCCGTCCACGTCCGCGATTTTTGAGGTAATATTCGACCAATTTTTTGTTCCGGCTAACCTGCTAAAATCGGGCTCTGCTTGTCCACGTTTGGACTTGCAGGGCTCTCTGTAATTAGCCAAATGTGGACGCGAAGACCGAAACGATGCGGCTAGATTTAAAGCTTTCGCATAAAGTTCTGATATTGGTCACCATTCCAATCGCGTTCATGCTCGTCTTCGTAACCACCCTGGCGATATTCCAGAAAAGAGCTGAGGATGCAGTTTGGCAAGAGCGCCATTACAAAGATATTTCCAATGAATGCAACAGCCTGATCACCAATTTTCTGACAGCCGGATCCGATTTCGCCATTTATAAAGCTACCAATCGCACCGAATCTCTAGATTCCTTCAACAGGATGACAGATGCGATTCCAGAGCAAATCCGCACGCTCAAGACGTTGCTGCGTGAAGGCAAGAAGCCGACCGAGTCGATTGCTAAACTCGCGGCCGCTGCTGATCGGGCTGTGGGTGCATTGCAGCGGGCGCGCTCATTGTCCGGCTATACTTTCAAAGACGAGATGTTTTCCAGTCGAGATGAGCTCAGAACGACTGCAACCGACTTCATTCGCATTCTGCGTGAATTGGTCAGAGAACAGCAAGAGATTGGTCCAGGCGAATCGGAAACGGAAGAGCGGGCTCGTTTTCTTATCTCGCAATGTTTGATTGGCGGATTAGTTTTCAGCATCGTAATTGCTGTTGGTTCCGCGTTTTTCTTCAATCAGAGCACCACAAGACGTTTTGGCGTCCTTGTAGACAACACAGTCCGCCTGGGCGCAAACAAGGAGTTGCTGCCTCGACTAGAAGGAAGAGACGAGATCGCTACTGTCGATCGCGTTTTCCATCAGATGTCGGAATCGCTGGCCGAAGCGTCTCAACGCAAGCAAGAACTTCTATCAATCGTCAGTCATGATTTGAGAGCGCCACTAACTTCAGTGCAGGGCTCACTTACGTTGCTATCCAATCACGTTTTTGGTGACCTATCAGAGGGCGCTGAGAAGACTGTTGCTGTGGCGGAGGGGAATGTCGATCGCCTCATTCGTCTGATCAATGACTTATTGGATTTTGAAAAGATGGAAGGCGGCAACATCCAGCTTCAGAAAGCTCAAGTTGTGGTCGAAGAAATGTTTGATCGTGTTGAAGACGTAGTGGCGCAGCTTGCCAAAGAGAAAGAGCTGCAGATTGAGTTTGTGCCGACAGAACTGGTGATTGCGGCTGATGCAGATCGCCTCATCCAAGTTCTGATCAATCTGACCACCAATGCAATCAAGTTTTCTCCTCCTGCATCGATAATCACCGTCAGCGCCCAAAAATACCACGGTGGCGTTGAGTTTAAAGTCGCCGATCAAGGCCGCGGTATTCCGAAAAAATTCTTCAAGAGCATCTTCGAACGCCACCAGCAGGTTCGCCAGGAAGATGCTAGCAATGCTCGTGGAGCCGGTCTGGGACTGGCGATATGCAAGGCGTTCGTTGAAGCACACGGTGGCACTATTGGTGTCACTTCCGAGGAAGGCAGTGGCAGCACTTTCTGGTTCCGAATCCCAGTCTGACGCATTTCGGAATGTCGTGTATAAGTTGCGGCGCGGTCTCAGATAAAAATTGGATTGCGTTTCGAATTTTGTTTAACGAGAAATGAGATGATCAGATGCTTGCGATTGAGAGGTTGTTGACATGCCGAGTACAAAGTTAGACCTGCAAAAGGACATTCAATATTTCGAATACAGCAAGGCTGCAAATCCCGTGGATAAGGGGACGATTACTCCTGTGCCAGGTGCAGAACTGTTGCGAGAGTTGCATGAGCAGGGACCGACTCGTGTGATTCCTTTTGACTTGGCGGAAAAACTCAAGGTTGATGGCGTCGCTACCAGTCCGAACTTGTCGGCAGCTTTTGTTCGCATCGAGCCTGGAGCCGTGATTCGAACAACGGTGAATGCGACGTCAGAGCTGTACTACGTGATCCGAGGGAAAGGTGCAACGACCAGAAATGGCGAAACCATCGAGTGGAAGCAAGGCGATTTCTTTGTTGTTCCGGGCGGTGTTGAGTTGGTGCACACCGCTCAGTCAGACTCTGCGTTTTATTGGATAAACGATTCCCCTTTACTTACATATCTTGGAGTCACCGCAACGAAAGAGCGATTCACATCCGCCTTATACCTGGCTGAGGACTGCGAGCGTGAGCTTGAGAAGGTTGCCAATGATCCTGCAAGCAAAGATCGTAATCGTATTTCAGTACTGCTGGCCAATAAAAACTTTCCGCAAACAATGACGGTGACTCATACTCTCTGGGCAATGTTCGGTCTACTTCCGAAAGATTCCGTTCAGCCACCGCATCGTCATATGTCGGTTGCGCTCGATTTGATTCTCGATTGCAAGCCAGGTTGCTACAGCCTGGTCTCTAAAAATATCGATGCTCAGGGAAACTTGATCAAACCAGTCAGGCAAGATTGGAAGCCCTATTCCGCATTCGTCACGCCGCCTTATTTCTGGCATTCGCATCACAACGAATCAGGAGAAGTGGCCAGATTGATTCCGATCCAAGACGCCGGTTTGCAAACATACATGCGTACGTTGAACATTGAATTCGCTCACCCCTCTGTGAAATCCAAAGAAGCCGTCATCCTGTGAGAGCATTTGTTGGCAGAACGCGATATCTTTGTACGGTCCGTTTGTAGTTTGGAGATCAACGATGAAGAGAGTTTGGTTCGGTCTGGTTGCCCTTACAGTGACTCTGAGCGCTCAGGGTCAGGTGTTTTGTCCTCCTGCGCAGGCGCAATGGTCCAGAGGGCAGCTGAGCGGAACGATCGACAATTTGAATGCGCAGATGGACACGTTGGTCAAAACGGTTCAGATCTTCTTACAGACTCGTGGACGTTGGTTCCCACAACCGCAGGGAGCAGACATGCAGCTTTGCTACGCCTTGAAGGACTTGAAAGACCAAGTCACCAAGCTGGATAAAAATAGACGTGATTCGGATATTCCAAATCAAATTCAGCGCGTTAATGCCAGCGCCTCTGGGGTACTTGGGTTGTTGCAGCAGACCGGAGTCGATGCAAGTGTGATGTCGCAATGGAATATGGTGAGCAACTCGATTCAACAACTGAGTGGCGGCTACAATGTTAATCCAATTCTGGGACCTGGAGCTTGGAACCCATCTCCGGGCTGGGAGCAACCTCAATACAATCCCTGGTCGCCCACGCTCATCTCGAGCAGCTATCAGCCACCCAACAGCATTATTGCAAGTTGGAGAGATGGCAATGGTCGTGTCATGAACGTCACCTCAGTACTTGATTCGTATGTGATCGACACTGGCCGTCGCTCACGTCCGGCAACTGGCGACGAAGTGCATTTGTTGAACACTGCATACAAGAAAGCAAGAGAGCAGAATCCAGGTTTTGCTAATCCAATCAATATTAGCCAGCGCGGGCGCGGAACCTTTTATCTGCAGGGACAACCGCCGATTCAAATCGCACAAGTGCAAATCATCAGTCCCAAATGGTCACCAGAAGTTACTGTCAATTTGATCGGCCCTCATGGTCAGCAGTTTACGGTCAACGGAACCTTGACGAACTACAACCCCGGCGGTTTCGGTGTCAATATGCAAAGTTCGGGAATCGGCGGTGCCGCTGGTTCTCTGCAAGCCAACACCGGCGCCTTCAGTCAATTGTCTTCGCTGGTTGGCAGCGGAAATTTGGGCGGACGTCCATTCAGCGTGCAGTTCACCCAGTAATCCGTTGAAATGGTGCCTACTTGGATTCAAGTCTGTAACCCATTCCGTGCACCGTGCAAAGCAGAGATTTCTTCCCATCCGTCGTAAGTTTTTTGCGCAAGGTCTTCACTGCCGTATAAACAGAATACACTGACGCATCCGATTCACTGCTCCAGACTCTGTCTAGCAGTGCTTCTTGACTGAATACTTCATCTGGATGGCGCATAAAAAATTCCATTAATGCGAATTCTTTCGGTGCTAAAGTGACCGATTCACTTTCCACAGTGAACAGCTTTTTCGCTGTATCGAGTGTATAACCCGCTACCTCTAGCACGTTGCCAACTGCTTTCGTCGAGCGCCTCAGCAATGCTCGAATGCGCGCAGACAGCTCTTTCATGTGGAATGGCTTAGTCAGGTAATCATCAGCCCCTGAATCCAATCCTTCTTCTTTGTCTGCGATTTCCGTCTTGCCCGTCAACATCAAAATTGGTGTGTTACCGCCACCTTCGCGGTATCGTTTGCACAAATCGAATCCGCTAATCTTGGGCAGATTGACATCGAGAATAATCACTTCGTACTGATAGAACTTGAGCCTGTCGCTGCCTTCTTGTCCGTCATGTACGGCTTCGACCGTGTGTTTCTCGTGCGTCAGCCAACCTACAACCTGAGTGCAGATGTCCTGGTCATCCTCTACAATTAGAATTTTTGCCACGGCGCTAAAAAGTGCAAACAAGTAACGAGCAGTCAAATCATACCAAACGGTTGCACTGCGCACGAATATTTTGGCTGAGCCTTATTTCGTGCGGGTTGAGTGGCTGCAGCAATCAGACATTCTGGAATGATTCCTACAACCTGCGCCAGTGGGAGAGGTCGTTTCTCGATGGCCAGAGCTTCGATCTTTCCAGAAAATATGAGCAGTCGCAAAACAGCTATGCTAACGCAATTGGATTCGCCGAAAAACTGCCCGCGAATTCATTGCGTCTGACAGACACACTTCTGCGTTTAGGAAATGCTTCTGCCAAGTTGAACGACACGCAATCTGCTGCGACGGCTTATCAACGCGCTATCGACATTCTTCGCCATGATTTGCAAACCAATCCATCTGGCACGGATGCTGGTGCCGATCGTGAATGTCTGGCATATAGCCTCAGTCGACTTGGTACGTTGCATGAACGCAGTCAACAGTTTGAAGTGGCGAAGAAAGAGCTTGGCGAAGCCATTTCACTCTATCTGCAGCAGGGTGTTGAAAGTGGAGATTCGAAAGTCGATCGGCTGTCGAAACGTGACTATGCCACCACTCTTGGGGCGGCGGTGTACACCGCAGTTGAACTAAATGATGAGGCTGATGCGAAGAAGCTATATGCTCAAATCTCAGCGCCGGCCCTGCTTACTTCCGTGACCCCTTCGCTGATCAATAGTGTCAATCGGAAGTATGCTTCGTTGTTGACGAAACTGGGACACAATCAGGAGGCGGAAAATGTTCTCGCTTCTGAGAGGTGCAGGGCACAGTGTAAATTGGGCTTTGATGCCCTTCGGTCTAATGACCTCGTTTCAGCTGAGAAGTCCTACAAAAATGCTCTCGCTATGGCAGGGCGTATAAAGAATAGTGTGATGCTGTCCATCAGCAACGCGGGGCTTGGTGACGTCTACAATTTGCAGGGAAAGCTCAAAGAGGCGCAGATGCATTTTGAAGCTGCTGTCGTTCAATGGGCGATCACCGATAGTAAGCCAAATCATGGCATGGATGGATTGCTGCAAAGTCTAGCCCTGGTCAGTGTTTTTGAGCCTCTGGAAAAGTCGGAACCTAGGCTGAAGCGGTGGATTAATTTGCGCCAGGAGATCTACGGTGCCAAAGACGAACGTACGGCGCAGGCAATATTGCTGGCAGCCTTGGTTTGCGATCATCAATACCAGAAGAATAAGGCACTGGAATATGGCAACCAAGCTTTCGACATTGCCATGAAAGCTGCTGCGAAAGAAAGAATCGATGCGTCTGGAATTGAGTCGCTTGGCGATTTTTTCTACTGTTCTGGTCAGTATGTGAAGGCCGGGCAGCTCTATCGACATTTGCTCGACCGAAGCAAATTCTATGGACGCGCTCGAGGATTTAACGACGTCGAGTTGTTGCTTCGCATTGCCGCATCCGAAAAAAGTGCGGACCCTAAAAATTCGAATGCAAATGCAGCGGTGGAAGCTGAGGCGATGCTAATTGCGAAATCAATTAGACCGCCTGGTGTGTATTTGGTGGCAAAATCGTTGGCTTACTTGTCGCATGATCTTGCGGAGCATAGTCAATTGTTGGGAGCGGGGCAAGTTGTCGGCTATGTCCGTGTTCTGATCGCCCGTGTCCAGCCATCCGGCTTACGCGACCGACGTTGTTTAGCCGTTGCACGTGCGGCTATTGAGAGTTATGACAAACACACGGATGCTCATTTATCGAGAATTGTTTTGCGAGCGGAGCCTGGCAGTTTCGAAGCGAGTGCTGCAATTGATGCAAATTAGTGTTGTGTTTCAAGCTCAGTTATTTAGTCCTTTCTCTCAAGTTTGGCCAACTTCGCCTGATTTGTAGAACCACTTACCATCAATCTTTTCGAAGGTGCTGTTTTCCGTAAAACTGGTTTCGTTGTCGGCTTGTCGCAAGTACGCAGTGAACATTACTGTGGCAGTTTGATCGCCGTCTTTGAAGTCTAAAATCTTCAACTTATCGAAGCGCGTGTGCTTGGAAAATACTTCAATTTCGCCTTTCCATCTTGCTCTGTCAATGCTGAAATCGGCGTGGTCTGGATGCGTCGTGTCCATGATGTAGGAGGTGAGCCCCAGCGCATAGGCACAGTATCGTGAGCGCATTAGAGCCTCAGCTTTCTCTGGGATGGCGCCGTCATGAAATTGTTTGCAGCATTTTTGGTACAGCAATTTGCTATCGCAGGGGCATTTTGCAAATTTGTCCAAGATGCTCGGTCACCGATGTTGTTGGATCAAGGACGTAAGCGCTTCTACGCTTCTCGGAGGACTGGCGTTGTAAATTGCATTACCGCTCGCATCCAGCATAATCATGCGTGGAATACTGTGAACATCATATTTGCTGGCCAGCTCCTTGTTCTGATCGAGGTCCACTCGATCGATTGTGATATCTCTAAATTTTGCAGTTGTTGCGTCAAACACGGGCGCAAATATTTTACAGGCCCCTCACCAATCAGCATAGAATTCGATAATTTTTTTCACTTTGGCTGTGGCAATTTGAGGTGCGCTTGCGGCAGTTGACGCAGCTGGTGGAGCTGCATTAGAGGAAGTTGATGAGGACGATCGAACTTTTGATAGTTGATCGAAGCCGGACTGCGCCATGCCTCTAAGTCGGGGATCGCCATTTTGCGTCACCCATAGATACTCTGACTTTGCGCTCTCGAGGTGTCCCGTTGCTTGTTTGCATAATGCCAGGTAGTAGTGCACCATCGCATTGGTCGGATAAGCTCGCTTGTATTCTTCGAGTTCGGTTTCAGCCTGACCATATTTGCCTGCTGCGTAATCGGCGACTGCTTGTTGGAAACTGACTGGAGCTGCAGCTGTTGTTTGTATGGAAACTAGTGTGAGCGTTCCGACTAACAGCAGGGAGCGTGTTGCTTTGTTTTTCAAACTGTGTCCTCCTCGAATTCCATGAATCGCAGGATGGTACGGTAGCATTTTCGAGGTGTTTAATTGTTACGGAATAGGGCGGGCAGTCTAAATTTGCGTCGAAGATTTACCGTTTGGTCTGGCTGCAACCTGCGATGGTTCGTGTCCGAATTGCCAGGCACATCCCGCCAGCACTCTCAAAGGCAGCATGTAACGCGTGCCCTGAAATGGGCTTCCCAGGTTGGTTGCATATCTCTGATTCAGCAAGTTTTCAATTCTCAAATCGAACGAAGCAGGCAGAAATTTGTACTGTTTGCGCAGAGCCGTTGATGAGTTGTAGCCGGCGCTGAGGCCAAGATTGGTGATCACTGGGGTTCTTGATGGATGGGGACCATAAAGTGCAACATCGCGTTGGTCCTGTAATCCGGTGCTCACTTGAGCGTCGCCGAGTACCCACCAGTTGGCTTTGCCTTTGTAGCCCAACCCTGCGGTTCCCTGAAAGCGGCGATCGTGGTCTGGATACCGAGGCAGTGGCGCTTGTGGAAAATCATAAAATCCACCCGAAACGCCATGTGTTCCACGCAAATATGCCGCTTGCACTGTGCTGGAAAGGAATCCGTTGATGCCGTATCCATCGCGTTTTGGCTTCATATCAACACGGCTCTCAACACCGTATGCTTCCTGTCCGCTGTTCGTCAGTCGATTGTAGATTGGAAGATTGCTGATTACGCCTGAGTCTCCAAAGTTCGTCAACTCCTTGTAGAAAAGATTTGTGCGCGTTACGAATCTTGGACCGATTTGCTGCTCGACGCTGAAGTCCACCAATCTGCCGCGCGTGGCTCTGAGAGGGCGTGGTGTGCCTGGATAAATGCCGCCGATTGGATCCACTCCCGATACCAAAAATGGAGCAATCAATGTATCGACTGGAGTGGGGGTGAAAATATCTGAGTATGATGCGCGCACAACGGTGTTCTTCGTCACGACGAAAGAAGCGCCATATCTGCCGCTTGCCTGGGCATCAGTGGCTCGTTGCGTGTTGAACGGTTTGCGATCGAAGGGTTGTACTCCGGCAATGGAAGCGACTTGATCCGCTAAGCCTTGTGTGTTTCCAAAGACGCTGTGCTGTAAGTCAAAACGTACACCGCCGTCTAGTGTCAGGCGTTTCCAGAAGGCACTATGCTTCGGTGTCCATTTGTCTTGCAGATAGGCGCTCTGCAGCCAACGAAATCCTTTGTATGTGCTTCCTTTGTATTGAGCACCGTCAGGTGTTCCTGTGAAGGGGCTGATTGGTGCCCCGAATGGAATTGGATTTATATTGATTTGCGATGCTGCCAGGAAGTTGCCTGCAGCCTGCAGTTGAGCGACCTGGTTGGCGGCGTCAGCATTGGTGGCAAGTGTTCCGGGAAGATCGGCATTGAAGTATGTGGCCCCGAATTTAGTGCGCACTGGGCGAATTTCAGACAAGAAACCAGCTTTGAAGTGGTGCGATTTGAACGCAGTTTTTGATATGTCTCCCTGCGCTGAGAAAACATAGTTGAATCGCCGCGCTGTCGCCGACAAAGACTGAATGGGTTGGTCGGCGTTCAGCACGGGAGCGGGATCAAAGGCTGGGCTTGATTTGAAACTTTCGGCGTAGAAACCGTTGAGCAAGTGCAGATTCAATTCGTCGAAAAACTTCTCGCCTTTTCTCTTCCAGCTGGTAATCAAGTAATCCTGCCGGTCTTGCTGGAAGGAATGCACTCCAGCATTGCGCGAGAATTTAGAAATCGGCGATTGCAAAAAGCTCTCGTTGATGGCGAGGTCGAACTTGAATGTATCTTTATTGTTCGGTTTCCAGACTAGGCTGGATAAAGAGTTGATGTCAGCGCCGGCGTTTCCGACAAAGTTTTTGGTGCCAGGAGCCAGTCTGAGTGATGTGCCGCGGAACTGTCCTGATGAACTAAAACGCAAATTGTAGAGTTTGCTGTCAGGGTTTTCGCTGAAGGCACCACTTGTGTTGTAGTAGATATTGCCGGCGATTGGACCGCCAATTTGTTGTCCAATCAGGAAACTTGGCTTGGCCTCGATCGGTAAGGACTTCATATGGGCGACTGCGCCCAGGGGTCCACCACCATCACTGGCTTCGTATCCGCCGATGTCGACTTTAATGTTCTGCAGTGATCGCGGGCTGACAGGCTGCGTTTGTTGCAATACGCCTGCTGCCTCTGGGATGACAACACCATCTAATTCGTAGTTGATAGCGTTGTGCTCACCACGGGTGATGACGTTGCCATAGCTGTCGTTCATCACACCAGGTGTGCTTTCGATCAGCTGGCGCAAGTCATTTCCAGATTTATATTGATAAAGGGTGCGATGGTCTATGTTTGTTTCAGCACCGATCGATTCTGGATGAATTAGTGTTCGCTTGCCTGTGATGCGGAGCGTCTCAACCGGCTCCAAGTCTTCCATTGCGATGTCCAATACTTTGGCTTCGCCAGGCGTGATCACAACTTTCTGATTTGTCGACAGCATTTCAGCGGCAGAAACCGTGAAGTCATAATCTCCCGGTTCGACATCGGCGAAGGTGTAAGAGCCGTCTGCACTGGTATCCGTGTGATAGCGCTTGTGCTCCTCCCCTATTTTCGACAGAACGACACGAGCGTCTTTAACACCATGTTCTTTGGGTAGGTCAGTAATCTTGCCGCTCAGTGCGCCAGCTTTCTGCGCGATTTTTGCCGGTTCAGCATTGACAGATTGAGCGAGGAATGAAGATCCAGCTGTTGAATTTAAAACTTTCGAGTTGACACTTTTAATCGACGAGTGCGAATTCGAAGAGATAGCAGGCAAATCCATCGAAATCTTCTCGGAAGCGACTGCGCTGGTCGACATCGAATATGTGATTAAGATTGGAAGGCTGAAGCGCAATCGCCTTTTTACTGACATTAGGGGTCCCTTTCCGGTGCGCCTCGATCGGTTCAACTTCCCAAAGTGTAAATGGAAACCGTTTTCATTTTCAATACTTGATAACGTCAGCCTATATTAATTTGAGGGGAATGCTATACACGGCGTACCCCGCACCCGGCGAGTCTTCGGCTATGATGGTGTAGTTGCTTTGTGCGCCTACTCACCGCATCGCCAGGAGTTGATGCGATGACAAGCTCTGCGAACGGTGGACAATTGTCTAAGTTAGTATGCCTAAAACGTGACCGCCGCGGCAGCATGCTCGCTCTCATCGTTGCAACGATGGGCATCGTCCTCGCGCTGTTCTTCTTCGGTCTCAACTATGTCAGGTTGATCGGCAGCAGTGCCGAGCAAAAGAAGGCGATTGAATCCGCTGCTCTCGCCGCTGCGACAGACATCTCGGGACTAGTCGTCAATACTGACGAGTTCGGATATGTCTCTTTGTCTGATGCGGCGCCGATCGGTCAGAGCACCAATGCGCAAGACCAGCTCTCGATGCCTGTGCATAGCATTAACACGATCATTGGAACGGCTCGTTTGGATTTGATCATTGCCGACCAAATGAACGATCAGACGATGCGGCAATTTGCCATTCTTGACGCTAATAACGCGCAGAAAGCGGCCAAGAGACTAATAATCGCAATTAACGCTGCACTTTTGCCTGGTGGGAAAGTTGTAGATAAAGATGGCAGATGGCTGTACCCCTACGTTGACGCCATCAACGCCTACAATGCCAACGATATCCGAATGACTGGCACTTCATACTATGTGCCGGATTCAATGAAGTTGACTCTTGGTAGTATCACAGGTGGTATCGCAACCAATACCCCGGTCCCGCGCCCAGCTGCTTCTGCTGTTGTTCCGCCCGATCAGCAAGTGGAAGGCTTCTATCGCTCAGATATGAATATCAAATATCTAAATCAAGACTTTGTGTTTGCGTCGGTTGGAAAAAGTTCTACTCTTGCCGATCCGAAATTGTTTGTTGCAGGCGGCGATACTGCGCTTCCTTACTGCATTCCTACGATCGTCAAAGCTGAGGCAAATCAGTTTATTGCGACAACAATGAATGGTGACCAGGTGCATGCGGTTGCTTGCGGTGTTCCATCCAGCCTTTATGACCCGCTGCCAGCGCCAGGCTCACTCTCGCTCAGTTTTCCTGACGGTCCCGTGCCCGAGATCAAAACAGTCTCGGACATCTTCAACAATGCTCAGATGAATGATGTTGCTAAACAATCAACACTGTTGACCCCAGTAGGTGGTGACTTCCCCTGGGACCCAGGTTCATCAATGTCTCAGATGAATTGGCCTCTAAACAATGCCGTCAATCCACCGATCGGTGTTGTCTTCAGAGGAGCGTTCTATGACTGGATTCGTCGAGCTGGTTGCAAAGCGCAGATCGACCAGGTGCTCTCTGTACCCGCTGCTCCGTTAGATGCCCCGAATCCAGCCACTGTCGTTTATGCCCCGATTACGACTGCTGGTGGCACCACTGGCACAGCGCTTGGCCCGGTGCCCGGTGGCATAATCCACATCTTTAAGTTCGATCCATCTGGTGCGGTAGTGTACAGGAGTTCAGCACTCAAGCCTTATCCATATTCTGTTTCTAGTCATAAACAGATGTATGCTGAGAGTCTCAACGCGATTACTAACAGTACAGTGCCGAAATTTGTTATTAAGCCGCCGTTGCTTCCTGATGTGAAGGGCGTGAAAAATGTGGCTGGTGAGCTCGACTTCACAAATACATGGGACGTCTACATCCGTGACGAAGTCCGTAATCCTGGCACCAGTCTTGGTGGCAAGCACGGTGGTGAGCCACTGGACAACACCCAGGTGGCAATGGATGTTGGAGACGTACTGCGAGCCAACAGACGTCCGCCAGTCACTTCTTTGACTACCGTTAGCATGACTGATACTTCAAAACTTCCATCTGATTTGGAGCTTGACGTAAATTGAAAAATCATCGTTTGCGTATCATTTTAGGATTCATCGCCTGCTCCTTGTGTTTGCAGGCTTACAGCTGCGGCGGTAACGGTGGCAATGGGAACAGTGGCGGCACGTCAGGAACGTCGGGCACATCCGGAGCAGGCGGAACATCCGGTCCGGGAGGCACAGGCTCCACAGGTGGTACCAGTGGCACTGGTGGTGCCGCCGGAAATGGTCTACCTGCTCATGGTGCAGGTTCTATTCCGTTACTTGGATCACAATCAGACTTCAATGAAACAATGTCTCCGCAAACAACTTATAGAGCTTTCAAAAACGGTCCTGCAGGTGTTCGACCAAGCTACACTACGAATGGAATGGCGATTGATATACGCTTCCGCCGTCAGGTGAGCGCGAAAGCCTACGCCTCGACTTTGGGCTTTGATACGGGCTACGTCGCTGAGTTCGAGCAGTAAAACGACCGTTAAAGTTTCGTGGCGGGCCAGATGCCCGCGCACCATTTCTTTAGTCTAAATACATCCGCTGGTTTTAAGAAGTTGATGTAGCTTGCCATCATGATGTATTCGAACACGGGGATGTTCATCGTCGCGTCGATACACAAGTGAAAGATTGTGCCGATAATCAGAACCGGATAGCGTGTCTTCTGCCACCAAATCAGTGTGAATAGAGCCAGCTCGACCGCTAGCGTCATCCAGCAGAGCACCTGGTAAATCCACAGGTGATCGAACAGAATTGGAGATGGCGATCGTGCAAAGTCCGTCAAGCGGCTGCAATAATAGAGTGCAGTTCCATCTAACCACTGAGGGTGTTCTAACTTCGAGAAGAAAGTTTGAAAGTACACTAATGCGATCTGAAGTTGGAGCAGTCGTTGCGCCCATGGACTTACCAAAAACGATTGATCAGATTGAGACTGCTTCGATCGGCTTCTGATGCGGTCGAGCGAGAACAACGCACCAGCTTCTGAGAATGTAAGCAGCAATGCTTGGTGGCGCAGTATCGTGTCTCCGGAGTTCATCATGCAGGCCATTCGTTGATCGAGTGAGCACAGACATACAAAGACAACCAATGCGCTTACTCTGGTGAATAGTCCCAATGTTAGGCAGGATGCCGATACCATCAGTGTTGCGAAGACTGAGAGCGCTATAGAATCAGAATCGGGGAGAAAGAAAAATATGCTAAATCGAGGCTCCGAAAGTTCCCAATCGTGCACAGACTGTTGAGAGATTACTGGGTGACTCCCAAACCAGGTGTACAGATCAGGAGCAAGAAGCAGTCCAGTTGCCAGTACCAGCAATCCAAAAAAGATACGGAATAAACAAATTGGTGCCGGCGAAGTGGGAGTGAACCAGAATTCTGTCCACCATTTTGTAAGTGGTGCGGGGATCATTGCAGATCCTCTGGTTGAATCGGGAAGGAGAAATATTTATGCGACTTGTACTCTGTAGATGGCTTGGATAGAGAACCTGCGGTCGGTTTTGGTATATCTGACCAGAACCGCACCAGACTCACTTTCACAGGCAGAACTCCTCTTTCTTCGTAAACCTGCCTGGCTATATATCGTGCCAGGTCCGGCCAGAGGACCCCATCAGTAGGTTCGTTTGCGATGTCGTTGTAGAGTTTGCGAAATCGTTCCTTCGGCATTTTTTCCAGAAGTCCAAGCTGCTCGATGCGTGGATACTTCCAGATTATCGTTTCGCCGTTTGCAAGTTCTACTTCGCCTTCCAAATACAAATTGTATGAGCGTGGAGGAGCGAAGACTGTGTAGTACTGCCAGAGCCCGGTGTATTCAATAAAATTCCAGAAAGGCGCGAGCAAGCGCTGTCGCCAGGGTGATGGAGGCGACAAATACAACACGCTTGTACCGACGTAAAATACAATCAACACGCTGATTATGGGAATACGAACATCCGCCCATATATTCGCCAGCTTTGATTGTAAGTTGATAGATTGCAAGACGCCTAACCTTTCGATCTCGCCTATGCCATGAGGATAACAGGTTGGTCGTTAATTATGGCGGCAGCGCATTGTCTGATCCAAGCCCTCGTCTAAAACTTGAGTCCAAATTAAATAGCCTCGGTCATTAGGATGAAATTTGTCTGGTGAAAACAGAGTCGGGTCACGTGCAAATATTGCGCCGGTGCGCTCAGCAAGCGGAATCCAGGTTGTTCCAGGGCATGCCAGCGTCGTCTGTTTAATAATGTCATTGACTCGTTTTGTTTGCCATCCTGCCACCAGCCTCAGTGGCTGTTCGAATCGTGGGCAGGCGCCGACTTCCCCTGAACCGGGTATTACTACTGCTATCTTGGGATTGGATTCAATCAATTCGGTAATCACGTGATGCAACTCTGATTGAATTTGTCCATCAGGGGTGAAGTGCATAATATCGTTCGCGCCTACTGAAATCAACACTACGTCTGGCTTTGCCTGCTTGGCGTCTGGCAGTTGTTTGGCTATCAAGTCTTCCAATCGGGCGCCTGAAGCACTTAAGTTGATCAAGGTTACATCGTACTTCTCTGCCAGATGACGCGCAGTTCCCATTGTGATTGAATTTTCTGGAGCTGCGCCTCTGCCCGCCGTAGTGCTATCACCCATCACAACGTATCGAAGCGGTGGACCGTTTCCTTTGATGTGCACCGGCGCTGACGTGGGATTTTGGAAATTTACAAATGGTGTGCGGGAAGCCAGCCAGGCTTCAAGCAGAAGCAACAGAACGAGCGCGGTCAGTAGTCCTACGACGGTTGTCGCGGCCTTGATTGCTATCGATTGCTTGTTCAATCCAGGCAAACGAGTTGGTAACCGACACCGTATACGGTGCTTAATGTTTCTTTCAGGCCAACTGATTCAAGTTGTTGTCTTAAGCGTTTGATGGCGGTTCGCACCGTGTCAGTGCCCGCGGCCGTGTCTGCCGACCAGACACGATTAACCAGAGTTTCGGCAGGAAAAACTTGATTCGGGTGGCGCATGAAGAATTCCAGAAGGGCAAAATCTCGCGGATAAAGTTTCAATTCCTGGTCTTTGACCATAAATTTTCTAGACGACGTATCGAGGCGCAAATCTCCTCTAACGATCAAGTTGCCGGTCACCTGTTCTGGGCGGCGCAAGATCGCCCGCACTCGTGCGGACAACTCTTTGAGATCGAATGGTTTGGTCAAATAGTCATCGGCGCCTGCATCCAGACCTTTTTCTTTGTCATCGATGTGAGTCTTACCGGTGAGCATCAGGATCGGGGTTTGCACGCCATTGCGTCGCATCTTGCCGCAGATGTCCACGCCAGCCAGGTCAGGCAGGGTCCAGTCCAGAATAATCAGGTCGTACTTGTAAGTTGTCAGAAAATCTTCGCCGTCGCGTCCTGTGAAAACGGTCTCCATGGTGTGACCCTGCGATTCGAGCCAGTCTTTCACTACCCCGCAGAGGGCCACGTCGTCATCAACCATTATTATTTTGGCCACTGCGGCAATCCTGTACTACCTGATCTGACCATCGAGTATATCGCAGGTTGCCTATGAGGGTGATGCCGGTAGCTTAATCCAGAAAGTGCTGCCCGTGGCGCCATCGCTGTCCACGCCGATTTGCCCGTGATGGCTTTCGATGATTGCTTTGCAAATCGCCAGGCCCAAACCGCTGCCCATAGAACGTTTGCCGTCGCTAACTGCGACCTGTTGAAATCGTTCGAAAATGCTTTCTTGAAACTCTTTTGGAATGCCGCGTCCTTCGTCTCTGACGAACAGCGACACGTGACCGTTTTTGGCTTCGGATGAAACGTAGACGTTTCCGCCAACTGGTGAGAATTTGACGGCGTTTGAGATCAAGTTGACGAGTACCTGAACCAGTCTGTCCGAGTCGGCTGTGATTGGTGCACCCGGGCTATCGACGTGCAGCGAAACTCCTTTTTGCTCGGCATAGCTTTTAATTGAGCCGACTGATGAATCGATTATTTCGTGCACATCGCATGGCTCCAGCTCCATTGTCAATTTGCCTGCTTCCAACTTTTCGAGATCCAAAAGATCACTGACGAGATTGATCAGACGTTCGACATTCCTTTGCGCGTCGATAACTCGCTTCGCCCCACCTTCACTGATGGCACCGTAAATTCCTTCCTGAATTAGCGTCAAGGTGCCGCCAATTGATGTCAGCGGAGTGCGTAGATCGTGACTGATCATGGCGATGAATTCTTGTTTTAGTTTTTCGATTTCGCGGCGCTCGGTAATATCCTTGATGTGAATCAGCAGTCTGTTACCTTCGAAACCTTTATATTCAGCGGTTGTTAGTTCAACTGGAAATGTCTCGCCGTTGCTTTTCTTTGCGGTTTGTTCGAGTGTCTTGCCAGGCTGTAACTCTTGCATGGATTGGTCTTGGTCGTCAAAAAGCGCACTGACAGGCTTGTTTAGCACGTCTTCTGCTGAGACCGTAAACATTTCGCTTGTCATTCTGTTGATCGACTCGACCATCCCACTTGAATTAGTCGTCACCACACCGACCGGAAGATTTTCGATCACCGATCGGATACGCTCTTCGCTGGCTCGAATCAGATTCTCTTCGCGCTTTCTTTCGGAGATGTCGTGGATAACGCTGAACCACATTTGCTCTTTGTTGGACCACTGTGCCGACCATATGGCGAAGATTTGGGATTGTTCCTTTCGCAACAATTGCAACTCGAAAGGCGCATTGTTAGCTGTTTTCGTGACGGATTCGAGATATTCCTTGAGTCCATTTCGGTATTCCTCTGCAACAATTTGGATGAAACGTTGTCCGTTCAATTCCTCAGGGGTAAATCCAAGCAAGTTCTCTACAGCTGGATTGACCGCTGAAAACCGAGCATCCTTGCCGATTGAGCAGATTAAGTCAGTTGCGTTAGCAACAATCGCTCTTTCTTTTTGAGTGGCCTCTTCCAGAGCTTCAGCTACTTCGTGGAATTGTTGGTCCAGTTTTGCGATTTCGTCAGTGCCTTTCATGACTGGATGCAGTTCCTGCCCGATCGCCAGGCGTACGCTGTTTTCACTGACTCGTTTGAGTCGCCCGGTAATTCCTCCAGTAAAAATGAAAAGGAAAAGGAAGGCTATGCCGATATTGAAAGCAGCCAAAATGACGATTAAGGTTGAAGCTTTTTGTCTGCCTTTGGCTTCCTGTGCCGAAATATCTGACTCCATGTCGGTGTAATATCTGAGTAAGCGGTCTTCGCGCGCCACCGTTTGATTACCGAGGGCATGGAGCTTGGCTAGCCAGGAGTATTGCTCACCGGAATTTTGTCCGAACGCGCACAAACGCACTTTTTCCATCATCATCAGCCCGCTCTGGCAATAGTGGTCGATATCATCAAGCGCTTCGGTTGCTGTGGGGTCGCCCTGGACCAGCTTTCGAAGCACCAGACATTCCTGTCGAACCATGCGAGGTTGCATGTAATATTCTTTCTGGAATTGGGGATTCGCTTCTGATTGTTCGGCGGTCTCACCCGAGATCCAGCCGTGCTGCATTACTCTCGTTAGCCCAACAGTTGTCTGGTTGAACAGGTGCGTGAGATTATTTAAGTGCGAAATGATTTCTCGCACTTTCTCTTCACGTTCCAGTTGCAGACCGGCGTGGTTCAGCATTTGGGAGAGCATGAAGACAAACGCTAGTTCGAAAATCAACATGATCGTTACGGCAATCGTGCCTTTGTGAGCTAGTGAAAGTCGCAGTCTCAAGAAATTTTCCTATCAGGTGTCGGACCAATTATAGCTGAGTATTTTAGCGATATGGGTGCCCCTCTGGAGTTGGGCACCCGTACCGTCTGGCTAACTTTAATAGTAGGTGGACGAACGCGATAAATGTGGGCAGCGAGCGATTGATTCAGTTGCACCGAATTTGGTATCATATTTTACTTGGCGATTTTACCTGGTTTACTGCATTTCAAAAAGTGCTTTAATCCTATCTGAGCATTCTGAACAACCTTTGCTCATTTGCTCTATCTTCAAGTGTAAATTGCCGCGACTGCACAACCAGCCTTTGTGGATGGATTGGTAAATCGGTGCGGATCAAGGTGACATGAAGACAATAATTATAAAGTTGTGGCGTTGGCATGACAATCCAAAAAATTGTGTAGAAGGGTCTGTGACTGGGGCCTCGTCGGCACATCCCTGGTAAAGTAGCCTCTTCATCCCTCCGCAAGCGGCACCAATGACAAATCACGATCCCAGGCTCCTCACCGTCGTCGGCACACTTCTGTTCAATCTCAGCATTCCTGTCTTTGCTCCCATTCCAGCGGGCGCGCAAGATTCTCAGTTGGAAAGCGCTGCTAACGATGCCTTCTGGAAGCGCGATTACAAAAGTGCGAAAGAATCCGTCAGTAAATTGCTGGCCAATCCCGAGTTGAGCGCACAAGCGAAAGCGAGATGTTTAGTAAATCGATCCATATGCGAAGCGCAACTTGATCAATGGGAGGAAGCGCGAAAAGATTCTGTAGAAGGATTGAAACTGGCTGCACCGAAATCTTTGAGCGAAGCTGACGGCGCCATGATCCAAGCGAGAGTTCTCTTGCTTGAAGGAAAAACCGACAAAGCTCGCGTAATGTACGACAAGGCAATTGAAAATATTTCGGCCTTACAAACTGCCTGGAGTGCTGACCTCGCGCCCTTCTATGAAGGTTTGGCAGCATGTTATTTGATTGATAAAAATTACGAACAGGCCGAACGCTATTACAAAGAAGTGGCTCAATTAGATATGTTGAAGTACGGTCCTGACGACACGCATCTGGCTTGGGCACTAATGAGCCTGGCTGGAGTCGAACGCCGTCTGAACAAAATTGATCTTGCAGAAACTATGTTCAAAAAAGTTTTTTGGAATTTTCGTCATCAAAATGAAGAGCGCATTCTCAGTGAACGCAGAGACCAGCCCAATCAGGAAGAGATGTCCTCGACACTGCGCCATCATATGTACGGAACTGTTGGAGGATATAAAAATCAGCAGTGTGGTGTTGATTTTGTAAAGACTGGTATTCCGGCTGATGTGCTGGCTTCTAGACCAATTATTCGTCCTAAGACTTTCGACAATTGGTTCAAAGAGCGCGTTGGTCGTGAGAAAGCGCCAGGCTTAGCCTTCTTCGATCCGACGCAACCGCTGAAAGGCTTGATTGTCACTATTCACGGACTCGGTTTGTATAGTGGCGCTTATCAGGCTTTTGGAGAACGAATCCAAAAAGAAGGATATGGATTGATATCGTTCGACGTGCGCGGATTTGGTTCTTATCGCAACGACGAAGTCACGCAGAAACTCGATCTGCAAGCTGCAGTTACTGATATTCAGAGAATCTTGCGTGAGATGCGCTCCGATTATCCAGAAATTTCAATAGTCTTGCTTGGCGAATCTATGGGTGGTGCGATCGCTTTGCGAATTGCTGCCGAGTCGCCAAATTTGATCGACGCTGTGATTAGTTCCGTTCCTTCAGGATCGCGCTACCAAGCCAAGAAAACGGCGTTCAAGGTGGCGCTGAAGTTTCTCAATCAAAAGCACGAACAATTCGACGTGGGTACGGCAGTGGTTGAACAGGCAACTGCGGATATGGATTTGCGTGACATGTGGGAAGGTGACTCACAGATGCGCATGAAGCTTTCGCCAGCAGAGTTGGTTAACTTTCAGAACTTCATGGGCGAGAACGTCAAAGCGGCGGCGAAAATCAACAAGACTCCAGTAATTATTTTTCAAGGATTTAGCGATAACCTCGTCAAGCCGATGGGAACGCTGGCGATTTATCAGGCTATCCCAACCAAAGACAAAGACATGGTTTTCATAGGACGCGCAGAACACCTCATTTTTGAAGAAGGACAGTTTGATGAAACTGTCTTCAGAGGTGTTCTGGAGTGGATAAATAGGCACGCTGCGCCTCACATAGCGACAGGCCCTAGTCAAGTCGGTAAGTGAAGCGTCGTGCACCAAAGGACTAGCCTGCTAGGATTTGCTGTACCAGCGCTCCTGTTCCCCATGGACTTTGTGCGAGGGCATCGGCACTTGCGGAAGCGTTGTTGCCTTGTTGAAGACTGGCGAGGATGTTGTTGTACTGTCCGTTAGTAAGAGTTTGGGCAGTAGCATCGAGTCCGACGTCTATGGATGGATAGCGTTTCACTCCGACGCTATTGAAATTCTCCGCACCTGGAGCGGATTGTGTTGTATTGAATGGATTGTCAGCGCTGCCGCCTTCCGCATGCTGCCAGGCGTTGAGGAATTTCAGATTCTCTTCTGTGACTGGTAAATTCAGCTTTTCCAGCAACTTGACGCCGAACTGTCCGGGCAGTTGGTCGGTTGGCTGAGAGGCATCGGCAGCGGTTGTTGGAACGGCCGCTTCAGTTTCGAGCTTTGGTTCGTTGTAGCCTTCGATCACATCGCCCATTGGTGTGTACAGTGTGAAGTGTCCGTCGGCGTCTGCCTTAGTCAACCTGACGGTGCCGAAGTGATCTACGGTTGGGGTGATATCCGCAGGCTTGGCGGTGCCATCAGCACCCTTAACCATCCACTTTCCGTCTTGCATTACATATTGCTGTTCTCGGTCGGTTCCGGCAAACAGCGTCGCTTGCTTAAGTTTGTCGCCGTCATAGACGAAGTTGCTTTCTGTTCCATCTGGATTGACTACCTGAGTGACTTTGTCGTGTGTTTTGACTTTGACTGCGCCACTTAGTCCATAAGTAGTTTCAATCTCTTTGTCTGCGTTGGTAACCAGTGCGCGTCCGCGGTCGTCAATGCCGATCGAGCCTTTATAAGTTTCGGTCTTGCCGTCTGCGTCTGTAGTTGTGATTTGACCATTTTTCAGTTTGAAAGTTTGTTCGACTTTGTCATCACCTGCGTCTTCAGCTGTTCCCCATTTGCCATCAGCGCCTTTGGTAGATATGCTCAAGGCGACTGGATCTTTGCCGTCACCGTTGTAATCATAGTGATATTTCTTTCCGTTTGTGGTTTGCAGATCGGTGAGACGATCGTTTTTGTCATAGTCAAGATGTGCGCCCAGTCCGCGCTCGAGAGAGTAGCTGCCATCGGGATTTGTGATTTTGAGGTTTTCTTTGTTGTCGATTTCGATGTTTTTGAGCTTGGTTGCTTCGTCGTCTTGTGTGCCCATCTGTCCGTCAGCACCAGCACTAGTAGCAATGTACGTGCCGTCTGTTTGACGGGTAGCGGCCGAAACTATGTTGCCGTCTTTGTCTTTCTGTGAAAAGGTTTTGACGTTTCCTTGGTCGTCGTATTCGTAAGTTCTCTCACGTCCTGCAGAGCCAATTTGTGAGGTGACTCGACCTTCAGCATCGTGCTCCGTTACTTCTCCAGTGCGTCTATAGTCAGTCTCCGTGCCGTTATCGTGCATGACGTGTAGGTTGCCCCGGGAATCAACAGCGAGTGCCGCGTTCTTGTCAGTCTTACAGTCAGTCCAATTCCCATCTTCGTACTTGTAATTTACATCTTCTTTGGAGTCTTTAATGGAAGTAAGCTGACCGTTTTTGTCATATTTGAAATCGAATCTTCCATGATTGCCTGACTTAGTAACGAGATCGCCTTTGCCGTCGAACTTGCCATCACCACTGATACCAGAGAGTCCGACTTTGTCGTGGTCATAAGTGATGTCGAGTCTTGGTAAGATGCCGTCTTTGTGGAGCTTGTCTTCAACCTTCTCAGTCCAAGCTTTGAAAGCGTCTTTGTCGAAATTGTTGCCCTGAGCTTTGCGCACCCGTTCGACTTCGTCACGGACCGAGGTGAGTCCGTCACCGTGTTGTAGATGATTTTCGATTTTGGCTGCTGTGCTGTCAGCAGTTTTGTCGTTGAGTGTAGGCGCCATGCTGAAATACTCCTTGAGTAAGACTCGGGAGGCACGAACGGTTGCTGAGTACTAAGGTGCTCAACCCACGCATGTGGGAAAACGTTTATAGAGAGGGCACGAGCATACTAGTTGAACTTTTTACCGATGTCAATAGCGCTTTGTGGCGGCGGTAGTGACTTCTCCGGTCGGCGTCTGCAAGAACAGCACGACGCGTACATTCTTTAAATTCCAAGACTTTTTAAGTGCGACATTTCTGTCAAAGTGCAAGGGTTTTTGGGCGGTGAGACTGCCCAACTCAAGCCATTCTCTGACCACGGAGTTGTGCGGCAAGCGCGCACCGGAATTCTCACCTGACTTAACTTGGGAAACCAGTCCATCTTCAACAATTGCGGCCACGCATGTGGACTGTTTTTGCTCTGTGATCGCAGTTCCACTCAGCTTTAATTGATCTGAGGATTGCTCCACAACATCGAATGATATCTTGTCTTTCGCTGTCAGTGCGGCTTGTTTAATCTCTGCAAGCGCTTTTAGATAGTTACTTCCCACCAACTGGGTTTTGCCGTTAATCACCATCTGTGGTGTGTACACGGAGCTGCCCTTGATTTTTGATGCGTACTGTCTCTGCCGTTCAGAAAATGTTTCCTGTGAGAACGGGTCTGACCAACCTAAGTAATTCCAGTAACTAACATGCTCGCTCAGCGTGATGATTTCGATTCCCTCAAGCGGTTGCGCTTGCATGGCGATCAAAACCCTGTCAGCAGGCGGGCAGCTGGAGCAACCTTCTGAAGTGAACAGTTCGACCAGCACCGCTTTCTTGCCAGGCGTTCCTGGTTTTGTCTCCGCGTAACTGGCGCCTGAAGACAGCGCCGTGAGAACTAGACAAGCGAATATTTTATAAGCAGTCGTTTTGATCATGATTATTGATACGCCAAATTACTAAAAGACAGCGGACAGAAGCATAGTAAGCAAATCTTGTGAATTCGGTGTGGAGCACCAGGCACTACAAGTGGTGGCATGTGGGGCGCCGGCTTTGGCCGGCTGGGGCCGCCGATTTCCAACCGGCTCGACACTTTTCCGGACAATGCAATCCATACAAACGCCCGCTACAATAGGCAAACAATTTTATGGAACGTTACATGCGCGCCGCTTCGCTACTCTGTCTTTCAATCTTCTTGCCGTCGCTGCCACTCTTGGCTGCCGACGCCCCGCCTGACGTGAAGGCAAGCAAGTTTCGTTTAAGTGGTGGAGTGGTTCATAGCGAGCGCCTGGCGCCGGTTCCTGTCGCTCAGATGCCGGGCAAAGTCTTCAATCTAGCCGCTGCGTTCGGACCCGCAAGCAAAGCACCACCAAGAAAGTTCGTTGTTCCAAACTGGCTCAGTGGCACTTGGGAGCGTACTCAGTCGACTGAAACCAGTCGCGTTAATCTGCTCACCAACGCTCATGCCGAAACCACTGGAACTTCCGTGACAAAAGTTACTGATAAATTCGGCACATTTACAGACGCCCAGGGACGCATATGGCAGACCTTCGATCCCCGAAAAGCGACTGGGCAAATCGATCGCGGTAATTTCATGGACTACCATCGCGTCTCATCTTACGATTTAATCAGTCGGGGACAAAAAATCGCGATCATTGAAGTGACTGCCTCGCACCTGGTCGTCAACAAGAAAACTCAGAAAATAATTTCGTCTTTTCAAGACGAGGAATTGAACACATACACTCGGTTGGCTGATGGGCAGTTGCGTACGGACAGTTCCGTGAAAGTTTTTGACGCACACGGAAAACCAATTTATCTGACACATTCCACCTCTTTAGAATCGCGCGTTGCACCCTTCAAAGGCTGAATCTACCGCTTTCCCAGAGTTTCAAAGATGGTGATTCGAAAATGCGATTTAAAGTGACCGAGATTTCGCTGCACCTGAGTGATTGGGGGCGTAAGCGGGTAATAATAAGGTAAGCGATGTCCGCTTCTGCTCGAGCGGTATCGCCAATCTACGACCCGTTGTCGCAGGAGATATCTTTGCTGCCGTCAGGGCAGGTATCTATCACCTGATCTCATTGTTTAGCTCCGGAAGGGAAAGTCAACTGCCGTGCCATTCGATTTCTTAAAACCAAAACCAAAGTCAACCGTCACGCGTTACCCCACAGACTTTTTGCTTGGAGACCTGCTTGTCAGAGCGGGACTAGTTTCCCAGCAACAGCTTGACGAAGCGGTGAAGCTGGCTGGTAGCAAGAATGTGCACGTTGGTCAGATGTTGATCAACTTCCGCTACATCTCTCCCAGAGACTTGCAGGCAGCTGTGGATGCACAGTCTATGTTGCGTGACCGAACTATCGATCAGCATTTGGCAGCCGGCTGTTTGAAGATTGCTTGTAAAACCGGCATGACTTTTGCTGAAGTGGTGCGAGATCAGCATGCTGGAAGCAGCGAAGGCTTATCGAACAAGTTGGGTGAGCTTTTGTCTGAAGCCGGTTTGGTCACTAAAGAACAACTGGCGAAATCGATGGGTCGCAGCCAGGCAACTGGATTACCGCTCGGTCGAATATTGGTATTGAACGGTGCGCTCGCTGATCCGCTTTTGACGATGGCGCTGGAAATTCAAGTGCGCATCCGCGATGGCATGATGACCAGAGACGAAGCCATAGAGGCTCTCACTGCAGCTGGGGGCGGGGACGGTCCTGGGCAGACCAAGGTCGAAGAAACGATCAGAATGTCGATTATGCAGCCGCGCAAAAAAGGGGTTCGGCTCGGCGAGCTGATGGTGATGGCCGCGCTGCTCAACGAAACCGACGTCATGAATGCTCTGGAGATCGGATTGGTCGGTAACCAGCAGATTGGTCAGGTACTGGTAGAGCAGGGATACGTTTCAGAAGAAATACTGGGCGCAGCTCTTGAGTTGCAACGGCGGATCGATGAGGACAAACTAACACCTCAAGATGCTGCGGATGCGCTTAAACAAATCAAGTCAACAGGTCTGGCTGTTTCGACAGTGCTGGAAAACATAGATACGCAAGTGGCAGAAGCCGAATCGAAACAGCTTGTTTCTTTCGACAAGATGCTCATGTTGGCGCGCGTTGTCTCGCAAGATGATATTGACAACGCGCTCGAAAAGTCTGCCCAGAATGCGCAGCTGTTAGCGAAAGTTTTGCACATGACCGGCTACATTGACGAGATGACGATGCAGTGCGTTTTGCAGTGCTACACGATGATGTCGAATGGTTTTCTTACACAAGATGATGCGATCGTGACGCTGGACTACTGCTTGAATCGCGACGAAAAGATCAGCTTTGCCGAAGCGCTGTCACACATCGGTTGGAACGCCACGTTGCCGATGCAAGTGCATGGTGCTACTTCAGTTGATCTATCGCAAGTGAAGCTTGGATCGTTTGGTGCGAAGCTTGAAACCGCTGGCACCGGTGTGCCGTCCCGGGCCGAGTTGGATGCAATTGGTGCTCCAGTCGTCCGTGAAGAAGTTGTGCCAGAGCAAGCAGAGGAAGTCGCAGAAGACACATCGCCTGTCTCGGCACCACCTGAGCCACCACCGATGCTTGCTTCGTTGTTGGATGACATGTTGGATGATCAGCCGGCCGAGACTGTTGCGGAAGATTCTGCTGCCAGCGATCTGACTGCACAAGAATTCGTACCGGAAGAATTCGTTGCAGACGAGTTCGTTTTCGAAGACGCTACTAGAGAAGAACTAGATTTGTCCGGAATCATTCCTCAATCATCATCAGAATCGCTAGGAGAGCCAAGCTTGTTGGATGGCTTCTTTGACGATGACGACGAAATAGCACAGTCGAGTGCTGATGAAGTTGGCGTTTCGTCCGGCGTTGATGAAACAGGTGTGTCGTCCGGCGTTGACGACGATGAACCAGAAGCCTTGGTTGAAGAACCTTTATTTGAGACCGTCGCCTATATAGTTGAAGAGTCTTTTGCAGAGCCGATCGTTGAAGAAATTGAAGTAGATTCATTCAAACTCGACGATGATGGACCAAGAGAAGTTGTGCCATCGATGTTAGGCAGTTTGCTGGACGAAATCAGTGACGAGATGGACCTTAAAGCCATCCTGGCTGAGTCGTTACCGCAAGATGAACCTGAGCCAGCTGAACCGAAACCGCTGGAAGAATTGTCGTTAAACAATGAGACCTATAGAGATCTAGAGCGCAAGCGTGAGCTGGAAGAAGCAAAAGGCAGCCACGTTTCTGACTTTGAAAAGAAGGGTGGGTCCTCGCTACTTCGTGATCAGTATGATTTAGATAACCAAGAAGCTGACGACAAGGCCGCTGTTGAGTCGCTTGAAAATCTTGTTGTTGAAGCCTCGCACGACGAGGTCGGCGAAGAAGCAATCAAGGACTCCACTTCTTCGTATGACAACTTGCCTGCCTTTTTTAAAGTGCTTGTGGATCAGGAAAACGCCAAAGCCTCAGAACCTGATGCGTCTGTGCCGGCTGACGACGAAGTGCTTAACTCCCTCGATGCTCCAAGTGGAGAAGAAGCGGAAGAGAAGATGACGGAGACTGTTGCGAAAGACGATTCTCCTGCCAATGAAAACAAACTGGTCTCATTGTCGGAGTTGCGTGGATTATTCTCCGCGGAGAAAGGTACCAATGGTGGTGGCAAAGGCCCAGCAAAGCCATCTCCTACCGATTCGACTATTAACTTACTAGATAAGCTGTTGCCGCCAGAGCCAAGCCAGGATGTGCCAAAAAAGGCGTCCGTGCCTGATCTCGAAAAGGCTGAAGAAGTCGTTGAGGCTGATCAAGCGGAATCGATTTCGGCTTCCGAGACACCAATTGCATCGAACGTTGCCGAGAATTCTGCCGAACCAATTTTGGAGCATGCAGTGGATGTAGCGGCTGAGGCTGCATCTGAAGTCGATGTTGAGAACTTATCAGAAGCTGATGATGAGAAAGTAGCGGAAGTTGTTGCTGAGAAAGTATCGGAAGTTGTTGCTGAGAACGAAATGACTGTCGATGCTGATGTCGAGAAGGTGTCGGACGTAGTCGCCGAGGTCGAGTCTGTGGCTGAAGAAGCTGCTGTACTCGTTGATGTAACTGAGCCTGAGATTTCCAGAGTCTCACCTGCAGAGTCATCGATCGCTTTGGATGCATCTGAATTGGAAACCGAAGCCGAGCTGGCACCAATGGCAGTGGTAGCAGCGGAGGAAGCTGCACCATCTGTGGTGACGGCAGAAGAAGTTCCAGCCAAGGAAACGAAATCTGCTTCGCTCAAGAAGTTTGACTTGCGTGCAGTGATGGAAGATTTCGATGCCGCGTCGACCTTGTTCGACTCGCATGAAAAACTGACGTCTGTTCCTGAAGATGACAACGATTACAGTCATGAGAGGCTCGTACCTTCGGCCAAGACAGAGGAAGTCGCAGCCGAGAAGGAGCCTCTTAAAGCTGAGAAAGATGATGTCGAACCAGATTCCATGAAGCAGATGCTGCAAAATGTGGCGGCTGCTCAAAGTAAATCTGATATCCGTTCTGCGAATGCACCGCTGACATTGGGAACACCCGACTCGACACTCGCTGAGACCACTAGTGATTCAATCGACGCGTTACCTGAAGTGAGCACGACGACTTCTAATCAATCTAGCGACAGCTATTCAGCGGTGTTGCAGGGCATCATCGGTGCAGACCAGGAAACTAAGGAATTGCCTGAGCAGATCAGCGAAATTGATGATTTGTTCACTGCCGATACTGATGAAAAAGCAGCCGAAGCTTTGCATGTTGCAGAAGCAGAGAAGCCGCAGCTTGTCAGCGCACAAGAGTTGCTCAGTCAGCTCGAAGAAAGTGTTGGAGCGACACCTGAAACGAAGAAAGAGGATGCGATCAAGCCTCGCAGTGAAGCTGAATCGATTGCCCTGAAGCTGATTGAGGAATTGGCCGAAAGCGTCAAGGCTGACGAGGAAGTTGTCAACCAGGAGCCTTTGATTTCTGTTGTTCGCGAAACAGCTCGGATAGAAGAACCAGAGATAGCCGCAAAAGCAGAATCAGATGTTGTTGCCGAAGCAAAATCTGATATTGCCGCTGAAGGTGTGTCGGCAGCCTCTGCACCAGTTTCAGAACCGGTTTCTGAACCGGTTAAGCGCGATCTATTAGATGAAATTGAGCCTTATTCATTCGCGAAATCGGAAAGCGCAGAACCGATTGAACGAAGAGCAGCCGCAGAAGCACCGAAAGAATTGGTGACTGCTTCGACTTCCCCGGCGCCATCTATCACTTCGATATCAGATGATGATCACGAAGATGTTGATTCGCTCTTTAAGTCTGTAAAACCTTCTGTTCAATCAGTTCCGGAGATTACTCCTGTATTGGCTCCAGTTGCTCAAGCCGCTGCAGTGGTAGAGGCACCTAAAGCTGTTCCCGTCGCTGAGTCGGTTGCAGCATTACCCTCTAATTCTCCGTTCCAATCCATGATATCATCGACACCTGGAAAGTCAGGGTCGGAGTCGCCGATGTCTATCTCGAGTTCATCGTCAGTTGGCACTCATGCTGGTTCTTCAGCAGCGCTGTCACCGCCTGGAGAGCAAGTTTCGGAGACAATAGTGACACCACCGGTGGTCGCTAAGAAAGTCAACGATATATCCGAATTGTCCGCTGAGAAGGCACCATCCGCTATACCAGTCGCGGAAGCGGTAGAAGCGAAAGCTGCGGCTGTGGAAGTGCCGAAGGTTGAAGTTGCCACTCCTAACCAAGAACCAGTAGCTGCGCCGACCCCAGCGGTTCAGATCGAGCCTGTCCCCGCTTATGTGCCAGTCCAAGCAACCTCAAGAGAGTCATTGCCAGCTGCAGTTTCGACCCCTGCTCCAGTTGCAACGCCTGCTCCAGTTGCTGTTCCTCTACAGGCTGCTGCCCCTGCCCCTGCCCCTGCACCTGCACCTGCCCCTCTTCAAGCTGCGGCTCAGGAAGCGACGAAGCCTGCTGCGGCTCCATCGTTCTGGGCTGAAGCCCTTGAAAAAGCAAATGTGAACGAAGAGCCTGCTGCGCCAGCTAAAGTGGAACCAGCTGCAAATCCTGCTGTTCTTCAGTCTGTAATTATCGCTCAGCTCGAAGCCCAAGTTCAGCAGGCTGAGGGTGCTACGACTGCCCTCGGTGAGTCAGAAAAGAGCGGCGGTGGTGCCAAGAACGACCTTAAGAGTGCTCTCAGTGAAGCGCTGTCACGGCTGGCTGAGAGCTATTACGAGCAGGGCGATTACATTCAGGCGCAGGGTCTGTATGAACGAATCCTTTTGCTCAAGCAGAATCAACTGGGTTCTAAGCATGAGGCGCTGGGTGGAGATTTGACCAATTTGGCCGGTGTGCTCTGCGTTCAGGGCAAATTCGCTGAAGCCGAGCCTTACGTCAAGCGGATTGCGACGATCATCGAAGCTTCCGAGCCGGTTGATACGTTGAGGCTTGCGGGTTGTTTGAACACGCTGGCGAGCGTCTTGTTCCAGCAAGGGAAGTACCCCGAGTGCGAACCTCTGTTGGAGAAATCACTTAAGCTGCGCGAAGAAAAGTTGGGACCTGATCACGCCGATATCGCTGACACATTGCGCGACTACGCTAAGCTTTTGCGCAAGTTGGGACGAAATGCCGATGCTGAATTGATGTACGCGAAGGCGAAAGCAATCCTGGCTAAACGTCCACGCCAAAATGCGGCAACTCCTGCACCAACTCCTTCCGCCTAGAGTCAGTCGTCCGACTCCCGCTTCGGAGAGCCGCTGCTCAGCCACGCATTGGCAGAACGATACTGAACACTGTTCCGGCGTCAACTTTGCTATGTACTTCCATTTTGCCTTTGTGTGCGTCCACAATCGCTTTCACGATTGAGAGTCCAAGACCTACTCCGCCAGCTGATCTTGAGCGTGATTTCTCAACCCGATAAAACCGATCGAAGATTCGTGGCAAGCTGTCAGCGGGAATGCCGATGCCTGTGTCTGCAACTTTCAGTTTCGCAAATCGAGGCGTGCTCTCGACGGAAATCACAACGGATCCACCGGGCTCCGTGTACCGAAGTGCGTTTTGCAACAGGTTGGTGACGAGCCGCTTTAGAGATTCCGGATCGCCATATACCGGTGCGTTTTGAATGGTCGCGCTTTTAAGCTCGACGCCTTTTGCTTTGAACAACTCGTCGAATTCTTCCAAAAGATTGTGCACAAGCTTATCGAGATCTAGCGGCACGCGCTTAGTTTCCAGTTGCGGACTTTCCATCTTGGACAATAGCATCAGATCTTGCACCAATTTCCCCATTCGTTCAGTAGCTCGTGAAATGACAGCTAGTCTGCTTTCTGCTGGTTCGTTGGTTTGGATGTCGACTTCCATGGCTTCGGCATTTGCTTGGATGATTGTGATCGGCGTGCTTAATTCATGTCCCGCATCAGTCATAAATCTGCGCAGAACTAATAAGCTATCTTCTAGTGGCTGTGCGGCTTTGCTCGAAAACAGATATCCGGCCACTCCCAGTGCAAAAAGCAGAAACGGTGCTACTGATGCCATCGTCATTGCGAATTGAACGGTGGTCTGGTCGCGATGCTGCAATGACAGCTCGACCTGCAAATATCCCACTACCTTCCCTTCATAGACTAGGGGAGTAGAGTGGGCAAAAAATGCGTGGTGATTTACTTGTATTTCGCCTTCCTGTTTGTACAGGACAGGTATTCCTGCTGGACCATGCTCTTCTATAACTTTGCCGGAATCGCTGAAGATCTGGATCGTAGGCAGCGCTTTAAACGGATGTTTGCGAAAAGTCGATGCCCATTCGTGTAATGTCGGCGTGCCACCATTGAGAGCGATAGCTGGCACGATTTCTGATACTAGCGCATCGACTTCTTCTTTGATCAACGCAGAAAGACCGGCATGGAACAAGCCGATCGCGCAGAAAGTAGACAACGCATAAACCAGCGTCGTTAAACTAATGAACCAGAGAGTTAAGCGCCAGCGGAGGCTGGAAAACATTATTGCGGAGACTCTATCTTGTAACCGACACCATGGACGGTGCGGATAAACGACTCTTTGCCTTCACCACCAAGTTTCTTTCTGAGAATCTTGATGTATGTTCTGATCGTATCAGAAGATGCCAGTGTGTCAGAAGCCCAAACTCGGTCAAGAATTGCTTCGGCGCTAAAAACTTGATTGGGGTGCCGCATGAAAAACTCAAGAAGGCTGAATTCGCGCGGCACGAAATGTATTTCTTCGCCACTGAGAGTCACCGTTCTGGCCACTACATCTAGAACAAGATTCCCTACTCGCAACTCGCGGCTGGTTGCCTGTGTGTGACGACGAAGTAAAGCCCGAATGCGAGCGGATAATTCCTTTAAATGAAAAGGCTTTGTCAGGTAGTCGTCCGCCCCCGCATCGAGTCCAGCTTCTTTCTCTTCGACGCTGTTCTTTGCCGTCAGCATGAGGATTGGCGTGGCACCTCCATCCTCCCTGAATCTCTTGCATACCTCCATGCCGTTCACGCCGGGGATCATCAGGTCCAGCACGATGGCATCAAACTTGTAGACCTTCAATCGTTCCAGGGCTTCCAGTCCATTGTCGACCAGCTCCACAAGGTACTGTTCGCGGCTGAGCCAGTCTCTGATTGGGATGGAAAGGTCGTGCTCGTCTTCTACTACTAATATCTTCGTCATCAGGGATCTCATTCAGCTTGTCAACAACACGGTCCAATTCTATCTAGATTGTGTGTAGCTTTTATGAAGGCGTGCGCTCGACAACGTTGTATTACTAATTGTTTTCAGTCGAATTTAGTTTACGTATCTTTTACAACAAAACACATTTCGCCTCACCAAAGCTAGACGATGAAAGGTCTACTATGAAACTACAAACTGACGCGGTCGGTAATATCTTGGGAATACCAAAACACAGATGGAGAGCCAATCATGAATAAAGCACTTATATCCTTAGTCGTACTCGGCGCTGTTGCATTGACGTCACCAGCTTTGGCGAAATCTGCTGCCGCTGCTACTCCTGCCAGCGGCGTCAAGATCGCTGTAAGCAAGACTACAGCAAAAGTAGCTGCACCTCTGAAGCACAAACATTCCAAATGTTCGATCAAAAAGACGAAGTAGATTTGGCCTGAATTATTTGTGGGGAGGCAGCGGTACGCTGATTGTATTGCTGCCTTCTTTCCCTGTTATGAGCTGATTCTATTGATTTTGATTCAATTTGATTGGGCAAAGTGTGGCACCGAATGTGACACCATTGAGCTCTGTTTCCTGATTTGTTTGTTCTGAAATTTTGGTCATTTGCATGTGATTTTGGTCGCTTGAGTGTTGTCAGGTTCGCGTAAGGTTTGGTCGTAATCAGGGTTTCGGACTAAGCGGAATTTATTTCCATGTGTGCAGCAGGCTCGATACTACATGCGCTGTAAGGATGGTGTAAATGTCGGCGCGTATGCTCACCGGAGTAGATTGGTAGTGTGCGGGGTTATATACGCGTTATGACGGGCGAATCGGCATCGGGCAGCAGTTCTTCCAAGGCAGCAACGTTGATACCTGTCGATGAGGCAATTGTCAGGAAGGAAGAGGACGAGTTACTCGCCCTGGAAGCTGAAGTTTGCTCTCACGGTGACACAGTTCACTACGCAAAGCGTCCTCAATTTTTTGAGACTTGCGAAGGCAGCTATCTCTATGATGGCGCTGCTACACCGTATCTCGACCTGCAGATGTGGTACTCGGCAGTCAACCTCGGATATGCCAACCAGCGCGTTAATAATGCGTTGAAAAATCAAATCGACAAGTTGCCGCAGCTCGCTTGTCAGTATTTGCACAAAGAAAAAGTATATTTGTCCGATATTTTGGTCAAAGGCATCAAGCGCAATTTTGGCGAGAAAGGTCGCGTGCACTTCAATGTTGGCGGAGCACAGGCAGTCGAAGATGCTCTCAAATTGGTTCGCAAGACGACCGGAAAGAGCCGCATGTTCGCCTTTGAAGGTGGTTACCACGGACGTACGTTGGCAGCCTCGGCGATCACCTCATCATATAGATATCGCGAAAACTATGGCGAATTCGGCGATCGCGCTGAGTTCATTCCTTTCCCTTATTGCTTCCGCTGCCCATACGGTAAGGAGAAAGAGACTTGCGGCATGTATTGCGTTGACCAGTTTGAGCGCAAGTTCGAGCACGAATACACCGGCACCCATAATCCGAAGACGAACAAGGCTGAGTTTGGTGCTTTCTTCGTAGAAGTTATCCAGGGTACTGGCGGTTATGTGATTCCTCCGAAGGGATATTTTGAGAAGCTGGCCAAAATCTGCAGAGACCACGGCATCTTGATTGTTGATGACGAAATTCAAATGGGCTTCTTCCGCACCGGAAAATTGTGGGCAGCTGAGAACTTCAACATTACTCCCGACATTATGGTGTTCGGAAAAGCGCTCACCAACGGGCTCAACCCATTGTCTGGAATTTGGGCGAAAGAGGAATACATCAGTCCCGATAAGTTCGGACCTGGTTAGACTCACTCTACATTCTCTTCGAACAGCTTAGGAACCGCATGCGGTCTCGAAGTTATGAAGATCTTCGAAGAAGGCGATTACGAAAAGACTGTCAATGAAAAGGGCGCTTATTTCTTGAAGCTGCTCAAAGACTTGCAAACCAGGCATCCTGAAATCGGAGACGTAGATGGCATGGGCTTGGCGCTCAGAATGGAAATGTGCCAGGGGCATGACAGTTACACACCGAATCGTGAACTGGCCGACAAGATGTTTCAACGTGGACTTGAAGGCAACCTGGTAATGAACGGAAAGAAGATGGGACTGGTACTAGATATCGGTGGTTACTACAAAAATGTAGTTACTCTCGCACCGTCACTAGAGATCACTTATCCAGAAATGGATTTGGCGCACGACCTGCTTGATTTACTGATCACCGAGTGTAAGAAAGGCTAATCATGAGTTCTTCAATTGATGTCTATTGTGATTTTGATGGCACTATCACCAGGGGTGATACCATCGACGTGTTGCTGGAAGCGCTGGCCGATCCTGCATGGCACGCAATCGAAGATCGCTGGGTGAGAGGCGAAATCGGTTCACGCGAATGCATGGCGCTGCAAGTGCCTTTGATTCGCGGCGGTTGGCAAGGTGTGGTTGGCGTTTTGGATCGCGTCAAAATCGATCCGACATTTCCTAAGTTCGCAAACTGGTGTCGTCAAAATGGCGTCTCTCTGAAGATCGTCAGCGACGGAATCGACCGAGTCATTCACCACATTCTTAAACGCGAAAACATTCACGTAGACAACGTTTGGGCGAACCATTTGGTTGAAAACGAAGACAAAACTCTGCAGCTGACTTTCCCTCACGCACCGCAAGTGTTGGGTTGCGGATCTGGATTGTGCAAGTGCCGCATTCTCGAAAATGGACCCAGTCGTCCATTGAAAGTAGTAATCGGCGATGGACGAAGTGACTTCTGCTGGTCAGCTGAAGCCGATCTCGTCTTCGCTAAGACTAAGTTGTTGTCGCACTGCAAGCAGAACAACATTGCTTGCGTAGCCTATGAAGACTTCCACTTGATCCGAAACGTGCTTGAAGAGAAGCTCGCCGAAGCCGGATCTGCTGTACCAAACTTGAAGCCAGTAGTTTCCTACAAGTAGCAACCAGTCTTTGAACACGTGAGTTGGCGCCAGTCGAGCCCGTTCAGCCTGACAAATTTTTCATCGACTTTAGAGCAAACTATTTGTTAGGAAGAGATTGAGCAGAGGTTTCCAGTGAGCCCATTGGTACTGCTGCGTGCAGACCGGACTCCTGTCCACTTGGAGTGGCGGCCAGGGCTTCGGGCACTTGCTGTGATCCAGCCGCTACTTGTTGGGTTGGTGCTTCAGCTGGATGCTCAGCGTGTGGTGTGTTCGCAGCAACTTTGGCGTGATCTGCAGCACCGTGATGTTGTGCGACATGATGCGCTGGTGTGGAGCTGTGAGCGACTTGTTGGTGTTGTGGTGCGGCGTGATGTGCTACGTGTGATGTGGCGTGGTGAGAAGCTGCATGTGACGGATCAGCGCTGGCAAGTTGACCGCTGGCGTGATTGGCGCCACCACCCATATCTAGATGTTGTCCTGGATGAATCAGACTAGGATTGGAGCCGATTACATCAGAGTTTTGATGGAAAAGCTCGCCCCAATGTTGTCCACCGCCGAGGTGTGCTTTGGAAATATCCCAGAGATTGTCTCCAGGTTGGACAGTGTAGTTAGAAGCTATTTCTTGGCCGCCAGGCAATTGAATCTCAGTGCCTGGGTGGATCAAGGTAGGATCGCCACCGATTACATCATGATTGAGTTGGTAGATCTCTTGCCACTTCAATCCATCACCGAGATGGTGCTGGGCGATGTCCCAGAGATTGTCGCCAGGTTTGACGGTGTAAGTGGTTGTTGCCTCAGCACCTTGTTCTGGTGCGGCTTGCGACTGATCTGCCACTTGGTCGGTCGGAGCTTGTCCTGCATCTGCAGGTGCGTCTGAAGTTACTTGATCGACAACATGTTCAACTCGTGTCTGTGGATGTCCAAGAAGTGTTCCACGGTCAGCAGCAGCCTGGTCGAGCGCTGGCGGAGCCGCGTGCCGTTCAAGAGCCGGTGGTGCGTGTTCTGGAAGGTGCGTAGCGGCCGGAGCAAGATCACGCGCCATGCTCGCCGGTGCATGATGAGGAGCGATCTGGTGAGTAAGTGGATGAACAATCTGTGGTTGCTGTGGTGTCAGACTTGGTGGCACCTGAATGGACGAACTGGGCATGCTATTAAAGCCACCCATGGTTGGACGGAAGATAGCTTGTCCGTTATCCATCGCCAAATATTGTGGTGTGACGATGCCATCGCGCACGCTGTGAGTGGCGCTTTCAATACCGTTAGGCATTTGCTCGTATTGTGCACCAGCATCAGAGTATCCGGATGTGTTGAGCGCGCTGCTGCCACCATCTGAAACTTCAGAAGGACTAAATTTAAGTTCGCCGCCACTGAATGCTGTCGATCCATCTTTTGGCAGAAGATCGGCGAATCCGCCGCCGCCGTCATCCATATTAAAGATTGGTGCATCGTCAGGAATTAGAGAGAGATCGAATCCAAAATGTTCGCCTGTACTTTTCAATGCGCCCGCGGCAGCATCTAAGTTGGCGGTGAAGATAGACGCATCCAAACCACCGATTAAATCTTGCATTGGCGCGAAGAACGACATTAAGGCTTCAAAGAATGAGCTGACTAATCCGATGTGACCAGGCATCTTCATGATCATTTGAATGATCGGAGAAATCGCCTGATTGCCTACTTGCTGGGCAGCTGCAAGCGCGTGCTGTTCACCGCCTGGGATTGCTGCGTGCAGCGAGGCACCCTCGGAACCGAGTCCCAGGTGAGGCAGATGCATTTCGCCGCCACTGGGTTGCACCCACTGATGAGCGGCTTTGACGTCTATCGATGATGTTAGTTGTGTTTGAACGTGCTGAGCCAGATCGCCGATTTGGCGAGGTGCATCAGGTGTTTTGAGGGCGTCGCCCACAACATTTGGCGATGAACGCATATTTTGAGATCACACTGCCGTAGTAAGAAGGAGCAAGAGATTTCATATTATTAATGTACGTTAAGCTCGATGTCAAGTTAAACCCAGCCGTTTAAGCGGGCACAGGGTAGCCTAACCGGTATCTCACAGGTGGCGCTTCACCGGTAACCCCAGCTCGTTCCATTCGTTCATTCCGCCTGTTAGGACTTTGATGTTCTTGAAGCCCGCATCCGCCAAAATTATGGCTGCTGTTCGTGCCCTTCCGCCCATTTTGCAGATGGAAATAATCTCGTGATTTTTGAGATGAGCGATTTCATCGTGTCGCTCGCCGATGCTGCCGACTGGAATGTGAACGATGCCAGGCAGGTGTCCGAGTTCTCCAGTCAGTTCTCTCTCTTCGCGAACATCTAGCAGCACTGCCTGGTGTCCGGTGTCGATCATCTTCTTGAGCTCGTTTGAGTGGATCAATGGAATTTCGCTGGAGCCAGCAGTAGGAGGCATCGTGCCTTGTACCTCGCAGGCGGAGACGCCCTGAGGAATTTGCACGGCGTTTTGATCGCGTGTACAAGCGCAGTTTGCCTTCAGTACTTCTTTCATCCATTCGGCAGGACCGAGTTTGAGCTCTTCGACGAATCTTACATATTCGCTTTGACTGCGAGGCTTGAGGAATGGATTGCGCGTCTTCTGCTCACCGAGAGTGGAAGGGCGGCGACTGCGATATTCATGACCTGGATAGACCGTTAATTGATCCGGCAACTCCATGATGCGCTGCAGGCTTTCCCAGTGTTGACCAGAGTCGCCGCCTGGAAGATCGGCACGACCAGCGCCACCGTCATCTAAAAAGAGCGCGTCACCTGTGACAATGCGGTCCGGGAAAATCAAACAAATCGAATCGCGAGTGTGTCCGGGGCTGTGCAGAATCCCCACTGTCGTACCGTTCAATTTCAAATCGGTATCGACGTTGAGACGATCTGTGATCTCGCGTGGCTGACCTAGTTGATGCATTACGTAGGCGCAGTTCGTCAGGTCTTTCAGCTTCGCTCCACCTGAAAGATGGTCGGCATGGGTATGTGTGTCGATCACCTTTGTCAATTTCAGCTTTTTCGTATCGAGCATCTTCAAGTAGTCATTGACGGAACAGAGCACCGGGTCAATCAACCAAGCTTCACCAGTCTTTGGCGAAGCCACCAGGTACGTCTGACAGCCGCCTGCATTCAGTTGTTCGAAGATCAAGTCCATGTTCTGCTCCATCGCTGGTTGAATTGCTGCCGCTTGAGGAGCGCCAGTGCTTCGGCTTTGACGATACCTCATGACGACTGATTTCGCCCCTAAATACACTAGCCGAAGTTCAGGGAAATTACTATGCACACTACCAGACCAAGCCCGTACTGCCGCTTTCGGTTTGCGGATAACCTGGAACTATCCATCCCTTCTCGGGTTACCACATCATGCCTAAACGAGATTTCCGGCGATTGCCTCCCCGAGTCGCTCATAACAGCGGACGAGAGCCTGCTACCGCTGCGATGCTATCAGTGATACCAGGGCTAGGGCAGTTTTATAACGGTCAAAGTATCAAAGGATTTTTGTTCATGGACGTTGCTGTCGTGAACGCGGTCTTGCTGACGATAGTTCTGTTTGCAGAACCGATGGCTACTGGTTTACGAACGGTATTGACTGGAAATCATCTCAAGCCTAACGACGGCATTCTGCAAGCGCTAGCCAGTGCGCATCTTGGCACACCCTTCTCGCTTGTGCTTCTATCGATGATTCTGCTTTTTGTTGGATTTGCTGTGCGCGATGCGTATGATTCTGCCCGTGGTGAAAAACTCAAACCAATTTATGCAGATTCAGCATTGCATCTTTCTGAGGCTGCAAGCGGTTCTTACTTGTTTCACTTTAGCGCGATGATCAGTTGTGCAGTGTTTGCACTTTTCTTTTTAATTCCGAAACCAGAACAGCGTCAAATTACTGAAATCATTTTTGTGCCACCACCACAAATTAAAGACGTGGAGCCGGTAAAACCGAAAAAGTTCTCGAGCGAAGCAGCACAAGCTAAGCCCCGCGACGTCCAGGTGAAAAAGCCAACTCCGCCAGCCAGTGCAGCCAGTCGGGCTCAAGCGCAACCGGCTCGTCAACCCCAAACTGCCGCTCGTCAACCAGCGTCCGCGACATTGGTCAAGCCTGTTCCAACACTGCGATCCGCCCCCTCCGCGAGTCACACACCTGCTCCTCTGCCGATCAGTGCAGCACCGAAAGTGGTGTCACCTTCGTTAGCAACTAACTCCACACCGATGCCAACGTCAACTAAATCATCGCCTGCATCTGCTCCTGGTCCTATACTGGCAATGCTTCCACCGAGTCTGACTGGAACAGGTCCAGTGCCGGTGGCTCTCAGTCACTCCCCCACCGCTTCGAATAGTGCACCAATGCCAGCTGCGGGGAAACGTTCTTTGCACACCACCAGTAGTGGCCCTCCTGCTCCGAATCTAGCAGTTTCCAGTACATCAGCCGATGCTCCCGCACCAATCATTGGCTCCCACGCACCGGGACAGAGTAAATCGCACGAGGTTGGTGCTCCCACCAAGATTGCATCGACGTCGGGTCCGATCGGCGAATCCCTGCTTCGTCCGGTCGGACCTGTAGGACCGGCAAAGGTAAGCAGTACACCGCATACTGATTCTACTGGCGAGAGCCCAGCCAGCGGGACTGGAAGGAATGATCAGCCAATCGGGAAAGCGGATTTTGGTGCCTATATGGCGGAGCTTCAACGTCGGATAAAACGAAATTGGCAACCACCAAAAGACCCAACCTCTCGTCAAGTTGTAGTTGAGTTTCAGATCTTCCGGTCTGGAGAGCTGGGCTCTGTCCGTCTATCTCGCTCTTCCGGATTAGCCAAAAACGATCAAGCTGCCATTGATGCAATTCGAGCAGCGGCACCATATTCGCCACTGCCGAAATTTGCTGATCAGTCAGTCGATATTCAATTCACGTTTGACTATCACGTCTTCGGTGGCCACGCCAGCTTCTGATGCAGCTGGGCTGATATTCAATTCAGGCAACAACAACAAACGTCAGTTATTCTCTATAGAATAATTTGACGTTTGCTCTTTATTACTGCAAACTGTTGGTGGTATTACTGCCGGTGATAATTCGATATCCGTTGTATATCGATCTTGTTAGAAGGGTGGCATGAATGGCTGTTATCACATCTGCTCGAGTCGGCGCTGGACTCGGAGTCGGTCAAGCGCGCACGAGTAACAGATCGAACGTTGGACTGGACGGAGGAATGCTCAAAGGTTTTGCAGATCGAGTGGTGCACATTGAGCATAAGCGCTTGACGACTGCCGGTACCCTGAGTGGAGCGAGACGACCTTACTTCTTTATCAATCCTCTCACCGATGACGAAAAGCCATCGTTGCGTCCAAATCGACGTGGAACTATTTCGAGACTGCGCAAGTTGGAAAAACGCGGACTCTGGTTGACCGGGCTGGTTGCATCGATCGCATCGTGTTACAGATCGGTGCGACGATTCACGCTCTTTAAATCGTATGATGACCAGATCCGTTGCTCAATGCGTCAGAAAATTTCCCAGAGACAATCTATTTCGCAGAGACGTGAGAAGGTTCTGCGAGCCGGTAGCTCTGGTGTTCTAGATTTTCGCCCGTTTTAAGTGACGCAGTTCGAACTTACGAAGACACTCAGGCGCGGCGTCCAAACATACTGGCGCAGCGGGCTCTGTCCATTTTCGCTTTTTCTTCGCGCAGGTTTTCGGCAATATCTGATTTGCCGGTGACTTGATAAACTGGTGCCAAACGATCTGCAATTCGTAA
>JBBQFO010000005.1:0-48662 GCA_038322035.1 Candidatus Obscuribacterales bacterium
GACAACGTCGTATGATAATTGATCCGGCATTTTATCAATTGCCGGTAATTGAAGATGGCTGAGCACAACTTCGGGACATGTGTCACGCCACGGAGCCGCGTTGATTGGCACTTTCATAGTCATGATGAAAGCTAATTATCGCGTGTTATTAGCGCAAAAGAAAGTAGATGCCCAACAACTCACCCGGTGCATTCGGGTGAGTCGTTGAACTGAAGGTGCGGCAGTAGCTGCCGCGCTGTTCGTTTTTGAATTAAGCAACCGCTGTGAGGCGTCGTTCGCGTTCCACTTCGACGTCCGAAACCAGCGCTGTATCGTCGGTTCCGTCCATTCCAGCAAGTCCCCAAGGGGCGCGGCGGAAGATCATTTCGATGGGATTGCTAGCGAGAAAAATGTTCATCGCTGCGTTCCGTTCTTCAGGAGATTGCGGCTCAGCCATGATGATGACCGCGCCTGCCTGGACGCTTCCTTCGAACACATTAGCCCAGTACTGAGGCTTGTTGGATGTCAGGAAGGTAGCGAGCTGGCAAATTACATAGGGAAAGCAAGCGCCACCGGCGACAGTGCCCATCAGCGGCACAATCAACTGGAAGCCGTTCACGCCTGGAATATGTAAAGAGGCGAAGATACCGGCGATAAGCCCGCCAATGGCGCCTGCAATTCCGAATTGAATGAAGTGCTTAGCGGTCGGATCTTCGATTTTTCCTGCCATATTGCTGAACTGCTCGCTCTTGTTTCCGAGCACGCAGATTTCGGATGTCTGCAAGCCAGCTTTGTGCAACTGAGAGATGACGTTTGGAACGTTGTCGACGTCCGAAAAGACGCCGTAAATATAATCCTGGTCAGACATATGATTTACCTCTGGTTTTCGCCTGGGTGGCGCAAGCTGGAAACGCCTGCGATTGGATTAGAGTCTATGCACTTAAATATAATCGATTATCGATAATCTGTAAAGACAACGTCAATCGAAATTTACATATAAAATGAATCTTCAACCGGCCCTGAGGCTCAAGTCATTCTTAAACGGTCATCCGCACGCGAACACATTGTGCAAATCCTGCTAGACCGTATCCTGGACGGCACTTACAAGCCTGGAGATCGACTGATCGAACTCCAGATCGCGCATGAATTGAATACCAGTCAGTCGCCCGTGCGAGAAGCCCTGCGATATCTGGAAGCGCTGCGCGTTGTCGAAACCGAAACCTATAAAGGAACGCGGGTGCGCAGTATCTCGCCGCAAGAATTGGAGGAATCGTCGCAGGTGAGAGTGGCGTTGGAAGAACTTGGTGCGCAATTGGCGGCACCGAATTTCAAAGAGAATGTGGCGGAGTTGGAAGCAGAAGCTGCATTGTTCATGAAAGCGGCGGACGATAAAGATACTAAGAGTTACTCGAAGCACGACATCGAGTTCCACCGACTAATCATGGCGGGTTCAAAGAATTCATTGCTGCTATCGATTTGGGAATCCGTGGTGCTCGAAAGTCGATTTCGGCTAACAGTGAAACGAGTTGGCGAAGAGCAACTGTGTGAGTTCGGCACCGCTCATCTACCTGTAATTGAGGCGCTCCGCAAGGGCGATGGAAAAGCAGCTGCCAAGTTACTCAAAGACTTGATTCATAAATTCCATTTTTTGAAAAACGAATAAGCACTGAATCTAGGGCTCATCTCCACATTTGACATCTCGATTCGCCCATCTTGGTTATAGGATTGTTCATTTAAATGCCAAGAAGCGTATTCTTGTTTTAACTTATTGGGGATCCTATATATGACGAAGTGGCGAATTTCTCTCTTTGCACCTGCATTGGCCGGAGTGGTGTTGTTTATAGCACCGGTTCACTCAGGAGCACAGCAAACAACCGGCGTTGTCGGTTCACCAAGTGCCACTACCACTATTGACGGCAAGCAATTACCACCGCCGGATCCAGCGTTTGGGGGTGTAATTAAAGACAATGCGGCGCAGTCAACACCTTGGTGGTCACCAGCTGTGGTGCCACCCAAAAGTGCTCCTAACGTGCTTTTGATCATGACCGATGATGTCGGATTCGGTGCTCCAAGCACCTTCGGCGGTGTAATTCCAACCCCTAACATGGACCAGATTGCCAACAACGGACTGCGTTATACGCAATTCCACTCAACGGCATTGTGCTCACCGACACGTGCAGCGCTGATCACCGGACGCAATCATCACTCGGTTGGCTTTGGCGTCATCTCCGAGCTGGCCACAGGCTTTCCCGGTTACAACAGTGTCATTCCAAAAGACGTCGCAACAGTTGGACGCATCTTGCAAACCAATGGTTACGCTACATCCTGGTTCGGCAAAGATCACAATACCCCAGCATTTGAAGCCAGCCAGGCTGGCCCATTTGGGCATTGGCCTACCGGCATGGGATTCGATTATTTCTATGGTTTTGTCGGAGGTGACACAAGCCAGTGGCAGCCGAATCTTTTCCGAAACACGACCCAGATTTATCCATACGTTGGGCACCCAGGCTGGAACTTGACCACTGCACAGGCTGACGATGCCATTCACTGGTTGAACCAGCTCAACGAGATTGATCCAAGCAAGCCGTTCTTCTGTAACTATGTGCCTGGTGGAACTCATGCTCCGCACCACCCGACACCGGAGTGGGTGAAAAAGATCAGTGAAAAGCATTTGTTTGATAAAGGCTGGAACTCACTGCGTGACGAGATTTTCGCCAACCAGAAGCGTTTAGGGGTAATTCCACAAGACGCGAAAATGACGCCCTGGCCCGATCAACTTTTGAAGAAATGGGACAGTCTCAGTGCTGATGACAAAAAAATGTTCATTCGCCAGGCAGATGTTTATGCTGCTTACCTGGCCTACACAGACGCTGAAATAGGACGTGTGATTCAGTGCGTCAAGGACATGGGCAAGCTCGACGACACACTGATTATCTACATTAGCGGTGACAATGGTGGTAGTGCCGAGGGCACGGTGATTGGCACACCTAACGAGGTTGCTAGTTTCAATAACGTTGATGTCCCTGTTGCGGACCAACTAAAGTATTTCTATGATGTTTGGGGCACGGACCGTACATACAACCACATGGCTGTAGCTTGGTCGTGGGCATTCGATACGCCATTTGCATGGACTAAGCAAGTGGCATCACACTTCGGTGGCACCAGACAGGGCATGTGCGTTTCTTGGCCCGGCCATATCAAAGATGTTGGCGCCACTCGCTCGCAATTTCACCATGTAATTGATGTTGTGCCGACAATACTTGAAGCCTGTGGCATCCCCGCCCCGGCAGAAGTAGACGGAATCAAGCAAAAACCGATAGAAGGAGTAAGTTTCAATTACACCTTCGACCCGGCCAATAAACAAGCTGCTAGTCGGCACAAAACTCAGTATTTCGAGATGATGGGCGACCACGCAATCTATCACGACGGCTGGATTGCCAGCACGAAGGTGGTTCGTCCGCCCTGGGTCGTGGTTGGTCCTGTCAACCAGGATCCGGCCAATGCCAACACCTGGGAACTGTTCGATATGAGCAAAGACTGGACACAGTCTAACGATGTGGCGGCAGCAAACCCTAAAAAGGTTGACGAGCTTAAAGCTGTTTTTCTCACAGAAGCGAAGAAGTACGAAGTGCTTCCGCTTGATGCAAGTGCCGCAACGCGCTTAATTGCTGCTCGACCAAACATCACGGCAGGACGCAATGAATTTGTTTACACCAAGCCGTTAACCGGAATCCCGCAAGGAGACTCGCCGGCTTTGCTCAACTCCTCGTATAACATCAAGGCGGAAGTTGAGATTCCTCAAGGTGGTGCAGAAGGAGTGCTCCTAACTTCAGGTGGGCGTTTTGGCGGCTACGGTTTTTATCTGCTCAAAAACAAACCGGTATTTCTCTGGAATCTTGTCGATTTGAAACGTCCTCGATGGGAAGGAACTGAGGCACTAACTCCTGGCAAACACGTACTGGAATTCGACTTCAAGTACGATGGTCTCGGAGTCGGTACGATCGCATTTAACAATATGAGCGGCATCGGCAGAGGTGGCACAGGTACGCTGAAAGTAGACGGCAAAGAAGTTTCCAGTCAGAAGATGGAACATACCGTGCCTCTGATTCTGCAGTGGGATGAAAGCTTCGACATTGGCTCAGATACAGGCACAACCGTGTGCGACGAAGACTACCAGGTGCCCTTTGCATTCACAGGTAAACTGGACAAGCTCACCCTTAAGATCGACAGACCGCAATTGTCGCCTGCCGATATCAAACTGCTTGAACAAGAGGGTCAGCGGAACAACCACACCAGTGAGTAAATGAGACTTAGCTTCGTTTGAGGGAGCTTATCGACGGAAGCGTCCAGCCCCTCTAAAGCCATGAAAGCGATCCTCTGCAGGATGCTCTTGGCGTTGATTGATTTTGTCTTTGCCTTCGTTTTTCAACACTTGTTGCTGGTTGCCGTTCAGATTGTTGTATGCATTTTGACGATTCTGCGAATTATTATCGTAGGACTGCTGTCGATTCCATTGATTGACGTAAGGATTGTCGGTGTGCATCGGTATCTCGTGGGCACCATCTGCGGTATTATAGTAAGAATGGCCTGCGGTGCTGTAGCAAGCTGCACCATAAGGAATGCCGTGCCTCTGATCGCGGCTGTTTTTTATTTTTCACTTTCATGTTGCTTAACGACAGGCTGCCATCCAAGTTCGGCCGGAACACGCTCGTCTGCTGTTCTGGAACGGGTGCTCGGCTATGAGAACGAGCCCGCCTACGACGATGCTTGCAGTCAGCCCATCGAACTTGCCTCGCCACGGCAGCCTTTGGACAATCAGCAAGAAATTATTGATGCACAAGCTCAGCGACTTCGAAAAGTAGAAGTTACAACTTCAGCGCAAATCTGGCGTCTTCTACCAACTGATGAGAACAGAAAAGGATTTCGTCATCAAAGGTTTTTGATTCGCCTCAACAACGGCACAACTATCTTAGTAGCCAATGATCTGACTGTGGGCCAGATGGTGCCAGTCAATGCTGGAGACATAGTTGAAATGAAAGGCGAATATATTTGGACCAGGCGCGGCGGCGTGTTGCATTGGACTCACCACTCTGATGATCAGCATGTAGGTGGTTGGATTCGGCTCGGAAACCAGATTTATCAGTGATTTTGTAGCAGGCTTGCTCAGTCAACTTGCAGCGAAATTTTGACGATAATTGCTCATGGTCTCGCCGCTTCGATTTTTGCTTCAAGTTGATCAAGCTTGATCAAACGCTCGTGCATAATTTGGGACGGCAATTTGCCCTGACGGCTCAAACGTTTAGTATAGCGATAGTGCAAGGCCTTGGCTGTGGGAGTTGCTAGCAATGAATAACCTTGCCCAGATGCGTCCGAAATTTTGCCCGCCAATTTTATTCTATTGCTAACATCCGAAGCATAACCGTTCTCAGCAACAAGGTCACAGGAGGACTCTGCCACTTTGGTAAGGCCGATCAATGGACCTGAGATAGCTTGTTGGTCTGCAACACGTCTTAAATGCTCAATCGACTTTACCTCATCATCTAAGGGTCCGTCGAAATTTTGCGACTTACGGACAAGAAAGGCAAGTTCCCTGAGCGATTCATCATTCGACAACTTGCTCGACGATATAAGTGAATCTAATTCAGTCCAATCATTCAACAGTTGTTTCATTGTTCGCGGTTTATCTTGAGGAAATACTTTTGATAAATGCCAGCGCTGATATTTCCCAATACAGGCTCCAGCAAAAGTTCTGATCAAAGGATTGAGCGTCTCCAACGAGTGGGCGACAAGCGACGAAACAGCTGCCTCTTCTCCGAGATTGGAAGCCGTTAAGTTGTGCAGAGAGGTAATTGAAGATCCCATTGATGTAAAGTTTTGCAGCGCGTCAATAGCGTAGAAGGTATTCTCGCGCCATTCAACCTCGCGGGAATTGACACTCCATTGCGTGAATTCAAAAACCACTTGATTGCGAATGTGCTTCAACAAGCGTCCTTGCAAAACTCGAACCTGATATTGATCAGAACTAACATCTAAGGCAAGAATCCTCTCTCGATCAATCAATAGTTTATCGATAATATCGACACCACTTTTGACAAAGGCGACCGATTGCTTTGGAGAAAAGTGATTTTTTCGCGCCCTTAAGACAACCAGACCATTTTGAGCCAATTCTAGAGTAGAAGCCATTCCACCGAGAGCATGCCCAGTGATTGCACAGTCTAGCCCTTTTTTCTGTGCGACTTTGGAAATGAGGTCGGTGTTTTGTAGTCCACGCGATCGCTGCCTTATATCGACAACCGAGTTTGCAAATGTCAGACCAGTAGAAGCTTCTTTTTCAAGCGGATAAAGCCAATCTCGCCACCACCATCGACGATTCGCCTCCTCGTGAAATTTGACATTAAAGCGGATGATTTTTATACATTCGAGCAGGATTTTTTTGTCGTTATTGAAGAGATCGTCTCGATTGGGATCACTTGAAAAAGAATTCTCAGTGACCCGATCAGAAAGTACTCTCTCCTTAGATTGAGCGCCTGGAGAGAGAGCCTGCATTGTAATCAGTAACAACGCTGCAAGTAAAAATTTCCAATCAAAAGATGTATTCAAATCGAAAAGCACCAAGCGCGGCATAATCAAAGATAATGCCGCCCAGTCGATAACCTGGTAGGCACCGTGAGTGGTGCCATCGAAAAGCGCACCGAACGTCCTGGTAATAGTGTATCATTGAAGGCTTCGGTGTAAGTGCGCTTACTTGCGAAATACAAACTCGTGAAAGAGGTTCGAATGATTGTACAGAAAGCGCTATTATCTCTCACTGCGCTATTGTTGGCTGGCGCCTTTTGTACGCATGCCGGGGCGCAAAACTATGTTGCACAGAGCACAAGCACCGATCAACCTCCGACGGTGCAAGATTCTATCGTCGAGCATCCTCTAAATGTTAGCGATCCCGGCGCTATCACAAGTACAACCCGCAATGACTTAAATAACCATCGCATCCGTGTCGGACTAGCCTTAGGAGGCGGTGGCTCTCGCGGATCAGCCCATGTTGGCGTTTTGAAAGTTTTGATCGAAGAAGGTGTTCCGATTGATCTAATCGCTGGCACCAGTATCGGCTCCGTGGTTGGTGGATTTTATTCGGCTGGGGTTTCGCTCGATGCATTGGCAGCTGAATTCGATAAAGACACTTTTATCAAAGAATTTATGCCCTTGGCGTTGCCGACTAAATTGTTGTTGATGCCACTTTCGATGCCCAAAAAGTTGTTTAGTCATCACTCATATGCTGGCATTTATGGTGGTAATAAATTTCAAAAATATTCCGATAGAGTAACCCATTTCGTAAGGATAGAAGATCTTAAAATTCCATTCGCGGCCGTTTGCACGAATGTTGTTGACGGAAAAAGTTGCCGACTAACGTCGGGTGACCTTGGTCGAGCAATGCAGGCCAGCACTGCAGTGCCTGTACTAAAAGCTCCGGTCCAGATAGGAGACAAGCTTTACTGCGATGGCGGAGTGGTGTGCAATGTGCCTGTGCGCCATGTCAGCGAAATGGGAGCCGACTTTGTTATCGCGGTGGATATCGATGAGCCACTGAGCGACGTGCCGATCAAGACGTTTCAACGTACCGGCTCGATGGCCAAACAGGCTGTACGCATTTTGTTATCTCACGCGGATGAACCACTACTAGCTAAAGCTGATATTGCTATTCATCCCGACACAGCCGGCATCACTCTGATTTCGAGAAAAAAGAGTGATGGGCAACGCGGTATTGATGCTGGCATCAAGGCTGCTCGCGAAGCAATGCCTGAGATAAAGCGCAAGCTGACAGCTCTGGGTGTGGTGCTAAATAAGTAAGAAATTTGTGTCGCGAACCGATCTAAGTTCTAATCCAGCCACTCCAGAAGTGAGGATCCAAGCGGCTGCGGACCGCGCACAAAACCGGGCTTTATATCAGGCATTTCTATGAGGCTAGGGAGGTAAGTAATCTCGCCAAACGGACTGCTGATTTTGGTAACAGGCACGTCTGTTTGAGTAGCGATATCGGCGAAAGGCATCGTGCCGTTCAGTGCTGAGCCGTCGAGCAGCCCCAGCTGTTGTGCCCACATGCACATGCGAGTCAGAGAGACTCGCACCTGATAGCTCCCGCCTTCCGTAGCGCGGCGATGCAGGGCTGCAGCCACACCGGCGGCACCAGCATAGGCCGCTAAATAGTCGGCGAAAATCACTTGTAGTGGCATGATCGGTGCATCAACCGCTCCCTCTGTATCACAGTAACCAGACACAGCCACTGCTAGCATGTCGAAGCCTCGAAAGTCCGCCCACTCGCCTTCGAAATCAAAACAGCGCAGTTCGTGGGCAATGATCCCCGGGCGACTAGCGGCAAGGCGATGTGGCGAGATGCCCTTCTTATCGAGGTCTAGATATGAACAAGTGAAGACATCCGTGGTTTGGAGAAGCTCGAAAAAACGACGCATGTCAGCTTCTTCGTTGAAGTCGCAGTAAGCAGCGCGTTTTCCGATGTCCGTTTCCATACGCCAGTTCATGTGGTCAGGATAGTTAGGTTTGGAGAGATGCAGCACGTCGGCGCCGAACTCTGCCAGGGTGCGTGCGGTAACCGGTCCGCCGATGACGTGAGTGCAGTCGAGCACGCGGATGCCGCCTAGAGGTGTGTCGCAACCTTTTGGAAGCGGAATAGGATCGCTATCACCAATTTTTTGAACCTCGATCACTGGTTTTGCAGCCAACCGCTGGCCGACAGGGTGGGCAAGCCACTCTTCTGCTGTGCGAATCATGCCAATCGCACCAGTCTCTTGACGAATTGCAAGTTCGAGAGCCTCACCATCCCACTGCATAATCGCGGCTTCGACAGCGCGCTGCGTTGGAGCGCACTTGAGGACTTTAAACAGCGCATCGCGGAGGCGAGGATAGAAAAGCTCTATCTTGACGAAACGTCCATCGCGAGTTGGATAAAACTCGCCGCTCAGAGGACTGTCAACGCCAGTATTGGAACCATAGTCCATAAACGGAATTTGTCGACCGTTCTGACGCATGAAGGCGACGCCATGATGTTGATGCACGGCATTCTTCACGCTCGTAGTCACGTTTTGAGGTTTGCCACCACGAAGTTGCCAAAGATCGCCGAGTGCCATACCAAGCGCTGCTTGAGCCGCCGCCATGACTTCACCAAAACGGTGTCTGGAGGCCAGAATCGGATCCTTGCCGAGAATAGTGACATCACCCTTGTGATCTGCTTCGCGCTTTCCAATCGCTGCAAGAATGAGGTCTAGTGCTTGTTGCGAGGTCTTTGTGTCGACGGTGGCCATTAGTTGAACCTATTTCTCTGTGGGGGGGTCAGTAAGCATGGAAGAATCCCCATGATAATACGAATCTGCCAGTAGATGGTTCAATGGTATTTGTCGACCGGCGCGTATTGGGCACCATTTTTGGTGCGTGCTACATTTTTTCGTACCAGACTTCTTCTTGCTCGGCGGGCTTAGCAGGTCCGCCCGTAGCGTTGTCGTCTGCGGCGGCAGATTCATCGTGCGGCAGTACATCGATCAGGCGCATGTAGAGCTTAGCTATGCTGGAGCGTTGTTCGTCGGTCCATTCCAAAACGCGGAAGCTGTCTAGCATCGAGAATAATTCGGTACGATTTCGCGCCGATTTCAATTTTTCGATCCAAGCGCTAAGGTCTATCGTTGCTGACATTGGTTACCGGTGTTTGACTGTGTGGATGTGTAGCAGAAGGTTAGGAGTCCTAAATGATAACGCGACGACCTTAGGCCGCCGCGCTATCGTTTTCAGATTATTCGAATTTACTCTTCCAACTTGCCTACGCTGAAAGAATCCGAATTAAATGGGTCGTTGAAGCCGTGCTTTATAGCATTGCGGCTACCGATATATGTGCCTTTGGCGCCGCCAACAAACATTGCTGCTGGCAGTGTCACTAAACTCACCAACAAACAGGATGGTCCGAAGTCCTTTCCACCGACTTTATCGGCAGCACTTTCGGTCAATCCGCGATAGCTGCGTGTTGTTTCGCGAACAACCGCAATCGGCATGCCCACAACCATCGCCGCTCCAAATCCACCTACTCTAGTAACAATCAATGATGCGTTCGCAGCTTTGTCTAAACCCGTCTCGTCAGCAAACGCCGGAGCCAACGAGCCCATAGCAATTAAAGCGGCTAGGGCTAATGATATTTTCGAACTCTTCACAACGTACCTCCCCTTCGATTCGCGCCAAAAAAATTATAGCCCAACAAATCGATGACGCTATGAATTGAATGGGCACTGTCACAGAACCGGCTAAATCTGCCATCTCCAGCTTGACAAGCGCAACGCCCAATCAATGAATCAATCAATTAATCAATCAAGACGCTTCAGCCTCCAGCCATTCCCAAGCTTTCGCTTCTTCGTCAAGTGCGAAGGTGCGCATGTCAATTCCCGAGAACAACGGATTCATGATCTCCATGATTTTGTTCATCCACTCTGGAGCACCAACAACGGCATACCGCTCCAACTTGTGCACGGCAGCGAGTTTCACGGAAACAAAACCGCTCTGCAGAAAAACGGCCGGATCAAATCCAGCAAAATATTTGAATCGCGCCAGCATTCGCACTCTTTCATGTTGCTTGAGAAACGATTCAAATTTCTCAATCTCATCTGGCAATTCTTTCGCGGTGACTACACCATTTATTTCAAAAGCCAACACATTCGGTTTGTTAGTCTGAATGAAAGTAAGCCCTGGAGTGTGCTGTTTGGACATTGGAACTCCTGCGTCAACGTATTCTTCAACGGTCTCAAAAAAGGAACATCATTATAGTACAAACTACAAGCGCAGTTGCACGACAACTTGGTATCACAACTCTTCCAGGCAAAGTTGCACGACGACTTGGTATCACAACTGTGCCAGGCAAAATTCGATAATTCGATTTTCCGCCCAGAACCGATCACTGGCGGCACCATTGTTCTCGGATGCGCGCCCTAAGAAGCCACTGTGACCGCCATGCTCAGGGGTAAGCATGGTGATGTTTGGTGAACGCAGTTTCGGAGAGTCGAATGATTTGAAAGGAACAATCGGATCGTCCTTCGCCGCAATTATCAAAATTGGAACTTCAGCCTTCTCTAAAATTCTAATAGCACTGGCCTTTTCATAGTACTCGGCAGCATCCTTACAATCAGCATCAGGAGCCGTGAAGACATCATCGAATCCGCGCAGCGTCGTCACACCTTTCAACTTCGAAAGATCATAGAGGGAAGGGTACATTTGATGCTTAATGCGAATCTTGTCTTTCAATCCGAACAAAAATCGCTGCTCGTAAAATCTGTTGAAACCCTTTTCCATAGAATCGACGCATGCAGCAAGATCCAGTGCTGGTGAGACTGCGCAGATCCCTTTGAATATTTCTTTGCCGTCGGCACCCAACTCACTGGCTGCCTTTAAAACGATATTGCCACCGAGTGAATATCCGGCTGCGAAAATTGTTTTAAGTCCATCGAGTTCGATCAATTCGGTGGCGACAGCAATCAAATCCGAACTCAATCCAGCATTGTAGAGGGTCGGAGTCAGATGCAGAGTATTTCCGCAATTACGAAGATTTAGACGTACTACGTTCATGCCATGTTCGAGAGCTTTGTGTGTTAGTCCCAAAACATAAGGAGTGTTACTTGAACCTTCTAATCCATGTAAAATAATCAGTGTCGAACGAGACGTAGCATCCTCAGCGAAGTGGCATTTGGCAAGCACTTGCACGTGTGGTTTGACTTGAAACAATCGATCAACAGCGGGAGTTTTTACTGAAGGCAATCGACGCATCCACAGTGCCGGAACGATCGTCATCAAATGTCCGTTGGTCAAAAACGGAAACGGGTCAAATGCGGGATTTTTACCATTATCCATTCTTTAGCGTCTCACTGAGCGCATCTACAAACTTGTCGATGTCGCTTTCTGATAAGGAATAATGGCATGACAGGCGAACACCCAACCCAGGATTTCGATTCATAAAATCAGGTTGAACCCAAATTTTGTAGTGTTGCCAGAGATGATCGCGGAGGTGTGGAATCGGTACCTGCTCAGCAGTCCAGTGCATCACAAGCAGAGCACAATTAGGAGCCACCGCAGCAGTTCGGAATTTCGGATTCAATTTCGCAACCGCGCTGCGAAGGTATTCGGCCAGCATCAATTCCCGTTTGTAGATTTTCTCCGGTCCGATTTCAAACTGCAGATTTACCGCCGCAGTCAGTCCTCGCCAGCGCACAACATCCGTGGTGCCTTGTGTTTCAAATCGCGCCAGAGTATTTCCGTGCGCTGCTCTGAGTTTGAAATAGTCGTCACCCAGCCAGAGAGGCTGCAATTGCTGCACCAAATCCGGTGCAACATAAACGAAGCCTGTACCATTCGGTCCACCCAGCCACTTGTGCCCAGAGCCGACCCAGAGCCGATATTGCCCGGGACGGCAGATGATTTGCCCGCCTGAATGTGCTCCATCGACGAGCATTGGGATGCCTCGTTCTTTCGTTGCTTTCTCCAAACTTTCCAGATCTGGTCGCCAGGCAGTGTAGCTGCTAATTTCGCTGACCAGCACGAGCTTCGTGCGACTGTTCAGTTTTTCAATCATCTTTCGCGTCAAAGCAGCACTTCCATCCAGCGGATCTATTTCCACCTTATGTGTCTTGATACCGCGCGTTTCCGCCAAATATTGAGCAATGGTGCTTACCGAGCCGTGTTCGCTATCAGTAGTGACAAATTCATCGCCTTCACGCAGAAGCAGACTCTGCATAACCAGCTGCAATCCCTGCGTCGTATTTTGGACAAGCAGTAAATTCTCCAGCGGAACATCAAACAAGCGCGCCACGGCTTGCTTAGCATCGCCTAATGCGCTCTCATCCATAAAAGTACTTAGCGTCGGGTTGACATTCAAATCTTGCCAGCCTTGCGTCAACGCTCGCAACACTGACTGTGGCTTCCTTCCGCAGCTTCCAGTGTTTAGATACAAACAGCCTTGCTGAACGGGAAACTCTTTCTTGACTTGGTCGAAATTTATATCAACCGCGGAAGAGTTGATTGCTGCGTCCATAGCACTCCATTCATGTTCAACATATTATCCCAGCCATGGTATAGGATCTTCTATATAATTGTCTGTGTATGCGGTTTCACCAGGATGTGAGCTTATTATGGCTGAGGGAGAACCGGTATTTTTTGGGATTTTAGCGGCTTTCGCGATTTTAGTAGTGCTCGGAATTTTGGCTGGATATTTCGGATGGTTTCCGGTTTGAGCTAAAGATGGTAGCCGTAAGAAACAGATGCAGTGCGCGATTCGTGTGGAACGGCGTTCTTGCCGTGTGTCTTTTTGCGACGTGTTTTCTCTCTGGCTGCGACGCACTTCCCGGTGGTGACGCGAACCTTACCCAGCAAACTTATTTCGAGCTGGTTGACTGGCACATCTCAGGCTTCTGGGTAATCAATTGTCCGGTCGCCTGGGTGCGGATTAAGAACTTCAACCAAGTGCCGATCAAAGACATTACCTTCCAATACAACACTTACGATTACGATGGAACGCCGCTTGACCAGGGCACTTACACGATCGACGGTTCGGTGCCGGCTGCGTCGGTGAAGAATTTTCCTGAGTTGTACGTGGGCATGGTCAACCTGCACAGCGAGAAGCTGAGCGTCAAGTTGCTGTCGGTGAAGGCGGATTCATCGGGTCATTAAGAAGTGGAGGGCTCCGCTAATCAGACCCCGACCATACTACGAGCCGGTGATTAAATTGATGCACAAAAAAATGCATCAATTTAATCACCGGCTTGTAAGGCCCGAACAAGATCTAGACCGGGCTGTTAATAGGGTTTTTGCTGATCGGGTGAGAAGTAGACTGACTTCACCACGATGTATCCGATGATTGAGTACAGCAACAAAACTAGCAAGAGCATGACCAGTGGCCACTTTTCGAGGATCTTCGCAAACGGTCGGAAGACGAAATCGATTATGAAGAGACCGGCTGCTGCTGCGGGCATGGAACTTACTCACTATTGACAATGTGAGCAAATTATAGGCGCCAGAGGTTAAGGAGGCACTAAGGCCTTCTACTTTGTAACGATTATTTCTGTGTTAACTAGCTGCCAGAGCTAGTTTCGATGAACCGCAACTAACTTTGGTGCTTACACCACCAGGCGCTAACCCTGAAAGGGGGGCTGATAGCCGATATACCAATGCTGCTGGACAATCTATCCAGCGAAGCCTCGACGTTATCGGTAGTAGTGGAAATGCTGTTCCCAGCGCCTGACGATGAATGACGGAAAAAGACTTGGATTGATCACAAACAAAATACCGATGCAAAGCAGTGAGCACAGCACTAGTGACAATATGATGACCATAACCTCTTCCTAAATAGACACCGGGGATACGACACATATGTTCGTTCCCCGGTGTTTAAGGAGTGGTTAAGAAGATATCGATTTAAGGTTAACTACGATGGTCGAGGTCAACGTTGATGAAAAGAACGCCGTCTGGAGTCTTCTTGATAACACTTGTGACACCAGCATCGTCATTCGAGTTCGAGTTCGATGAAACGACTTGAGTTGTCTCATGCTTCGCCGTCGTTGTCGTTGCTGTGGTCGTATGAGCAGTCGTTTTGTGCTTCTTAGGTGCTTTGCTTTCGGTCGGTTCATCCGTTGAAACTGTCGTCGCCACAACTGGTTTAGTGGTTACTTTCTTCTTTTCGGTAACGTGCACTGCTGGAGGCGGTCCGCTCTGTTGAGGTGAAGCGTAGGCAACGAAGACCTGCGAAGGCACTAAGTCTTTCGAGCCGATGTTAGCAGAAGCAATTACTGTTGGAGCTTCAGATGGTTTGGCAAGATATGCTTGAGCATTGATTGGGCTGCGTGAGAGCAACAATGTCAGCTTCTCGGTGCCGGCGTTCTTGTCGAATTCAAACGACTCGCTGCCTGAAGGCAATGCGTAATCGATGCCGTGCTCGACTTTGTTGTTGTCACCGTGAGCTGGATCCGGGAAGAGCACAGAGCTCTCGCCGCGGCTGCCACTGCGCATTACGACATACGCGTATCCGTCGATGTTCGGACGGATGTGAAACTGAATTTGGTCACCAGACCTGAATGCATGCTTGTTCGAAACGCGCTGCGGCTCCTTCGAGCCCTTTGGTGTTAGCTCTACCCAGTAGTGCAAGCCGATGTTGAGATTCTCTTTCGGCGAATCCATTTGCTTTCGGAACAGTCCTTTTGCATACTTCCACTTGTCAGAATCAGACTTGTTGGCTTCATCTGCAAGGGCACAGCTGCTAGCGACCAGGCTGAGAAAAGCAACCATCGATGCAACTATGTGGCGACGACCTATCATGTCCTTATACCTCTCATTAATCCGTCGGGATCTTTTCCATCAACCGTTTCAAATAAATCAGATCACCCGGTTTATCGTTAACATCGGGGGGAAACAAATTAGGAGCGACCTGCGAAATTGGTACCTCGATGCCTCCGGGGAACCTATCCAGGCTCAATATTCGGTTAGCATTCTCGAAGAACGTATTTAAGTTCTCCTGGTTGCCTGGCAGCGGTAGGGGCTGCTTACTGGCGATAAGTATAGTTGTATCACCTGCGCCCGTCGTTAGCCCGTTCAGGAAGAGTGCTTTGATTCCTTTGTACATTCCTTCCTTGATGGTTTCCTTGGGCACCGTGAAGTGGTCGCCCTTCTTCAACATTTTTTCAGCCGTTTTGGGCTCAGGAAATTCAATCGCGGCGTTCATAGTTTTGCTTTTCGGCAAGTCACTCAATACATACATGTAGCAATCCTGATTTGCTCGCACATAGAAATAGACTTGCACGTTGTCGTTCAAGGCGGCGCCGTCGGGAACAGGACGCCACTTCGGTGGTTCGTGGGCGAGTTTATTGACGCCATAGGTGGTAACGCGAATCCACGGAACGTCAGGCAAATAGGACAAATTCGTGGGCAGGAACTGAGGGTGCGCGGGGGCTTGATACGCCAAAAGCAAGCAAGTGGCCACGAAGAAGCACAGCGTCGTCACTACCAGCGGTGCTTGAGTAAATACTTTCCTGGGCGGCTTATATTGAACGTCTTGAATCAATCGCTGCCCACAAGATTTGCAGAACCGAGCGGAATCCAAACTGGTTTTGCCGCATTTGGAACATCCGACCCGCGCCACTTCGCGACAGCCTGTCTGGGTTGGGCGGTGGACTGCGGCAGTTCCTGCGCCAGCGCTGGTACCTGAGTTCGTGCCAGCGTTCGTAGCGGGATTAGTTTCCGGATTGATACCTGAGTCTGTGCCGTTCCCTACAGGGTCGAAGTCTGTGGTAAGCGCTCCATCTCCTGGCGAGTACCCAGACATCGTAAATCTCTTGGCGATTTCGGTGCCGGTCGAAGTCAATCTCTTGGCGAGTTCGACCTCACCGCCATCTTGCAAACATTCGATTATGCACTCAGACCAGAGCATTTGCTGCATGGCGCCTTCGTTTTCATCCAACTCTGGAGCAGGTGGCAGCGCACCACAATGCAATCCAATCAGCATTCCGTTCTTGAACATCGGACTTCCGCACGACTCCGGAAGCAAGGGCATGTTATGCAGCAAGTGATACGGATCTTCTGAAACCAGGCTTCCCAGCAGGAATCCTTTCCTAATGCGCGGATGCCCTCGGCGAGAATCTACGCTCAAATTTTCGATTGCGTCGCCTGGATTGAGGGCAATTTGAGGCACCAGATTTAGTGGCTCAACCTTCAAACCAGAAATATCTTTCGGCGAGGAGAATTCTGTTGTGTCATCGACATTTTCAATTTGGCGTGTCTTGAACAGTTCGATCAGCGCGTTATAAACCGCGTAGTCATCGACGTTTACGACTTGCCACAGGGCTGCAATTGGAAGAGTGCCGTCCAGATGTGGCCAGAGATTTCGCGCCGTCTCGGCCACTTCAGCTGGAAGAATTCCATCATTCATCCACGGCACTGCGCGCACAAATATTGCGTCGTGTCCGCCCAGTGATGCGAGGAATCTTTCCATTTCATCCATTCTGCGATGTGCTTCGAGAAGCAACATCTCAGGCGGTCGCGCGATGGCGCGCTCAACCGGCCAATCTGGTTCGCTCTTCACCTGGAAGAAGAAATTCCCCTTCATTCGCGCCTGCACGATTTGATAAACGGCTAGCTCGTTGGAGAGGTTTTTGTACATAGCGTAGGCGATGCGTCCGTTCTGACAAAACAATCGCGCCACAGGTCGATTGCGCGTGTCAGAGATGATGATCACGCCTTCCTTTCTGGCATTCGTAATAGTCTGAACGACAAGATAAAAATCGATGTCTGCCAAATTTCCGCCCAAACCTTGTTCGATGTGCGGTGCGGCAATGGTCAAACTCTGGTTGATGACTTGCTTTTCCTTGTCTTTGAGTTCGGTCAACTGCGGCGTCAAAGTCAGCACCACTGCATTGTAATTCTGCAGATGCATGTTTGAGAGCGAGTCCCAGAGCCCATCAGAGGCTAGCTTGGCGGAATATTTGCGGTTGAATTTCGGATGGAAGAGCGCCTGCGAAATTCCGTGGCTCTGACCGATGGCAGGGAAATAAACTTTCAGCGCCTGAAGTTTATCGCCGTACAAAGTAATCAAGTGAGCGCACGTCGCCACTTTGTTCGAATCAATGAGCCAGACAGTGCCGAGAATCTCATCTTGCTCGCCAGAACGATCGATGAGCAGACCAATGGCGCCAGCCATGCTAGTTAAATTCGAGTTGGAGTCAGAAAAGTCCATTGTCAAGTCTCAACAAATGTTGGTCCACTCAAGTATAAGTGTCCATTGTGCAATCACAGAAAATTCTATGAATTTTAGGAGATTTGTCGCCATGACCGAAGTGCTTATTGCCGGAATCGATTTCAGCGGCGCCAAAACTGTGCCCAATGACACTTGGATAGCAGCGGGGACCCTGGGGAATTTGGGGCTCGAGGTGGCGGACATCCGCAAAATCGGTTCACACAAGGTTGCCGGGGAATTCTGTAAGCCTGATCTCCTTTATAGCGCAGTTGGCATCGATGTTCCTTTCTCGCTGCCGGCGGAGTTTTTGGCTTTCATGGCAGAAAAGGAGGGCAAGCCGGAGTTTCAGTCGTGGCAAGAGGTCGCTGAGCAGCTGGTCTTCATGAGTTTCGAGCGGTTTTTGGAGCTGGTTACTGAGTTCAAGAAAGAGCCGAAACGCGTCTGTGACAAAGCGATCTCGAAGGCGGCGCAGAGCCCGTTGCATCGCGGCAATCCGTCCATGGTACAGATGACATTTCAAGGAATTCGCATGCTGGCGACGCTCGATCCGAAGCTGTGCGCGGTGCTCCCTTTCCAAGACCGGGTTAAAAATGGTACTGCGGTGCTTGAAGTTTATCCGCGACAGACGCTGACGGCGCTGGGGCTGCCGGATACGGGCTACAAGAGCAAAGATAAGAAGGACAAAGACGCTTGCCACGCGGTTCGCAGAACAATTGTTGAGAATCTTGTGCAGATTAGAGAGCGCAAAGGCATTTCCCACAAAGATTGTCCGCGCTTGTCAGTGGGACCGGCTGCGCGCAGTGCTGCGATGGATTCTGACCACGCTCTCGACGCGCTGGTCGCCTGTTACACCATCGCCATGTGGCATACGGCGAAACATCTTTTCCAAGAGCCGCTCAGTCTTGACCAAGTCGAGGTCTTGACGGAGGGATGGATTTACTCGCCCAAGGTGCTCAACTAGCACTGGCATAGAGTGTGATGTCTTTCAGGCCTTACAAGCAGGTGCTTAAATTGATGCATTTTTTTGTGCATCAATTTAATCACCCGCTTGTAGTAGCCGGAAAGCGACTGGGATCTAACTTTCCATCGACGGGCGATCGGTTATAATTTTCCTTCGCGCCTTCCAAGCGTATTCGTTGCGATTGCTCCCTAATGGAGCTGTTTGTCCCGAGTGCACCGAGAGCGTGACTCGCTATAGCGAGATCGCACCCTTAAAACTTGTTACAGAGACGGCGCCTCAATTGCGCCAATATAGGCGCCCGTAGCTCAGTGGATAGAGCATCCGCCTTCTAAGCGGACGGCCGTTGGTTCGAATCCAACCGGGCGCGATATAATTTTTACACAGTCAAATTTTGGGTCATTAGCTCAATGGCAGAGCAGTTGCCTCTTAAGCAATTGGTTGCAGGGTCGAATCCCGCATGGCCCAATCTTTTAAACCCCTACCCTGGCAGTTTTGAGGTCCTAGACTCAACGATTAAGGGGCACCCGCCAGAAAAATGTACGCCATATGTACTCACCAAGAGGAAACGCTAGTTTTCATTCACTGGTATCACATGTGATGCATCGCAACGCACTTTCGTAAAACAGCACCGCTTATATTTTTTCCTTTTGTTGTCCGGAATGCATTGCTCAGTTGTGACGATTTTCTGATGGCGAATTTCTGGTAACAGAGCTTCTGCTCCTAAAACAGGCTTTACTTTGACCCTTTTGCCGATGGATACTCGCCTGCGAAAAGAGGGGAAACCGCTTCTGCCATCCAGGTTGCCACCATCTTCGTCACTTTCGCATTGTAAAAATCAGTTTTAACTCGACCGTATTCGAGAATCAAATGTTCGCTGCGTAACGCAATCATCGTTTTTTGCTCGCAGGTAACTTTAGTGAAAATCGCCCAGGTATCAGCAGGCTCGACAAGCCTGTCCCGCGTTCCTTGCAAGACGAGTACAGGTGTCGTTTTGATTTTACTAACGGCAGCCTCACTCCCATTCATAAACATTTGGAATTTTATCAACTGACGTGGTGCTAAATCCATTCTGTTCAAAGGATCGGTGAGCCAAACTTTTCTCAATGTGGGGTTCTTTGTTGCTTGATCGACGATTCCCGTGCCAATATCAAATTGCTTACCTGGTCGAAGTAAAACGTGCAGGCCAACGTCTAAGTCTTCTTTGCCTTGCTTATATCTTTCACCACCTGGCGCGGACGAAATCAATCCATCTATGAGCTCTGGAAACTCAGAACACGCTTTTAGAACGATCGCCCCTCCCATCGATTCACCGAGCAGGAAAACCGGTATTCCTGAATTGTCTCTGCGAATGCCTGACAGTGTCTGTTTTATGTCGGACACTGAACCTTCAAAATCTAGCTTGTCACCATCTTTTAGCTTCATCCATGCACCAAAGCCACGCATATCGAAAGCGAAAACCAAAATACCTTTTTCAGCCATGCGAGTGCCGAAGTCGTCGAACGCGCCACTATTCAGCCCCAACCCATGAATGCATAGCAGTGCGGCGCTCGGCTTGACTGCCTGATCGCTCCAGCTTTTAAAACCTGGCAAATCTTTCCATTCAGAATTGGCGCTTGAAGATTGACTTGCCATACGTGATGTTTCAGCTGCTTGACCGGCTATTTGACCGGCTATTTGAACGACTTGTCTGCCGGCTGCCTGACTGGTGGCATCATCAGCACTACTTGCGGTGGCGCAAAAGATAGCCAATAGTGGCGCTGCAAAAAGCCAAAAGAGCGGCATCGTAATTCTCATTTCAACTCCGATTGTCTTTCTTGCATTCATGTTGGGGTCCACTTTTACTGTCGCCTTAAGCCGATTCGACGAACGACTATTATAGACGAGCCTACGATGTTTCTTAACTCCTTCTGTACTGATCAGGGCAACCAGCAAATTCCCCGAGTTAACTTGCCACCGTTTGTAGTCCGCTGCTTGACTGCCGTTAGCGACAATGTTCCCCTCAAAGGTTTCCGCACGTTTAGGCTATGCAACATCGGATCTCTCAACGGTCATTTTCAATCTCCATTTTGCCCGCAAAAATTTGAAGGCGAAGAAAAAATTTCGACTTACCTCTGAAATGTGTTTTGACTCTCGTCGAAACTAATTACGAACGCATTACCAAGGTCGGACGAAGCCAATGTTTAAAACTTGATGTAAATAAATTACCGGCTCTTCTCTCAGCATCAGGCTCTGAGCTACGTCGTGCGCTGCGTCCAGATGTTCATCATTCTTGATAGGCAACAATGGAAAGCGTTCGATAAGAGCTTTGTATTTTTCGGTGACCATCAGAATTGAGAGGAAATACGCAATGGGCAACTCTCAATTTGAGAGGAATCAATCTTAGTGATCAAGAAAGAGACCAGAACAAATCGTTTCAGGCGCGATGGAGCAGGGTTCTACCCATCTAACCTAGATTTATCAAAACTGGAAATAGATAAATGGCGCCGAAGTATCTGGCATAAACGCGACCATCGCTACAATCACGACACTGCAATAGACGGCTCTGAGAAACACTGGTGTTCTTCGCAATACGCCAGTGGAGTTCAGCTTGCTCCAGGGCAGGTTGCCCAAGACAAGCACTGCCACCATTGTCATGGTCAGAGGAACAACAACTGGAAGATCCGGCTTGAGCACGAGAAATTGATGCGCTTCAGAACTGGTGAATATTGGTCTGAAAAGAACCATCTTCTTCACCACACTAAATGCGGTGCCGATATCTTGGATACGGAAAAATACATTTCCTATACAGACGGCATTGAAAGTAATCCAAATTGAGAACAGACGGAAAGCAGTGGTCTCGCAGATCTTGTCCAGAATTTTCACAGACTTTTTGACGCCCTGGAATTCCTTATGCAGAACCAGCGCAACGCCGTGATAGATGCCCCAGACAACGAAACTCCAAGATGCTCCATGCCACAGTCCACCAAGAGCCATGGTCAAAAAGATATTGAAATTGGTACGCCAGCGACCCTGGCGCGAGCCTCCCAATGGAATGAACAGATAGTCGCGCAACCAGGTCGATAGAGAGATGTGCCAGCGGTGCCAAAAATCTGCAATGTTGGTGGCTATGAATGGCATGTTGAAGTTAACAGGAATGTGATAGCCGAACAGCATCGAGGCACCGCGGGCGATATCGGTGTACCCAGAGAAGTCGAAGTAGATTTGGAACGCACAGGCATAAGCGAAGAGCCACAATTCAGGGGCGCCATATACGGCGGGACTGCTGAAACCCATATTCACCAAAATCGAAAGGTTGTCGGCAAGCAGCACCTTCTTAGCCAGTCCAGTCACTATCAAAGGCAAGCCTTCATCAAAATAACTGAGTTTGAATGGTCTCACTTCCTGCATCTGTGCAAGAAAATCAGGGTAACGCTTGATTGGACCGGCAATTTGAGTCGGGAAAAACGCAGCAAATAACGCGAACAAGACGAAGTCTTTGATTGGTTCTTTGCCTCGATAAATTTCGAACAAATAGTGGATGAACTCAAAGGTGAAAAACGAGATGCCCAGAGGCAACAATATATTCAAGGTGCAATCAGGCTTTCCTGAAGTCAGAAAGCAAAAGCTGCCAAAACAAAAATTGGCGTACTTAAAAATCACCAGCAGAAGTATGTTGAACGCAATTCCGCATCTGAAAATAACCTGCTTTTTCTCAGCCTTGTAAAGCAATTTGCCGATCAAGTAGTTTGCAACTGTCATGCCGAGAATGAGAAGCAGAAAAGCCGGCATCCAGCTTGCATAGAAGATGTAGCTTGCCACTAGCAGCATCGGCATGCGCATCTTACGTGGCAAAATCCAGAAAAGCAGAACTACCGTGGGCAGAAAAATCAAAAACTGCAGGCTGTTGAAGAGCATGTTAGTAAGTGCCCCCCTGCTGTTTCCGCGCTATCGCTTTCTGTGGAGGCGTTTGGAAAGTGAGAGAGAAAGAATTGTCACAGGTAAGATGATCAGCTAGTACGTCGAAGAATCTCTTTCCACCTGCCAACGACAAGTGCACGCCATCGTTGAAATCTCTGTCATCGTCGAAGCAATTGCTCAGATGGGCATCAGCCGCAGTCAAGTCTTTGTTATCGAGATCCAAGAATGTGCAGTGGTAACGAACAGCAACTTCGTTCACATTCTGGCGGAATGATTGCAACAACGCAGGATCGATGAGCTTGCCAACGTCGTCAGTAATCGGCATGTTGACCAACAGAACTGGAATTTTCTCCTGCTGACACAACTCCATCATGTCATTCAGATACGCCATCTGCGCTTTCAAACGTGAGAAGTTAGGCGGGTTATACAACCGTCTGAACTTTTCGATGTCTTCTTTTAGCACCAATTTGTGGGTACGAAATAATGGTGCCGGATTCTTCGCCACAGTCAAATCTGCGAGACTGGCTGGATGTCCTGACACACGACAAGCCATTTGCAGGCCGCTGTTTCGCAATTGTTTCAAGATGCGCTGATATGTCACTTTGTGCGCATTCAAGCAAAGTTCCAGGTCGTTTGATTTCAAAGACTCAGGAAAAAACTTCTCCTGAGAACGGCAGTACGCCAACATTTGTTGGGTCGGAGAATTCTCGATGGAGGTCATGTTATCGGTAAAATCACGAGGCGCCATGCCGAAAATAATGTAGTCTGGTTTTTTGCCAGCCGCCAACGAAGCTTTCAAAATAGAGTATTGGTCGCAAGTCATGCCCGCCATGACGCCAACGTTCGTCACTTTGATGTCTTTGCCTGTGCGCTCTTTCAATCCATCTTCAAAATATGTACAGGCGTAGCCAGCGTCAGGATGCTGAGACAATTCGATCATGTGAGCTGGGCTGAGAACAAGCGACGAGCCCATCAATAAAATTTGCGGTTTCGATTTGGTACTAAAAAACTGCGGAATCGTTTTGGTGTATTGCACCGTCGTGGATGGAAGTCCAAGCGCGACAAGTTCATTCACGTCAGTGCAGCACCGACCGCTATGGAAAAGGCAGACATAGGTGGCAATTAGAAACGCTGGAATCAGAAAGAGGCTGCTGCCGAAAAACTGTTTTAGCGCGGCGCCAGATTTGTTGAGCAAAGGTCGGAAATCCTAACGGGTGCGAGAGAAGTCCACCTTATCATGATGCTGTTTGCCCTACCCATTAAAAGAATTTGACAACTATCTTCCGGCTCGGCGACTGCCAACTGGCGCGATTTCATAGCAAGCCTGAGTCAGAGTTCATAACATTGCATGAAGTGACGACTGAGAGCTTGTTAATAAACGGTCGTGGGGAGCTGCTGTCCGAGCGGCGTCTCGTTACGGTTTGAGTGATGTTGAACCGATTATCGGATGATACCGACAGAATCTGTAAAGCGAGAGCGTTCCATAATTTTCGTTATAGAGAATAAGTTCCGTGCTGCCGACAACAAGTAGCTTGTACTCGGTCTCTGTCACGCTAATCGTCTGGCACTGATCGTGACCAGACCAGCAAAAAGAAAGATCGGCTTTGTAATAGTTTTCTCCCTTGCTTCCATGTTCCGTTCTCAGAGCATCGATCTTGGCGAACAGCGGATGTCCACTAACAGCTAAGTGTCGCTCTTTCCATGGTGAATATAAAATAGCGCCCAGGACAAAAAGATTTACGAGAAAGCACAGACAACAATAGAGGAGATGTTCCGAGCGATTCGAACCCAGTGGTCTATTCAAAGGCTCAGTCACTTTAGGATTTGAAGGCAACACTCCAACGAAGTCTGGAGAGCTCCCTTTCCCCATAGAGTAGCCGGGGCTGCTAAAGGTTTTAGCGTTCAGCCCTCTCCGCTCGGATCGAACAAAGATGTGATTATTGAACCTGTAGTTATATTCGACTTGAGAGTAGCCATTTTTTCCAGGGTGCATAACGACACTGGTGATAGTAGCCGGAACCATTACACCTTGCGATGCCAGCTGACTGTCAATCCCAAGTGCATTGAACCCAAAGTTGAACATTGCCCATAATGCAGGATTCAATATCATCAGGGCAAGCAAATAACGATGGTGTATGTGCCCACAGCTTGGATTCCATCGAACTGTACGAGGAACGCTCGTTGAGATGTGTAATTCTGGTGGCAGGTGCGGTACTGGCGAATTAGCGTTGGCTTGAAGTTGCGCTTGATCAGATGGATTAGATTTTCCTTGAGCTGCTATTTCTTTCGGCTTGAGCCACACAGCTTGCTGAGCCGGTTTAGCTGGAACGGTCCAAGACAGCGACACTGCATTCGGTGCGAGTTTCGGCGCCGAAGTGTCTGTCAAATTGGCATCTATTTTCGCTGATGCAGTGTCCAGATGACCGAGTTTTGCCTTTGATAGAACCTCTGCATTATCATCCTGGAGCCAATCAGGAAGATTGCCGCGCACAAGCCTGGCACCGATCTTCACGACTGGTGCAGATTGAGAAACCGGATGCAGCTCTTGCTCCGGCACCGGCGGAACAGGGAGCTCTAGATAAGGAATTTTATGCAGTTCCTTTTTCAACTGAGCCCGAACAAAGCGCCCTAACTCTCTCAATCTGGCATCGTCATGTTTTTCGAAAGCCGCAAACGCGGCAGAATGCAAGGGGTCCATGAAGTCTGCCTGACGGAATAACAAACAGTCGTCGCCACCTCCTAGCTGGTGCATTAATCGAGAATCAATTTGCAAGGCTCTTACCGAGGCGTAAATAATCCATGCTGAAAAATTATCAAGATAGGGACCAAAATGCTCGGCGGCCCGGTCAGGATGTTGGTAATTACGATGCCCCAACTCGCTTGCAGAAAAACCTTTCATCGCCGGAACAAACATGCCGTCGTAATCGACTAAGCGAAGTTCATTTTTACAAACCAGAATATTGCCATGCTGAAGATCACCATGGGCGATACCAGCACGACGCATTTCACGCATCATCTTGACAAATTCATCGAGCAACTGTCCAAGCTTGGCGGGATTTGCCAGATTGTCGACGACATAATCGTCAAACTGCTCACCTTCCAACCAGTCCATTTTTAAAGCTGGCAGCCACTCTCCTCGAATCTTGATGCCTTCGCTGAGAAAGTCAAAAGTAACTGTGTATGGCAGACTATCATGCTGCACAAAATCCGAAATTAGCGCATAACGTTCATGCTGATCGTTAATGTTGCTCAAAAACAAGCGCAGTGCAAAATCTCTCTTCTTGCAATGCATTCGGTAAACAGACGCAAAAGAGCCGGTTATTGAGCGTGGCAACTCCAATGCGTTCGTGTATGGAAGCCCGGCTTTCAGATCTAGATCCTGCAGGCTTACCTGCGGAATTTGAACAGCCTCGTTGTAATCTTGCGGCGTCGGCCACCAAACCAATTTTGTTTCTGTTTTGGTTCTGAACAAGTTGCACCTGACTAACCATAGCCATTTCATACCCGCCAGGATTCAAGTCAGTTCTGTAAGTAAAAATATTCATCTTTGAGTTTGTTATAGGGATGAGACCGAAGATGAATACTGCACTGTCGCCCACCTTTTGAAATTCTTGGAAAGAAAGAGTAGCGTCCCAGCACAGAGGCGATAACATCATATTTATCGAGCGGTACTTCAACGAGGCTCGGTGCTAGCTCTTGCAGGTCAAGCTCAACGGCCAAGCGAACCAGCACGTTTGCTGCTGCGGCCGAGTTATCGCCTCTGCTGCCGAGAAAAATTGCTCCAGTTTGATTGGGTTTTATATCTAGAGTGCGATAACGACGCATGCCAATCGGAACCTCCTCATGATACCAAAACTCTTCATACGTCTGGGCTGGAGTGATAACAGGAGTATTTGTCTTTCCCTGCTGAAATGAGCTGGCAGTGACACGAACCTGCGTTATAGGATTGAGTCTGGAGCTGCGGTAGTTCAAATACGGCTTGTCTTCTTGCGTGTCGATAAACATTGCCCACTGGAATTCCTTCTGCACATAAGGATCAATAAGCTTGGCGTCGATATCTGCACCACAGGGAAGTTGGCAGATCAACGCAACAGACATGCCAATCACGGCAGCCGGAAAATATGGCTTGAACATCGTCACTCTACTTATGTGGTTATTCTTCGCGTCGTTCCGTCAATGTGAAGGAGAGGGTGGGTGTTCCGGACCCATGAATGTTACTGTCACTGTGCCACCAGACTTACCCGCCGTGCGAGCGTATTGGCATGGTCCGTTATTTGCAGTGCTAATAGGGCAGCTGATATTAGCCGGACTATTTGGGCAGGCATTCGGACCTGCTGTGCATTGTGTGTATTGATAGGGGAACACCCCTGCAACTCCACAGTTGTTGTCTTGACCCGTGGTGCCATTTACCCACGAATTGGTGATAGAGAAACTTGGGACAGGCTTACCGGCGTTGTTAGTCCAGGTAGGTCCACCTGTGCTTGCCATGTTTATCTTGGCATTGGCTCCGTTATTGCAAGATATGTCAACATTCTCTCCAGTGGTCACATTCAACGTTACCTCGGCGAAGTTTGTGCCATTGGCGGCGGTGAACTCACCCACGAAAGGGTAGAAGCCGTTGGAGCTGCCAGGGCAGGCATATGGAGGTTGGAGAAAGGCAATGCTCACCCCACTCAAAACGTTTTGACCGGCAGTGGAAGTAATTTGCACACTTGTTCCTTTCCGCATGTAGAAAAATCCCTGAATAGGAGTGCCAGGGCATGAACCGTTACTTGGTGGGCATGTGTAATAGAGTCCGCTGTCGACGGGCGGTGGGGGTCCGGATGGTGCTACCCAGTTTGAGCTACCGTTCACTTGTATATTGTTTATTGATGGAGTCAGTCCTCCTGTGTTTGTTGTAATGACGGCGTACACTCCGCGACGCGTCTGGTTCTGGATGGAGAGACTAGTAGTCGCAGAACCGCCCTGTCCGCCGTCGACATGTCCGTGACCGCCAAGTTGCTGTGCCTGTGCACTGGGTAACGCTCCTGTGAAGACCGCAATCGCCGCAGCCGCTAAAATGGATAAAGTGCGCGCATAGTGAATCATTGATTTACCCGCGTGAAGTTGGAGAAATAAGGCCAATTCTAGCAAACATGGATACTTGCTAGATGTTTTTGAATATAATAACCTGACCTTTGATGGGCACTGTCTATGAAATTTGAACCTGGCGATGTCGTACAAGTAACCACAAATCCAAAGCATGATTTGTATGGAATGTTCGGCCTAATCACCGGCGTTTCCGACAACGGAAATCACATGGTGTTCTTTAACTTCGGACCGAAGTACAGCGATCCAGAGACAAGAATGCAGGGTATTCGATTTACTTTCAACGCGGAAGAAATCACAAAAATTGGCGTCACAGCTGCGAAACTAGACATCGCTAAAATCAACAAAGTCTGTGACGAGGCGCAGAAAGCTGTGCAAGCAGCTAATCCTGACTTAGTGATTCTAATTAAACACGCAGAAGAAGCGCGCAAATGGAAACATCTGCCTTACGGCTCTCCAGAAGCGAAAGAGCATGGCTGTGTGTGCGGAGAAGTTCGTAATCCCGATTGTTTCCTGCACGGGCACACATTAGAAGAGGTGAAACGCGCATCGCGGTCTATAGAAAACATTTTCGATGTGGATAAATAAGCAAGCACCACTTCTGCTGTTCTTGGTTTGCTTGGCTTTGTATTTCTTTAGGCTCGGCAATTTCGGAATACTGGAAGGCGGCGAATCATACTATCCGGCTGCATGTCGGGAGATGGTGCAGGCGCAAGAATGGATTGTTCCGCAGCTGAATTACCAGATATATTTTTCCAAGCCGATCATGACTTTTTGGTTGATCAACTCAGCTTATGTCTTATTCGGCGTTAGCGAATTAGCTGGCAGACTGTGGTCTTCGGCGCTCTGCACGATGTTGGTGTACTTCTGCTATTTCACAACACGAGCTCTGGCGGGAACGCGTGCGGGGCTGCTGGCTGGATTGATGTTGGCATCGTCACCACTTATGGTGGCGACTTGCCGGCGGTCTTCGATTGACGCATACTTCAGTTGCTTCTTTGGAATGGCTTTGTGCGCCATGATCATGGTCCTGTTTGCTGGACGCAAACGCTGGTGGCCGATCATATGGGCAGCATTAGCATTGGCCGTCCTGACTAAAGGACCGGCGGCACTTGTGTTGTTCGTCGGTGGACTGATCGCTTATTTGATTTTGCAGAAATCGGATGTCAGACAGATTTCGAAATGTCTAAAACAGCTAAGAATTGTTCCGGGTATGTTGATCTTCTTAGCGATGTTATTGCCCTGGTGTGTTGCGGTTAGCCAGGCAACCGAAGGATTGTTTCTTAAGGTATTCGTGCTCTACGAGAATCTTTCGCGATTCACAGGCAATACAAATAGTGGAAAACATCCGCATTGGTGGACCTATTTACCGGCGCTAGTTTACGGCGCATTTCCATGGTCGTTGTTCTTACCCGCTGCAATGGTTGATGCTTTTGCAATAGTGAAAGCAAAGTATCTTGGCAAGACGACCGTGTCAGAAGAGGGCCCAAAGCGGCACTCTGGCGTCATGGTCTTCTCTCTGGCGTATATTTTGGTTGCAGTTGTTTTCTTCAGCTTGTCGAGGACGCAGTTCGATCGATACATCTTGCCGATCTGGTGCCCGCTCGTGATCATGATTTCGCTCAGCATCGAGAAGTGGATTATCTCTGCGGAATCAAAATCTGCGATTGGCAAAACCGAAAAATTCGTGAGTCCTGCTCTGGCAGGAATCGGTTGGATTAGTTTGATCGGAAGTGTCGTAGCAGCGTTCGTTGTCAAAGATGCGCAAACCTGGATGCGGATGGTGGCGCCGCTTGGCGTGCTGGTTTTGGCTGCTGGTTGGACATGGCAATTTATTGAGTATCGGAAAAATCAGTTTGCGAAATCAACCATGATTCTTGCTATGAGCACGTGCTTGGGTTTCGCGATCTCAACGCCGGTGTTATTCGAGTATTGGTACGACACGACTTATGCCGGTGTGCACGAACTGGTTAAGTCTGTTGCTGATACTGATGCTGATGTAGGGCAATACAAAGAGTTCATGCCGTCGCTGTTGTACTACCGCAAAGGTCCGGTGTTTTTCTTTTATCACTTGTCTCAACTTCTTCCTCGAAAGGTACGCGCTATCGGCTCACCACCAGCAGTGCCGCCAGTATCTCATCCAGCCTCGGATGCAACTACGGATCACCGAACCTTCATTCTAGTGAAGAAAGACTTTGAGCCTGAGTTGTTGGCGCAGCAGCAACTAAAACTCAAGCTCAACTCCAGACGGGGCGACTGGAGCATGTATGAGACTAGCGACTTTGTTATGGACAAGCCGCCTACATTGGAAGAGTCATTCAACCGGCTGAACTGGAAAGACAGCATGACGGATAAGTTTGGCTTCGGTCCGCTGACCGTACCTTACAGCGGCGGACATAAGCTCTGGATTCGATAGCCTAACGGGTGCTGACTACTGGGGATTTGCCTACGCGGCTGGCGAAGTAGTGTTCGACTTCCTTCCAGTTTTTCACCCGTGGATAGCCCGTCACATTTACATTGTGTGGCGCGTCGAACAAGATGCCTTGTCCTCGGAAACGCTTGAAGTGTCTCGCGTTATCGTCGATCAGGTAATCGGCATTGAGAATACTCTTGTCGCCACAGAAAACGATATTCATTGGCGAGATAAATGGGAAGTGACACTTCATCCATTCGTACTTTGCTGTAAACGAGGTGGGCACTTCCATTGCAGCGGAAGCAATGAAGATCTCGTGATCGCGATGCAAGTCCAGAAGCACCTGTTGCGCATCTTCCATAATGGGGAGATCAGCGAAAAACTCCTCACTGAAAATAAATTTCTCGACTTGTTCGATGTGGTCAGCTGGCACTACATGCCGCAAATGAGTTCCCAGCGTGTCTTCGCGAGTTACCGATTTACCGTAGTGGTCGTTGTAGCGCTCGAGGTGTCGACCCAGTGCGTCCGCGATCACTTCATCCATATCAACTGCGATGATAGCCATAGAGAGTCTCCCGAGCGGTGCAAGCCAGTCATCTTAACACTAGAAGATGCGCATTTGAGCGATCTACGCGTTAATTGAAACGCTCGTACACAATTGCGCTCGCTCGTTGGTTTTAAAAGCTCGCATTCAAAGCTTTCCTCGGACACGTCTGCAATGGCTTCTCATTCTGCTGCCCATCAGGAATTACCAACGCCGGCTTTAGAATCGGACAGGCTGATTGTATGATTGAACGCGGTCCGTTGCTTTACCGGAATCCGGAACCAGAACTTACTGCCTGCGACGTTTTCGCTTTCCACGCCGATTGTGCCACCATGTTGCTCCACGATTGTTTTGCAGATGGAAAGTCCCAATCCCTTGCCGCCTTTTTCACGCGAGTCGGCTTCGGTCACTTGTTGGAATTTTTCAAAGATAATTGTTTGAAACTCTGGAGGAACACCGCGCCCCTGGTCTTGAATCCAGATTTTAAGCCATTGTCGGTCGCATTCGAAGTAAACTTCTATTTTTGAATTGGTCGGAGAATATTTGACGGCGTTGGAAAGAAGATTCACCATAACTTGTACGATTCGATCTTTGTCGAATTCCGCAACTTGATCCGATACTTCAGGCTCTTGCAATTGAACATGGTGCTGATCGGCAAATGTTCTGACTGACTCTACACCTTCGTGTATCGCTTCGCTAATTTTCACTTCGCTAAAAGTCAGTTCCAGCTTTCCTGAAGATAGTCTTTCTGTATCGAGAAGATCGTTGGTGAGTGCTATCAACCGAAAAATATCCGCTTCAGCTGTACCAACTTTTTGTTGTGCTTCGTGGCTCAGTTCACCCCAAGCACCGGCGTTTAGTAAAGTGAGTAAGCCGGATACCGTTGTTAGTGGTGAACGTAAATCGTGACTGACCATCGCGATCAGATAGCGCTGCATTTTACGCGACTCTTCTAATTCATCTACCATTGAGTGGAAGAACTTGTCTAGCTGCGCGATTTCATCAGTGCCCTGGAGAGGGCGGTTGAGCGGAATTCCTTTCGGCACGCGCCTGATGTTTTCCGAAACTCGCTTCAAGCGCTTGCCAATGCCGCTGGTAAACAAGTTCGCCAAAAAGATAGCGAGAATGATGTTGGCAGCGACACCGACTGCAATCGTGTATTGCACCATCTCTCTTGCTGAACCCTCTTTCGCAGGACCTTCAGCAGCCAACGCGAGGTAATCGGTCATAATCTTTCCAACTTGGTCGGATAGATTATCAATCATGTTTTTGACATCCAATAATTGCATTGGATTGTTTACAATTTTTCCCTCTCCGCCGTTGTCGATTGACTCCTCAATCTCCTTCATCAAATGAATTCCTTTCAGGAAACTCGGTTTGGTGTCCTCCAAAATTTTCAAGTGAACGGGATCGTTTGCTAGTAGTTTTTCCAGTTCGGCAAAGCGTTCTGACCACTGTTTTACAGATGCCCGATAGCGAGTGCGGAAATATCTGCTGGGCATTCTAGAATAGCCGGCCAGACTGGCAGCAGACTGTCCGGCAAGGATGCCCATGCTTCCGGTTATGAACAAAATTTCTTTCGTCGCCGCTTGTTTCTTGATCTCGATTTCAGCTTGCTGCATTCTATAAGAAAGAATGCCAACGAAAACCAGCTCGAACACTAGCGGAATACCCACCAGTATGAAACCCATTTGCGTGATCTTGAGGTTCGTGCGCATAGCACCTTATGCCACGCCCGCCGCAAATTCGTCCCTTTTTGCGCTTATTTCAAAAGGAACGCCGACTTGTAGACCAATCGGTCGTTTTCAAAATTGCAGCACAAATTGGAGCCATCGGTGTTTTGCCACACAATTGTTTGCCCGATGATGCCTTTAATATTGTGGTCGCGGGAGAGCAAATTACCGGTCGAACCCAGGAGTGCCCGGATCGCCACCAGAGTCATTCCAGCTTTCAACGACTCAGATTGTTCGAGCGTGACCGGTTTATCTTTAGTGGTCGGTCCGGGCGCGATGCGGCTTGGCTGCAGATACGACGAGCACGTGAACCAATCGCCTTTGGTAAATTGGTCATGACCCATTCCCGCGGTGTTTGCTTCCAATCTAATTTTGCAAATCCCAACGTGTTTCTTTGTCGCCTGCACTAGCAGCGGTTCTTCGTAGAGCACTTTGACGGACGTGCCAGGCTTGAGGCTTGTAACTACAGGTGGTGCGCCGCTTGCATTGACGATCGAAGTGACCATGACAGCAGTTGGGCACGTTGGTGCACCATTCTTTTCTTGCTTGCTGACGATAGCGTCGTTCATGTCACTAATTCTGACGCCGACTCGACCTTCCGCATTGGGCTTGATCGTTTTTATGATTGTCTCGTCGCCGCGCGTGAGAATAATTCGAGACTCTGCATCCTTGTAGAGATGGACTTGTCTGATGAATTCTTCGGCGCGATTTATCATTTGATCGCTGGCGCAAATTATTTTGTCACCAGCCTTGATACCAGATTTCGCTGCGATTTGATCTGGAAACACTTCCAAAATAATGGGTCGCCGTTTCTCGGACGATGGCTTGGCCGCTTTCTTAGTGGCATCAGTGCCGGCCGCTTTGTGCGAAAAATGATGGGTGGATTTCGCTGCAACAGAATTGGCCTGAACTGTTGACAGTCCAGCCAGACTACAAAATACAATTAGCAAAAGACGCGCTGCACGAAATCTAACGCAGGTATGTATTTCCCCATTGTTTTTTGTCGTCGGTGTCGTCATTAGTTTTCTTGTTTGCCTTACCCAAAGAAGGAATATTAGCAGCCTTCTCCATATCTATGTGCCCGTCTGGCCGCATGGCATCTTCATGTTTGTCGTATCGCTGTTTTCCGTAATCAGAAAAAGCGGCGACGTTGAAGCGGTCGTACCGCTCAAAACCGTGCGATGCAAGGCGTTCGTGCATTACTTCATCGGTGGTCTTGAAGTTGGCTGGCGACCACTTTTGATTTGGAGTGGGCGGATGTTCGATGGCCGCGGCGTTACGAATGAAGTCTGAAGTATGCAACTTGGTTTCAGCTTCGTATTGCGCGTCAAAGCCTTGCAAATGGCTGCGCTGCGTCATCGCCGGCGGATGCTGCTTAATGTGAGCGAGGTGCATCTGCTTGAACAGCTGGTCTTTCTGCTGGCGCGAATATTGATTACTCGTCCAGATGCGATTCAGCTCGTTGGCGAGCCCCATCTCATAGACGAGATCTTGCGGCGCCCAGTATCCGGGCAAGACGTTGAGGATGGTACCGTCGCTCGCCAGCATGAACATCTGGATATTGTGCGGTCCGGCGCCGTTCGTGGTCACGACTGCGTTGCCAAAATTGTCGTGCCGTCCGGATTCACCGGCGTAAGGCTCATCAGTAATGTCTTTGGTTCCGCAGACGAAATAGTTCTTGAGGGCGGAGATGGCTGGTTCCTGCGAGAGCGACACGGCTCTCAAGCTGTTACCGGCACTTCACGTCGCGCCGCCCATACTGCCCAACATGTGGACCCAGAAGACCATTTTGCCTTGCTCCCGGGCGGTTTGTTCAACTTGACCCAGCGATTGGTTCCAGTGAAGCTCGGAAGTCATGGCGGTGATGCGGTCGTGCGCGGTCTGACCGCCGAGGTAAGCGGGCTGCCGAGACTGAGCTGGCACAAAAAGCGCCAACAAAGCGGCTAAACATAGGGCTGATTTGGATTTCATAGTTGTGACACTCGCAAAAGAATTGCCAGATGATCTCTAAGATAGGTATACAACCTATTCGGCGATTGGTCCAGCGGAGAGCGCCTGTTGCGCCGCCGCCAGGTGCTCATCCAACAGCTCTCGCGCCTCTTTCGAACGTCCCTGTTTGTCTATCAACTGAACCAGCTGCATCAGCGGTCGCAGCTGGGTGGGTGAGGCGATGTCGACCCCATCAGTTTGGATTTTAATAGCCTTCCGCAGCAGCTCCTCCGCGGTGGCAAAATCGCGCTCATCCTGAAGAAGGCTGGCTAGATTCTCAAAAGCCTCTGAAAATATTTCCCGATCCGTAACTGAGGTGTCAGACTCGGATGCCATCGCGTTCTCGATCAACTGAACAGATTTTTCAAACAGCTGTTTCGCTTGAACTCTATTGCCCAATCCCTTCCAGAGCACGAACCCGAGGTTGTTTAGTTCGGCGGATACTGCCGGATGCGATGCACCGTATGCGCGCTCAGTCAGATCGATGCTCGCGCGAAACGCTTCCTCAGCCTCTTTGTAGCGCTTGTCTCGAGTGCAAGCAGTTCCCAATCGATTCTGGGCAACAGCCTGTTCTTGCTCTCCATATTTCAGCGACTCTTTGACCATAAAGCGGAATTGCTTTCTCGCTTCTTTGTAATCGCCTCTGTTCAATGCGACTGAACCGAGTTCATTGGATAGGTCCATCATCGAAGGCATTCTTATGCACCTCCAACTGTTGCAGAATCCTTCTCGCCTCTTCGACGCAGCACTGCAAGATACGACATTCCATAAAGCAGCATGGCGACGTAAGTCAGATTCGAAGTTCCTATCAGTATGCAAAGATTCTCCGTCAATCCACCAATGGAAACGCCAAGAAGATTGGCAGCCAGAGCCTGCGTTGCAAACTTGGTTTTGCCGAAACAAGTGGAAAAGATCATTGAACCGAATAAGATTGGGAAACAATCGATAAAGCAATAGATTGAAGTAATCGCAGCTGGAGACATCGAACTTGATTCTGGAATCTGCACGAATACTTGAAATAGCAAACTGACCACCAAACATGCGTAAAGCACATGGATAGGCGGCACCATTTTTTTCGAGACGAGCAAATTAGCTGTAAAGGCAAATAGCAGGACCGTCAAAATCACGGTCGAACTAACAATCCACGTTGCCCCGAGCAGCAGCGACAAGTGCGTGATCGACTTGGTTTCCATAAGCATGAACGCTTGACCGAGGAAGAACATATTAGCCCACTCAGCGCCACTGATACCGGTGCCACCTCCACGCAAAAGAAGCAGCGCCGGCAGGACGACAGCAACGACTAGGACCATGATGTAGAGCCAAAGTCCGCTAGTATCGTAAGCCAGATACAGGAACGGCCACTGATCTGTGCAAGGGCGGATTTCTCCGGACGTTTTGTAAGGAACCATGTTCACAGCAGTCAGATTTGCAACATTGAAGTTTTTCAAACCCGGACCGAAGACAAAGTAACAGCTGTACAACTCTTTGTTTGTGAACCCGATTGGGGGCACGCCACCATTGGCGTCAGTAATTGTTTTGTACAAGCGATCGGTAACCGGACTATCGGCGCCAGTCGCAAACGACATACAGACGATTCCGTTCACGTCGCAAAGCTTGATTGCGGCGCGAATCGACTCGACAGTGTAGACATAGTTGTCAACGCGCAAGAACGACGCTGAATTCAAAGTCGCTCCTGGATCAAGAAACGCGAAGTTGACGATATCGAATTTGTCTTTCGAATAACGCAGGAAGGTGCGAGCATCTTCGTTGCGAACATCGACTCGTGGATCAATATATGGCTTGTTCGGATGTCGCTCTCGTCCGAGTTTGCAAATCATCGGATCAATTTCAACAGCAGTAATATGTTTGACACCGTTGGCGAGGTCATAGGCTACGTCGTTACCAGAGCCAGATCCGAGAATCAAGACCCGATCGTGATACGGCGTGCTTTGATACGGCAATTGCACCCAGCCGAATGGATACCAAAGTGGCTTCTTTTCTTTTGCTTCTCTCGCCTTAGCCTCCACTTCGAACTTCTCTTCCTGTGCCGGTGTCAACACTTCCATTGCCAGATGGAAATATTGATTGTTCGAATTCAACATGTAGTTATTGGGTCCAATAACAGTGTTGTGTTCGAGCGCGATCGGGTGGACATCCAGCTTGCTGTATGGAGACCACATGCTGTGCGAAGACGTCGTGAATGCTGCTACCGCTAACGCAACCGTGAGGATTGGAACAACCGGTTTTTTGTATACAATAAATGTGACAGCTCCCGCTACAGCAATCCACACGTATGGTGGCAATGCGAGCCATGAGATGAGCGCGAAGGCGATGGTGCCGGCGATGCTCCCGAGTAAGTTGTAAGAATACGCTTTCAACGGCGGTGCATTTTCAAATTCCTTTCCCAGCCATTTTCCGATCAAATGGAAAATCGCATAGAGCGACGAAACCACAACCATCAGAACAACCAGTGCACGCGTTATTGCGGATGCGTCGTCAGCGCCGCCAAATTTCAGAGACAAACTCGGCAAACCCAATTGCACTGAAAATATGAGCGGTGTCAGTAAGGCAACGCAGGCACCACATACCAGGGCAAGAGTAACTTTCGGATCTAGCGATTTCGCGCTGGCTTTCGAAATACCAGCCGAAGCGGCAACGAGACAAACCATGATCACTAAATTCGGGAAGTCTCTGACCACCGGAATCTCGATGCCGAGCCACCGCAACGCTAAAATTTCGCCGAACAGCAAAAGAAAGCTAAGCCAAAATATTCGGGTCATGGTTTCCTCAAACTGCGCAAACCAGAGCGACCGGATCGATGTCGTCCAGGATGACTTTGACCGGGTCGACTTTCCAGATGTTGTCGCAATATTGCTGAATGGCTCGGTCAGAAGAGAACTTGCCCATGCGAGCGACGTTGAGAATTGACATCTTCGTCCAGTTGTCTTTGTCTTTGTATGCTTCGCTAACTTTGTGCTGGGCGTCGACGAACGCTTGGTAGTCGGCTAGCAACATCCAGTCATCTCTGTTGAGCAGTGTGTCGACGATCGGGCTAAAGATCTGGACGTTGCCGTCTGAGAAGTGTCCGCTGGCGATTTGGTCGATAACGCGATGGAGCATGTCGTTGTTTTCATAGAAGTCGCGAGGTCGGTAGTTACTCGATTTGAGTTGCTTCACTTCGGCGTCGGTTAATCCAAACAGGAAGAAATTCTCGTCGCCGACTTCTTCGCGAATTTCGATGTTGGCACCATCGAGAGTGCCGATTGTTAGCGCACCGTTGAGGGCGAACTTCATGTTGCCAGTGCCGGATGCTTCCTTACCTGCAGTCGAGATTTGTTCAGACAAATCAGCAGCCGGATAGACCTGTTGACCGAGCTTGACGTTGTAGTCGACGAGAAATACGACTCTGAGTTTCTTGCTCACAATCGGATCATTGTTGACTTCGTCTGCAACAGAATTGATCAGTTTGATGATCAACTTAGCCATCGCATATGCTGGAGCTGCCTTGCCACCAAATATAAATGTGCGCGGTGCGACATCTAACTTCGGATTGTCTTTGATCTGATTGTAGAGAGTGATGATGTAGAGAACGTTTAGAAGTTGACGCTTGTATTCGTGCATGCGCTTAACTTGAACGTCGAACATCGAGTCGGGGTCGACGGTGACACTGTTGTGCATCTTGATGTACTCGGCAAGATGCACCTTGACGGCGCGTTTGATGTCGCTCCATTTCTTGCGAAACTTTGCATCGGTCGCGTGAGTTTCCAGTTTTTTCAACTGTTTCAAATCATGCGTCCAGCCATCGCCGATGGTGCCGGTGATTAGTTCACTCAATTCTGGGTTGGCAACCAACATCCATCTTCTTGGTGTGACACCGTTGGTGACGTTGCCGAACTTTTTGGGCCACAATTCGTAAAAGTCCTTCAATACATCAGTGGTGAGGAGATGACTGTGCAACTCGGCAACGCCGTTAATCGAGTGACTGCCGACGCTGGCGAGGTGAGCCATGCGTATGAATTTTCTGCCTGACTCATCGATGATCGAAAGTCTTTGCAGCTTGCCATTGTCGCCAGGATATTTCTTCTGCACTAATTCAAGAAAACGTCTGTTGATTTCGAGAATGATTTCGAGATGTCGTGGAAGCACTGATGCGAACAGATCGTATTCCCATCTTTCAAGTGCTTCTGGCAACAATGTGTGGTTTGTGTAGCCGAAGGTTTTCTCTGTGATTTCCCAGGCTTTGTTCCACTCCATCGCGTGGATGTCTACGAGCAAACGCATCAGCTCTGCGATACCGATGGACGGATGTGTATCGTTCAATTGAACAGCAAACTTTTCGTGGAAAGTTTCGAGCTTCTGCCCGTTAGCAAAATGGAGACGGACCATATCTTGCAAGGAGCACGAAGTGAAGAAATACTGTTGCTCGAGGCGCAACTGTCTTCCTTGAATCGGCTCGTCGTTTGGATAGAGAACCTTCGAAATATTTTCAGAGAACATTTTCTCTTGCACCGAACCGATATAATCGCCGGTGTTGAACGCTTTAAAGTTGAATGATTCTGGCGCTTCTGCTTTCCACAAACGAAGCGTGTTTGTGTTGGTGGTTTTGTATCCGGAGATTGGTGTGTCGTAAGGAACGCCGTTGATGACGCGCTCCGGAATCCATCTGACTTGGAAGTGACCTTTGTTATCGGTGTAACCTTCGGTGTGTCCGCCGAGCTGCACTTCGAACGTGTGCTCCGGTCTTGGGATTTCCCACGGATTGCCGTAGTGCAACCACTTGTCGGTGATTTCGACTTGCCATCCATCTTTGATCACTTGATCGAAGATACCGAATTCGTATCTGATTCCGTATCCGATTGCTGGGATGTTTAGCGTTGCGAGTGAATCCATGTAGCAGGCAGCGAGTCGTCCCAAACCGCCGTTGCCCAGACCTGGCTCTTCTTCTTGATCGACGAGTGTGTCGAAATCCAATCCAATTTCTTCAACTGCTTGCTTGACGTTGTCGTAGAGTTCCAGGTTGAGCAGGTTGTTGACCAGATGTGGTCCGAGCAAAAATTCCGCGGAGAGATAAGCGACGACACGGCAATCTCTCTTGATGAATTGTTTTGTCGTGGTCAACCAGCGATGCACAAGTCGGTCGCGGACTGTGTACGCCAGTGCCATGTACTGATCGTTTCTAGTTGCGACGTCTGGAAATTTTCCCTGAATGTAAAATAGGTTATCGGCGATCGCCCGTTTCAACGTCTCGACTGAGGTTCCGGTGCGGTCATCTTCAACGAGGACATTGGACTTCAGGTTCTTTTCCACGACCAGCTCCTTTGCGGATTGAATATCAACTGAAAGACTGCAGCGAGGCATCGGCGGCTGGGCAAGGCCAAAGCAACTCGAACATTAACGCGAATTATTTTCGCAGGTGAACGCGCTCGCGTCCAGCGTTCGCGGCATTATGTTTTCCAGCCGCCGCTCGACAACCGGGACAACCCCACCAAATCGGGTATACAAAATGGAGCGCGCATTCGTCTCGAGTGCCCATAGATAAGCAAAGGGCAGCACCATGTCGCTTAAAGACAAACTCTTTCCAAAAATCCGCACCGACGAAGAAGCAGAAAGGGTAGTCAAGCCACAAGTGGGCGGCAAAACATGCCCGGCATGCAGCCGAAACTACCCGGCGTATTCTAATTTTGTAGTGTGCAAACACGACGGAACGTTGCTCGTCAAGTCGATTCACTTCAACAACGTATTCGAAATCAAAGAGAACTTAACTTTCGCGACGGAGCGATACAAAATCGAAGAGTGGAAGGGCGAAGGCGAGTTGTCGAACGTCTTTTACGCCATCGACACGACATCGCAAGAGAAAGTAGTTATCAAAATCATCAAGTCACAAGTGCTCGGCGGCGAACCAAGAAGAATTCGTAAATTCGCCGACATGCTGCATGAAACAATCGGAGTGCAGCATCCAAACATAGTGACAGTGCTAGATTCCGGAATCACAAAAGACTCAGAAACTTCGATTCCAAAAGTTTACGTGGTTGTTGAAAAACTGAAAGCATTCAAAAACCTGAAAATGATTTTGCACCAGTACGGACGAATGTCACCATATGTGGTGATCGAGACAATGGTGAAAGCATGCGAAACGTTTGACCATACACATAGCAAAGGATGGCTCCACCAGGACGTAAAGCCAAGCAACATTTACATCTCGATGAATGAGGAGCAAGTCGCTGTAAAAATTTCAGACTTCGCCGTAGCAGCGAGAATGTTTAGCAACCTGGAGTGGGAAAACATAGGCACGAAAACGGGCAGCATCTACGGCAACGCTGCTTACATGTCACCAGACGCAACTTTCGCACTAGAGCCGTCGCTCGAATCAGACGTCTATTCGTTAGGTTGCACGATGTACCACGTACTGAAAGGCATGCCACCATTCGAAGGAAACAACGACTTCAGCACGCTGATGATGCACCGAGACAAAGAACCCAAGCCATTTGCAGAAGAGCTGGAAGTGCCCAAAGAATTAGAAGCCGTTGTGATGAGGTGCTTGCAGAAGAAGCCCGAGAACCGCTACCACAGCTTCAAAGATCTGGCGACTGAGTTAAACGCGATCACGTAATTGTTGAGCCTCAAATGCCGCTCGCCAGAGGCTCTCAAGAGCCGATACTCGAACCTGACAAGCTATCAAAACGCCGACCCCGCCTAGTTTACGCACAGGTCGACCAAACTCAAACCAATCATGGTATCCTGTCACATGCCTCCTTGCAAGACCACTTTTGGGCGAGTGGCGGAATTGGCAGACGCGCTAGACTTAGGATCTAGTCCGCAAGGGTCAGGGTTCAAGTCCCTGCTCGCCCAATCAATCTGGATCGCCGCCGAAAGGCGGCTTTCTTTTTGGGGTAGTAAAAGTTATCACAGGCTACCGACAAGCTACCGTAGCTCTCGGATGTAATTGATACAGCATATGCATATAGTCGCAAGCTGAATTGGTATGGGAACCACGTTTAGACACTGCTAACCAATAGTTTCGGAATCGAAGATCATTCCGGCTTGAATCATCAAGAGCTGAGGGTCTGATGGCTGGCGGTATCAGGCGTGTTCAATGGGTACGTATTCAAAGCACATATAGCGAACATGACAAAGACATGCACAACGCTAAAGGTCCTTACCGAAACCTCGGAATCTATTCGCATCGAGCTGGGTGTATAAGGTTGTGTGTGCAATATTGCGGTGCCCAAAGTAGGCTTGGATGGCCCGAGTGTCTACGCCACGATTGGCTAACTGATAACCTTTAGCGTGTCGCAGCATGTGGGGATGTGCGGGAAACGGCAGACCGGCAACTTCACCAGCTCGAGCGACAAGAGTTCTAACGTGTCGGGTGCTCAGTGGTGTGCTGCGTTCAGTAGAGAACACGAACGGTGAATTGGGAGTGTCGCGCTTCAACTGCCTGAGTAGCCGCAACTCATCACCTTCTAGGAAGTGTACCGACGAGTCGCCATGCTTCACTCTGTTGATATGGATCTTGGCGCTATCGAAATCAATCTGTTGCCATTGAAGGTCAACCAACTCACTGACACGCAGAGCATGACGGAAGCAGATAAGGATAAGCGCTGCATCTCGTTGACCGTAACGACCTACTTTCTTCGCGGCAGTCATGAGCTGCTGTACTTCGCTCGGAGTCAGATACTCACGCTCTCGTCTGTCTCGGTTCCTCGGCTTGAGTGGTGGCGTGTTAGTGGACTTAGCCGTAATCAGAGATTGGTTAGCACTATGCTCGGTGCCATGGGCTGAGGCTATAGCTATGACGTTCGACGGCAACATAGCCGTGTTTGGTTGTTTTGGGCTGAGTTTCCTGTTGATTGTCTGCATAGCAGTTACCTCTTAAGTGTGCACATCATCATACAAAAGATATGCACGAGATGCCACCATATCTAACACCATTAATGTTAACATAGGTAGGCTGAGGCTGGCGCAGGCTGGGCGTCTCGGGGTGCCAAGGGTGGGTAGGGTATCCCAGTTGAGTGAAGGCAACTGACCGGTCCGAATCAATTAATTCATAACGTGGTCTTTCCGACCAACTCTCAAAAAATTTAAAAATTTTGCAGAGTCTAGCGGTATAATCAGCCTTCAATTTCCACGATTCAGGAGTAACTCGAATGAGGAGTGCAAGACTGCTATTTGTCTTCGCGGCGTTGTCAGTTAACGTTGCGTCAGCAGATGAACTGACCGATGGCATCAAAGCTTATAGTGGATCTGACTTCGGTACTTCTATTAGGCTACTGACTACGGCGACCAAAGGTAAGCACGCCAAGAATGCAACAGCTCACTACTATCTTGGCAATGCCCATCTGCAAACGAAGAACGCTCCCGCTGCACTCACGGAGTATAGAGAGAGCTTAAGACTGGCTCCACAAGCTGAGAGCGCAACTCACTGCCGTGCTGCGATATTACATCTAACTGTTCCGCCGGCTCCGCCCGTACAAGCCACTTCTGCGCCTGCGACGACACCAGTAAGTCCGCAAGTTATGTCGGCGACTGCACTATCTCAAGCAGCTCCGATAAAAGTCACTGGACTACCGAGCATTCCAAGCTTTCCGAAGGACGATGGTCCAAGACTGTCGGATGTCCTCACCTGGTCGCAGGGGCAACAGTCTACTTACTTTCAAGTTGCATTTGATAGAAAGAATGAAGCGCTGCTGAGACTTGAGCGCACCCAGGATGTGCTGAAGCGCGCGCAATCACTAGCATCATCTGCGGTGCCTAGCGCTCGACAATTCGGTGAGACTGACGCGATGCTGAAGACGCGTATGGAGAGCGGACGTTCGCAAATGGCAACCATTCTCAAGCCGTTTGAGGACGCAGTAGAAGCTCGCCAGAAAGACGTGAGTGAGGCTAACAGTATATACGAAACGTGTATATCGTCTGGGCGAAGGCTATCTGGCTATTAGAATTCGCTGGCAGTTTCACTGGTCATGCTAATCGTGCGAATCTGCGAATCGAAGCGCCGGTGACTGTTCGGCGTGCTAATCGCTTTGCTAATCCGTGCTAATTTCTCGCGCAGCCGGGTGGACAAAATAGATCTAGACTTCCCGGGCTTTATGTTACTATTATAAGTAGTAGGGCATACAAGGGCATACATCGTGACCAAAACTACAGAACAAAGCTTGAAGCAGAAGCGAGCGCTAGAAATATACCTGAAGCAAAAGGTAGCCAACCTTCGGATTATATCAAGAGACCTGAGAGAGGACTATGACCAGATCTGTGCGTGGCATCACGACGGGGGATGGTTGGAACTTCGCAGGACTAAGGCTGAAGCGGAAAAGAAGAAGTTGATAAAGCGGGTCGGCAAGCCATCAGAGCTAGCGGCTCTCGCACTTCGCGTTGCCCAGAAAGGTTTGGTGGCAAGTGAAAAAGAGTTGGGGCGCGCAACGTCACCGGCGGAACTTCAAGCGTGTTTGAAGATGTGCCGCGATAGTCAGGAAATGGCGAGGTCTGCGTTTGTGGATCTCGGTTTATTGAGGTGCAAATAAGGTGGCGACTAGAGACTGGAAAAGTTCGTATAAGCAAGACCCAGACGGCGGATGGGTTTTACCAAACGCTGAACAATTCGCGGTGGACTTGCGGCGATGTGGTGGCGTGCTGAGCAAGTTGGTTGAGTGCGTGGAGGGTGATGACGATGGCACTCTGTTATTCGCGGTTGAGGAAAAATTGGCAATGCCTGGAAATGAATTGGCGCGGGAAGCTTGGGAACGAGCGTGCAAGGCTGGTCAACTGGCTATGTATCGTTCTGGTGTCGACCGTCTGTTAGTCGACTTTCGTTCTGGTCGAGTGAAGCATCCAACGCTGCTGCACAAATTGGGTGTCACGTTGATGCCTGACACTTTCGGTATTCCCGCTCAACGGTCATCAACTAGCCCCGTCAAATCCGCGGCGCAGTTAGAGGCTGAGGCGATGCTGGCGGATTTAGAGAATTACGAAGAGCTACCAAGTCTTGAGGTTGTCGATCCTGATTTATACAGGCAATTGCAGGAAACCTTTCACGGAGCCGAGAAAGGTTTTGCAAACCTAGGTGTTCTAAACGATGAAGAAGAGGACGAATAAATGTCTTATCCGAGCAGCTCACTGAGCCAAATCCATCACCTTGACGAACACAAAAAATTCAGAGGACCGAGTAGTCCGATTGTCGATGCAACTATTCCGATAGCTTTGCTCGTATATCAGTTCGACTTCCAGGCGATTCAATCGAATCGGTAACAGATGGCAAGTTGGGTTAGAAGTTGGGTTAAACTGGCGTTTCCGAAAAAGAGAGGCGAGGCGAATGATACCTGACGATGAAGCACGTAAGCATGTAGCGGAGGTGGTGGGTCAGCGCGAGCAATTGCGCCAGAAATTGGCTCAGTTGATAAGGCAAAAGAATGAAGCCGCGAGCGACCAGTATCGCGCGCTCATAATTTCTCAAGCAGTATTCCTTGGTAAACTTGGCGGCTTATACATTGCCCTCGGAATGAACCAGCAGCTGATTCACGAGATGATGACCGATACCTACTGGAGCGGGCTCGGTGACAAGCAGCGCGAATACGGTGGACTAAACCTATAGCACTTTTTTACCGGGGTCACCGGGGTTTGCGGGGCATGGTGCAACTGGGTGAACTTTCGGAATCTTCGATACTGGGGCGCACACTGGGGCGAATGGGGCGACGTGCTGGGGCGACACCCCACTTACCCCAGTGTCTCACGAACAAGTGGGGCGACTGAAAGGCTGCTCTGTGTTGGCATACCCCAGTCACCCCACTTACCCCAGTAGATTTAGGTCAGTATCAATCTTGCGATAAAAGTGTTCCTTTAACCGCAACGCATCGAACCAAGTCCGTGAAGCCAGGAAGCTTTTGTTTGACTGTGTGTCTGCCTGGTCCCTCATTGGTGTGAAGGAAGTCGCGAGCGTTTAGCTCCTTCTTTACTTCGCGTGGATCATGTCCTCGACAGGCTTCTCTGAAACCTTCTTCGGTAAAGAAGTAAAGATTTCTAACCTCGTCATAAAAACCCGCAAGGTCTCTGACGGATTTGTCATCCGAGATTATCGATTTCATGCGACTGTCTTTATGCTTCAGAATGAATTCGCTGATTGCTGTAAGAGCTCGTTCGCTGTCGCGTACGGGAGCGCATGTAGCTTCCCAGTTAGTGAAGACACTGGAGACGCATTCAGTGACCTGCTCGTCAGTGAATGGAAGGATACCCATCTCGACTGCCAGCATTCCCGCGAATCGCACCATCGCGAATTTTTCAGCGGCTCGTGTTATTGCCGGCGGTGCCTCTTTGTCGACTAGTAGCGCGGTAGACTCTTCCAATCCAGAAGTAGTCAGTGCATGTAAATTTACATTATTTTCTAGCTGAAGCAGCTGCTTCACGAATTCTGTTCCAGCGTGACCATAATGGGTAGCACAGCTCTTCTTAAGCGCTGTGACTAGTGCGTGCGATTCGTCTGTTTTGGGAATCATAGAGCTAACTGGGATATCTATCATGCGGATCATTTGCCCGGTCTTAGCAGTGCCACCATTCTCTTCGATCTTTTGGTGGCATGAAATCTCGCCAGTGGATAGAACTACTAAACGCCACGAACGCTGCTGTTTCAAATTACGCGATGCGTCCATGGCGGCTTTGCCCTGGCCGCCAATCAAGTCGTAAACAACCTTCCCGAAATCCTTACCGTTGAAGGTGCCAATTTCATCAAGTATCAGAAGATTGTCATTGTGCGCAGCCGCTAAACCTTCAAGCGCGTTCTGTGTAGAGTTCCATTTCCTTACGAACGATTTTTCGGGTGTAGCAGCGGGATCTGCGCCACAGCCCCATACACTACCTGCAATCTGTGCACCCGTTGTTTTGCCGTGACTCGACGCACCATGAAGGTGGAAGCCCATGCTATCTAGGTTCGCGAAACGCAGGAGTGGTCCAACGAACGCGGCGCAGAGCAAGAACATCGGATAAGTCAGATTAGCGCAAGGCTCTCCAACTTCTAATTTCCACAACGCCAATGTTCCTGCCGTCTTGATGGTTTCAACGCTCGGGCTGTAGCGTTCAGTTGGCTGAAAAATGACATCACTTTTCGAGACGCCGCTGAATATTTGGTTAGGCAAAACATAAACCAGCTCACCACTTCTGGTGTCATACCAACCGGATCGGCTCGCGCACTCGCGCCTTCTTGTGCTCGCGTCTGATTTCTTGAGGTATGAAACCAGCTCTTTGCCGACAACAATATTTAAGCCTCCATCCGCCAATTCAATGGCAATTGAGTTGTGCATTTCGTGGAAGCGTCCTAGCGGGAATGCTCGTTCATGCAAACCACCATCTAAATCAAGCCATCGTACAATGAGAGACCAGCCTGTGTCGCCTGCTGAATTGCGTGAAATTGCAGTGACCCAGACGGGTCCAGCAATGCGCTTACTCTTACCTTCATCGTCTAATGCATATAGTCCAGAGCGATTCAGCACATAGCCAGTCGGCAAAATAGCTTCACTCCATGGTTCGACATTATGCTTCTCAGGCAAGTGTTGTTCAATCGCGTGTTCAAAAATGTCTATCGTTGGTATATCGGTGTCGTCCACAGTTGGGTTATGGTGCCCTTGTAATTCGAGTGTCATTACTTTCTAATTTCCTGTAAATATGTTGACCAATCAGCGCCCTTGCAGGCGATACCCTGCGGAAATGGTGGCAATGACTGGAATACCTTTCTGCCTTCAAGGAGAAGGCGATGCGTTAGTTTGTCGGCAGATCGTTTTCCCGCTTCATCGTGGTCAACGCAGATGAAAACTGTTCGCACCTGCTCGGGAATCGTGAGCACTTCCATTCCGTGTGCATGCACTGCTGACCACGCTGGTAGGCGTGTTAACGCGTGAAATGCCATTGCCGATTCGCAGCCTTCTGCCACTGCTAAAACATCGGTCGGCTCGCATAAACGAATCGCACCATGAACCTGCGGGCGAAACGATGGCATGAGCATCTTCACGGGGTCGAGGTCTGCCTTCTGTCCGTTGGATTGTAAGTAGACTCGCTGCGCTCCTAATAGAGTGCCATCATCAGCGGTGATGACTTGAACCATACCTGGATGATAACTCTGCACTATCTTTCGACCGGCTGCTTTGTCGAAAACAAAGTAAGCCATCCGAGGATGAAACAAAATGGACTCTGGATATTGAAGGAGCGGAATCTTCCTAATCATGCGGAAGTGTAGGTCGACCGGATCGCCATGAGTGGGAGTTGATGCACCGGCAAGTAAGTTATGGAGCCATTGCTTCTTCCTCTCAACGTCTTTGGGGTCCGGTTCACGGACCGAGGTCGTAACTGGCTGCCCGTTAGCTGATTTACTATCCCAGAGACCCATTTGACGTAGTGATTCAATCACCCGGCGCTGTTCGCAGCCTCCAAAGCACTTGAGTAAAACTTTGTCGGCAGACTGCTTAATCGATAGGCTTGGTGTACGGTCTGCGTGACCGGGGCAACAAACAAGATAGCTGTCACCGTAGGCAGTGCCTCCGAGCGACTCGGCGATGTGTTCTGCATTCATTACTTACTCACCTCTGCAGCCGCTTGAACTGTATCCGCCAAGAATTGCGTCTTGAACTTGGTCGGGGTGATATCATTTGTAGTGGTATCAAATTCGTGCTTCATTCGTGTTACTCCTAACCCTGCCTTATCCGCAGGGTTTTGATTTTGAGTGGGTAGTGTTAGACCTTCGCGATACGAGCGAACGCCACCTTAAATAGCCCGGCGCAGTCCGACGCCAAAACTTGTGCTGCGAACCGAGCGACTCGGCGATTAGCAAACTCATTTTGCGTAGTGAAGCAGGTTAATAAGGCAAACTGCCTTACCTGGTGATGCAGCCATTGAGGGCACAATGTTTCGTCAATCAAGGCTTGAGGAAATCCGTCCGTTCGATGAACAGTTACATTGGTCCGTCCAGTAAATTCTGGTAAGACAATGCGAACCTCAAGAACAACAGAGCCGTCAAGCAATTCCTGGAAGTGCTGGACAAAAAATCTGGGACAATTAGACGGCGGAATCCGCATCGCTGGTACTTAGCCTCTCGCGAGCCATAAACCACGCGATGTACTTTGCGCGGTCGTACCGAACTTTTCTGCCTATTTTGACGTATGGCGGACCTTCGCCTTGCCACCGTGCCCGCTCATGCCATGATGGTGACATTCCGCTTATAGTGCTGGCAGCTTTCTGGTCAATGAAGACCGTAGATAAATTAGCGTTGGGTATCGGCGGACCTTGAGACAAACCAACACTCGCCGATGCGCTTGGTTTGAATTTAG